>CAXTQE010000023.1:0-36659 GCA_964246225.1 uncultured Acidobacteriaceae bacterium | reverse complement strand
CTGGCCATGTGTGTCAGACGCCTGGGTATGGAGCTGCGATACAGGGTTAGAGCAAAGCTAACAGGTCCTCGGGTTCGGGACGAACGCGGGAGTCGGCAAAGGCTTTGGAGAAGGTTACGGTGTGGTCGGGCTGGATGAGGAAGAGGCCGGGCAACGGCAGGCACCAGGCGGAGTCGGGTGCGGTGTCGTAGGTGAGGCCGGAGTTGGCGAAGGGGATATTTACCAGAATGGACTGGTAGTAGCGGCGGTCTCGAAGCGGGATTGTGTGGGCGAGGCCGAACTCGGCGGCGAGCGCGCTGCCTGGATCGGAAAGCACGGGGAAGGGAAGATCGTGCTGCTGGACGGCGAAGTCGTTCTGGCGGCGAGTCTGCGGGGAGATGGCGACCAGGAGGGCGTGCCGCCGGCGGAGGCTGGGGTAGAGGTCGCGCCAGCGTTCGAGCTCGGTGACGCAGTAGGGATCCCAGCGGCCGCGGAAGAATTTGACGATGAGCGGGCCAAGGGAGAGCAGGTCGCCGGAATGGACGGGTCTGCCGGTGCGAGCGTCGTCGAGCGAGAACGAGGGGGCGGACGCTCCGACGGGCAGGACGCGGTCTTCGATGCCGGAGGCGAAGAGTGCGGCGGTGGCGGACTCGGAGAGGGCAAGGCGCTCGGGCTGCACGAGCGACCGGGTGCGGGCGGTGATCGCATCGAGTTGATCCTGAAGCGGGTGCGAAGACATGGCTGCTCTATCTTCTCAGAAGCGTGCGCGGCGAAGATGTGTGGGCGCTGGTAAGATTCGTGCGATGGATCTTTCAGGTACTCGGCGAACGTTTCTCCGTAGCGCTGCGTGGGTGGCAGCGGCTGGATGTGTTCCGGGCTTTCGGACGGAACGAATGGAAGCAGCACAGGTGGGCGGCGGCGGCGGGTCGGGCCTAGTCCGGTTGGGCCTGGCGAGCTACACGCTGCGGAACTTTACGCGCGCGCAGGTAATCGACGACATGAAGCAGCTGCGGCTGACCAATATCAACTGCAAGGATGTGAAAGATCATCTGCCTTCGAGCTCTCCAGAAGCGGAGCAGGCGGCGGTGGATGCGTACAAGGCGGCGGGCATCCGGGTGACGGCGGTGGGGACGGTCTATTTTCCCAAGGATGAGGATGAGGACATCCGGGCGAAGTTTGAGTATGCTAAGCGCGCCGGCGTGAAGGTGATCGTGGCCGGAGATCCGGCGCCCGAGGTGCTGCCGCGGATCGAGAAGTTTGTGAAGGAGTACGACATCCGGCTGGCGATCCACAATCACGGGCCGGAGGACAAGATCTGGCACTCGCCCTATGACGTGCTGAAGGCGGTCAAGAATATGGATCCGCGCATGGGCTGCTGCATCGACGTAGGACACAGCATGCGGGCGGGCGACAACGTGGTCGAGGCGATCAAGGCGACGGGGCCGCGACTGTTCGACATGCATATGAAAGACCTGGCGAGTGCGACCGAGAAGGAAAGCCAAGTGGCGGTCGGGCAGGGCCTGATGCCGGTGAAGGCGATCTTCCAACAGCTGATGGCGATGCAGTACAAGGGCTTCGTGGACCTGGAGTACGAGATCCATGAGAACGACCCAATGCCGGGCGTGATCGAGAGCTTTGCTTACATGCGCGGCGTGCTGGCAGGTATGGGCGTACGGGCCTGAACGGACAAGAGCCGCGAGTACTGGCATACTCGCGGCTGCTGTGGAGTCGATCGATTCCAGAACAAGAAAGACATCAACCCTGCTGGAGCACACCGTGGTCGCGGCGTGCTCCGGACAGGAATTTGCTGCAAAGCACAACTTTCTGAAAAGCACGCGGCTCATTCGGAAGTGCATCGAACCAACCCGGCAGATCGCGCAAGATCAAAGTAGCAACGGTGGGCAGGAAAGGATGTAGCACTTTGGCGGGGATAGATGCGACGTAGGTGTTAATCGAGGGGACTCCGGGTGGCAAAGCTCAGGCCATCAGTGCAGACCGCAACTTTTTAGTCGATGTTCCATCTAAGTAAACAGAGGTTTTTGAAACATGTTCAGGTTGAAAGTGCTTTCCGTGCTTTCCCTGGCGACTCTGTTCACGCCTGCCTTTTCGCAGGGTACGAACCCAGCCAGACCAGGGACAATCAACTATGTAGAAGGACAGGCCGCGGTCAATGGGTCTGAGATTTCCCGCAGCTCGATCGGCCATGCGGAGGTAGCGGCCGGACAACTGCTTTCGACAGGCAACGGCAAAGCGGAGATGCTGCTGACTCCGGGTGTTTTTCTCCGACTGGACGACAACAGCGTCGTAAAAATGATTTCGCCGGACCTGATGCATACCGAGATTGCGTTGCAACGCGGGCGAGCGGAGATCGAAGTTGATCAGCTCTCGAAAGCCAATGATTTGCAGGTGGATGTGCCGAATGGCAGCGGTGGTGCCCAGGTGGACCTGGTGCAGCGCGGACTGTATGAAGTAGATGCTCGCTCCGGGGAGCTGAAAGTCTTCAACGGCAAGGCTGCGGTCTCAGAGTCGCAAGAAGCAAAGTGGATCGACGTAAAAGGCGGCCACGAGCTGGCGCTGAATGGAGCGGGGTTCAAGGGTACAAGCTTCAGCAGGAGTAACTCGGAGGATGAACTATACAGCTGGAGTTCGCTCCGGTCGCAGTATCTGGGTCAGGCGAATGCCACGTTTGGGACAGAATACGCAGGTGCCGGAGGTTACCCGGGTTGGGCATGGGCTCCCGGGTCCTATGGGTACACGTGGTTCCCAGAAGATGGCTTGTTCTATAGTCCGTTCGGTTTTGGGTTCTATTCGCCGGCCTTCTTCTACGGCGGGTATGGATTCCGCGGCGGCTATGGTTATGGCGGTGGATTCGGATATGGTGGAGGCCTTCGCGCGGGTTTCGCCGGCGGAGGATTTCATGGAGGCGGCGGCGGTCGCCGTTAGACCAGAGTCAGGAAGAAGTGAAACGCTCTCCGATTAGGAGGGCGTTTCAGTGTTAAGTGCTAAGAAGGAGCTGAGAAAGATATGGGCATCATTCGGGTGTGCGGCAAGTGTGGGCAACGCAATCGCATCGGGGCAGCGCATCTTGCGGACACTGGTCGCTGCGGAGCCTGCAAGGCAGAGATCAGGCCGATGGACGAGCCGGTCGCGGTGCGCGCTGCGGAGTTTGAAGAGATCGTGCAAGGCGCGAAAGTTCCGGTGCTCGTGGACTTCTGGGCGGCGTGGTGCGGACCGTGCCGCGCGGCGGCTCCGGAGGTGGCGCGGACGGCGAAGGAGATGGCCGGGCGCGGCGTGGTGCTGAAGGTGGACACGGAGGCAGAACCGGGCCTCGCGGCAAAATACCGGGTGCAGGGGATTCCCAACTTCCTGGTGCTGGCTGGGGGTAAGGTGGTGCGGCAGCAGGCAGGAGTAGTCGGGCACGAGGTGATGTCGGCGTGGATCCAGGAGGCTGGGCGGGCGGGCTGACGGCGACGTTGGAGGCCGCTTATTGGCGGGACGGTACGGTGGTGTCAGCTGTGGTAGAAGAGCCCTGAAAGTAGGCCAACTTGAGGTAAATAGGGGCTACCTCGAAGGGCATTTTATCGCTTGCGTTCAGGATGGGTTGAAGTGTGGCGTGGAGAGCGAGGAGTTGGTCGGTCCAGGGATCAAAGGTAAGAAAGCTGGAAAGGGAGACAGCTGCCCGCTGATCTACATTCTGAACGTTGAGCTTGTCGCTGCCGGCCATCAAGGGCGCCAGCCAGAAGGTTCCGTCGGTGTCGCTCTTCACCAGGCCATCGCCGATGAGCGGCTGGGTAAGAGTAGGCAGATACTGGACTCGCGCTTGCAACTGCTGCAGGTAAAGGCCGAAGCACTTCTGGCTCGCGGCGAGTTCCGGCGGCTTCAGAAGCTCGATGGCCTTGGTGACGGCCTCGGCGTTGTCCGCGTCGGTGTGATGCATGGGGATGCGCCGAAAGGTCATGTTGTCAGGAAACATGAGGCGGGCGTTGAACGCGTATTTGGTGTCAAGCTGATGCCCGGAAAGGATGTGGGCCAGCTGAAAGGCGAGCAGGGCGTTGAGGTTGCCGAGCTGCTGGTTGCCGTCGGAGGTCAGGATGGCTGTGGTGTCGATCAAACCCTTGGACAGCACGATGGTATTGCCGACGGCAAAGGATTCGAGCGGCTCCGTGAGCAGGGTGCGGACGCGGATGGGGAAGGCGACGGCAGCGTTGTTGTAGGCCAGGATATTGTTGGCGAGGTTGGCGAGGGTCTTGTCGAACTCGCTGGGTGCGTCCAGCAGGCCGGCCTGGAAGAGGCGATCAAGCACGTTGTCTTCGGCCTGGCGGGAGAGGGCGCGTTGGGCGGCAAGCGGTCCCTGGTCCTGGGCTGAGCTCGACAGATCGGTGGCATTCTGCACCTCGATGGAGGTGTTTTCGATCTCGCTGGGAAGTTTGAGGGCGTATCCCCACACGTGGTTGGAGGCCTTGAAGCTTAATGTGGAGGTCTTGCTTTTAGGGTCGATGTCTTCGATGTAGGTGCTGGTGGGGAGCCAGGTGTTGGGTTGGACGTTGGTGCGCCAGCTGTCGAAGTGAGGGTACTCATGGTAGCTTTTCTGGACACCGGCGTACTCGCCGTTGATGCGGACGATGTTACCGTGAGCGGTCTCGATCCAGATGCGGCCGAAGAAGCGGCCGGCGGAGTTCTGGAGTGCGGGGACGACATCAAAGACCGAGGTGGGGACGGTGCCCAGGAAGTCATTGCGGACGAAGAAGAAGTTGTAATGCTGGCGGTCGAAGTCGTTGAGGTCTATGAGGAGCATCTGCGCGAAGCCGGCCTGGCTGAAACTGTAGTGCGCGTGGCCGGCGAGGCTCGAGACCACTTGTTCGGAGTCTTTCAGCAGGCCGTGCTTGTTGTTGAGCTTGGAGTTGGCGTTCGCCTTATCCTGCTGGTAGTTTTCGACGTTAATAGTTCGGTCGAGTTGGAGACGGCCGAGGAAGTGAAGGTCGGCGTCGGGGATCTCGCGCATGACCGGGTCGGGGCGCATGGTCTGGATGTAGGTTTCAACCATGGGCTTGCGATCCCTGAGGATCTGGGTGATCGCTTTTTCCTGGAGGACAGCCTGGTCGATCAGCGCGTTCTGGGTTGCGGTGAGGGGTCTCTGGACGCTCGCATTCCTCTGCTCGGCCTTTTCTTCCTTGCTCAGCTTTTTCTGGGCGAACGCTGCCTGGCCGGCGAGGGTGGCGGCAAGCAGGACGGCTAGGGTAATGCGGTGATTTCTTTTTTGCGCTGGCACGCGTGCTCCCAGGGGTAGTCCGGGTTGATTTTACAGGGGCCGGGCGTGGGGGAGCGATCCCCCGGATTGGGCATGTGAGCCCAGGCTTGAGGTCACCCTACCTGGGTACTTGCGCTAAAGCTCCAAGGCATTGAATTAAACCCAGAACGTCCAGGGAACCATAGCTCGTTACTTCTTGCAATTTCTTCTATTGTGAAAAGTCCTTGACAGGAGTTGACTCAGTAGTTCAGTGTGCAATGCGGAAGTCAAACCAAAAAACTGCTGCAAATCGCTCGGTCAGACAAGCAAAGCTTCTTGCCATAATTTTCGGTGCACATGTTCGTCCGGACGGGCGCATTCCACCAATTTTCTGTCTGCTTGCGCCGTGCCCTGAAGGAATTCAATCAATGTCTACGTTCATTCGCCCTCTCCTCCGTCTTTGTCTCACGCTGGCCCTTGCGTTGTTCTGTGTCCACGCACCCACATACGCGCAAACTTCTACCGCGACGGTTTCCGGCTTCATCACCGACACCACCGGGGCAAGCGTACCCAACGCGACCGTAACCTACACGAACCAGGCGACTGGGGTCGTTACGACGGCAACGACGAATGAGGCAGGGCAGTACCGCATCCCTGGACTCCTGGCGGGCCAGTACAAGTCCTTGGTTAGCGCGGGCGGCTTCAAAACCGAAGTTCGTAGCGACATCGATTTGCAGATTGAAGCTCAGGTCACGCTTAGCTATGCGCTAACGGTTGGGTCCACAACAGATGTGGTGGAAGTGACTTCAAGTGCCGAGGTTTTGGAAAGCAGCACACCCACGGTGAGCCAAGTCATTGAAGGCCGGCAGGTGGAAGATACGCCGCTAAACGGCCGTAACACGATGAATCTGGTGGCGTTGACGCCTGGTGTCGTGGCGCAGGGTGGAACCAACGGCGCGGCAAGCAACAATGCAAACGGCGGTGCGCTGACAAACGCAAATAGCTTCAACAATTATTCGATATCTGGCGGACTATCGTCTCAGGCCGGTATTTTCGTGGATGGAGCGCCGATCCAGATCTTCTATGGCAACGCCACGTCTTACATCATCACACAGGATGCAGTCCAAGAGTTCAGAGTGGAATCGAGCGTCGTCAACCCGCAGTATGGACGCTTCGGCGGAGGGGTGATCTCGTTCGGCACCAAGTCCGGCGGCAACGCGACGCATGGCAGCGTGTATGAATATTTCCGTAACACGATCTTCAATGCAAATAACTTCTTTAATAATAATGCGGGAATTGCCCGGCCTAGTTTTCAGCAGAATCAGTTCGGGGCGACTGCGGGTGGTCCGATTGTAAAGGATAAGGCGTTCTATTTCGCCTCTTATGAGGGATATCGCCTGGCGCTTGGTGTGGTCAATACCGGACTTGTGCCTACTCCGGCAGAGTTGGCCGGCGACTTCACGCAGAATGGAGATCTCGCAACTAAGGTCTTTAATCCTGTGCCGAGCAGTACACCAGGAACCTATACGCCGTTTGTTCCCGGCGGCCCGGCCTATTTGTTGCAGGCAAGGTGCGGTACCGTGCTGAATAAATTCTGTGTCGGCGCTCCGGTCAATCCGGGTGACGCAGTTGCCGATCCTACGGAACAGTATCTCGCCAATCAGCTTCACTTCTTCCCCACACCAAATCTGGTCGGAAATCCCGCTCGAAACTACCAGGCGAATGGCAAAGCAGACTCGTTTAGCAACCAGGAAACCTTCCGGCTCGACTACAACCTGAACGTTCGCAATAAGTTGTTTGCGCGGTATACCCGCTTCGATCGCACCCAGGATCCGACGCAGTTTTTGAGTAATCCCGTCGGCCCGAGTGCGTTTACCGGCGTCGGAGCGACGGCGTCACAGTACGTTGTGGGCGACACGGCAACCTTGAACCCAACCTCGGTGCTCGATGTACGGCTTTCGTACATGCGCTACTTCAGCTATCTGGTGCCTGCCAATACCAACGTCAATCTTGCCGCATTTGACAACGGAGACCAGGCTCAGTTCTGGAATGCGGCATCGCATGAAATCCCGTCCTATTTTCCTGGGATTATCATAAGCAACAACATTACCTTTCCGTACACGGGCACAGATTTCGGTGCGCAACAGGCTTTCAATCTTTACACCATCTCTGCGACTTACTCAAAAGTTCTAGGCAAGCACTCCGTGAGCATCGGCGGTGAGGCTCGGCAGGCCGAGGAGTACCTATTCAACAATCCCTTCCTGTCCGGGGCTTTTATCTTTGCTGGAACCAACACGGCTTGCGTGCCGAGTGCAGTGCCAACAACCCTTACCTATAACGACGTCACTCGCCCAGCTGCATTCAAGAGTTGTGGTGGTCCGCCCACCATTCCTGGTTCTGGCATCACGCCGGTATCCGACTTCGTCTCGGGTCAATTTACGACAACACCTACTGGAGGCTTTGTGACGACCAAAACGTCCGATGCCTACAGTCATTACGCAGGAATTTTCGTTGACGATGCGTGGACCGTTAATCCCAGACTGACTGTGACCCTAGGTGTTCGGTACGAACTGCCGGGCAACAACACTGAAAAGCACGATAACAACGCAGTGCTGGTTCCACAACTGGCTAACCCACTGGTGCTGGTCGATACACCGAATTATCCCGGCCGAGGCGATTTGGTCGCGCACCATCATCTGTTCTCACCACGAGTCGGCTTCTCATTTTCGCCCTATTCAGGTACTACGTTCCGAGCAGGCTACAGCCTCTCCTATTTGCCTCAGGATAGCTCGCCCAGCACCAATCCAAACTCCAATTCAATAGCCACCCCGCAGACCTTTGTACCAGCAGCCCAGTTACTTTGCGCACCTCTTGGTTTTGCGGCGGGTGGACAAGCGGGCTGCAGTACGCCCGGAACTATCGCTAAGACGACGATTTTGCAGTCATCAGGACGTGCAGGGTACCTCGCCAATCCGAATGAATTTGTCGGGAATTCGATCCAAGGACGCAATCCCTTCGGCAGCTATCCTTTTCTCGAGCAATGGAATGCCAATGTGCAACAGACCTTCGGCGCGAGCACCATTATCCAGCTTGCCTATCTGGGTGCCCGCGGAGAGCACCTGCCCATTGCCAGCACGATCAATCTCAATCAACTTCCGACCACTGCTCCCATCGGTGCAACCAGCCAGTCGCTTCGGCCTTACCCGATCTTTCAGAATGTTTTAGAAGCAGCTCCCTTCATTGGCGACTCGTACTACGACTCTGCGCAGGTTACGGTCACGAAGCGTTTTAAAGGAGGTGGCACTGTACTGGGTAACTATAGCTGGTCCAAGTTTCTAAGCACAGCAGAGTCAACAACAACCCAGGTAGAAAGCCATCAAGAAGGTTTGATTCAGGACTACACCAACCTTCGCGCGGAACGCTCTTACCTCAGCTTCGATGTTCCGCAGCGTCTGGTCGTCAGTTACATCCTTGACCTTCCTGTAGGCCGAGGTAAACATTTCCTGAACAGCGGCAACGATGCGGTAAACACTGCGTTGGCTGGATGGAATGTGTCCGGAATTAATTCACTTCAGAGTGGGTTCCCGCTGGCAATCGTTGGCGCTCCAACGGCTCTGTCGGCAGCGTTCGGGGGCGGCACGCCGCGACCAAACATTGTTCCTGGCTGCAACCTGCTGTCGGGAATCGGTCTTGTGGCCTCGGCGCAAGGGGCCGGGTCTACCTTCAATCGCGCGTGCTTCACGTCGACGACCTACAATGGAGTGTCCGCCAGCAGCCTGCTCGGGAATGCTCCGCGCACTAACGGTATTCTGAGGACCGAGGGCGTCGACAACTGGGACTTTTCGGTAGGCAAGACAACGCCTATCCACGAGAACGTCAACCTGGTCTTCCGCGCTGAGGCGTTCAATGTATTCAATCGCGTGCAGTTCGGGGATCCTGGTCTGACCGCAGGCTCCGCAACTTTTGGTGTGCCCAGTGCGCAGGCAAACAATCCACGCAGCTTCCAGTTCTCGCTGCGCGCTAACTACTAGCGCTTCTATAAGGAACACGCATAGCATGCTGCGGCCTTTGGCATTTGCCTTCGGCCGGCGCCAGCGTGCTCGGTGTAACAAAGTTCTTTACACGTCTTTCCGCACTCAGCGCTGCCGTCTTTCGTTCTTAGCACTGAAGGCCATGATCATTCTTAGAATAGAAGGCAGTGATCATCAACTTTGGAGATACAGTTCATGAGCCTCCGTCTTCTCGTCCATGCACTCCCGCTACTCGCCTCACTTTCGGGTGTTTCGCTAGTCTCTGCTCAGGACCTCGTTCTCACGCACGGTCGCATCCTTACCGGCACCGGCAGCGTCGTCGAGTCCGGCACGGTTGTCGTCACTGATGGCAAAATCACTTTGGTAGTGCCGGGTTCTGCGCCTAGCGTTGCCAAAGGCCTCCTTGTTGACGTTACTGGCATGACCATTATGGCTGGCTATATAGACGACCATCGCCACATTGTTCAGGCCCCCGGCAGCAGTCCGATTGGTCCCGCCAGCGTTGATAAAGTGGATGAGTTTCTCGCTCCCTCCGGCGGTGCCGCGGGCGCAATGCGGGACTTGCTTGAAGCAGGTTTCACATCGGTCCAGGCCGGCGGGGACGATCCCAAAGGCATCGTGCGTCTGAAGGAACTCATTGAAGCCGGCACGATTAAAGGCCCGCGCCTACTCACTTGCTCTCCCGTTCCTACCGGTCGCATGAAGGACGAGGCGCAAGTACGCGCCGCAGTGGATGAGGCGAAGGCTCAGCACTTCGACTCTATTTGCGAGGACATCTTCCCCCTGGTTCCCTGGCCAGTGAACCCGTCGGAGCAGGAAAAGGCGAACTTCGCCGCGGGTGTTGACGAGGCGCGGAAGGTCGGGATCCTCTTCCAAGTCCATGCCGTTAGTCCACAGGCTATGACCGCAGCCGCCAACCTGGGGGAAACGCGTTTCGTTCACAGCACTCACTACGACTGGATGACCCCTGAGCAAGCCGCGCAAATCAAGGCCGCAGGTGCCATAGTAGCCTCTTCCACAAACGTTCCGGGAGCCAACTTCGGCATCTTTTCGAAGGACAACCAGCCTCATTACCGATCTGGAAGACATTGGCCGGAGGGGGATCAGGGCGGCGAACCGCAGGGTCGTGCTGCAGCTTACATGGTGCTCAACCTCCGCACGCTCTATGACAATGGTGTCAAGATCTCCCTTTCCTGCGATGCTTTCCCGTATACCACCCACACGCCTTATCAGCAGAGTGCGGTCTTTGAACAGGAACTCAAGGGCCTTAACCTGCTGTTTTCTCCAACAGACATGATCAGGATTATGGGTCAGAACTCAGCTGATTTCATCAACCACGGACAAGACCGGGGTACCGTTGAAACCGGCAAACTAGCCGACCTAGTAGTGCTGCGTGGAAACCCACTAGACGGTTACTGGAACTTCCTGCATCCTGTTCTGGTTATCAAAGGCGGCGAAATTGTAGTAGATAAGCGGAAGATAAAACAGGCTCGGTAAGCACTTACTATGTATAGCGTGGCTCATTCGTTGCCCCTTCTACGCATGGAGATTGTACGAGAGGTCACCCGTATCTGCCGTAGTCCCAATCGTAGCTAACTCAGTAGGAAGAAAGAGCAGCGCGAAAAAACGAACGAGATGGATCTCTAAACAATTTTGGCGGAGTTGCCCCACTCCTCGCACGAACGGTCGCGACGAGGGGGCAGACGGTTTGTTTGCGATGGGCTAAAAAGTTAGGCGCAGGCTCATCTGTACGTTGCGCGGACCGGCGGAGGGGCCGTAGCTCGTCGTGGGGTCCTGCACGTTGGAGATGGTGCCAAAGGATGAGGACGAGATGTTGGTATTGGGATTGCCAAGGTTGGTGTGGTTGAACAGGTTGGCGATTTGAGCCTCATACCGCAAGCGCACGCGCTCGGTGATCTGGTAGTTCTTGCCTGCGGTGCCCGCAAAGGTGACAGTTCCGGGGCCGTTCAGGAAGCCGACGGGACAGTTGCCGAAGCGGCCGATGTTGTTTGCCGGCGTGGAAAACGCCGCATTGTTGAACCAGCTGAAGCGGGAGCGATTGGTAAGATTTGGTGAGACGCCGGTGCAGTCCGGCCGCTGTGCCGTGGTGACGCCGCGGGTGAGCACGCCGGTGCCGGACGGATCCGTGCCGGAGAAGGAAGGTGTGAGAAATGAGCCCGACTGCCAGAGCTGGATACCCGCCACGCCCCAGCCGCCGATCAGCAGGTTGGCCTCGCGGTTCAGGTTGCCGCCGAAGCGCTGGCCGCGGCCATAGGGCAGGTCGTACTGAAACGTGCCCACAAAGCGGTTACGCCGCACGTAGATGATATTGCCATAGTCGGCGTGAAGGTTGAAGCGATTCAGAATCGTCGCGCCGTTCTCCGCCGTAAGCGTTGTCGGCACCGCGCCCAGAGCATTCGACAGGTCGTGTGCCCAGGTGTAGTTGGCGTCGAGCGTCAGACCTTTCTGATAGCGACGCTCCACCTCCGCGGTTAGCGCATTGTATTTGGCGCTAGGACCATTGGAGCGAGTCAGCACAGCATTGAAGTTGGGAAATGGCAGGCCGTTTTGTGCCACGTAGGCCTGGTATCCCAACGTATTCGCGGGCACCTGGTTCAGGTCCGGGCTCTGGATCAATTGCGTGGTGTGGGATCCGGTGTAGCTGAGCCGCAGGATGGAAGCGAAACCGATGCCTTGCTCGATGGAGCCGTTCCACTGAATTTGGCGTGGATCCTTCAAATTGATCTGGTTGGCGCGCCGATAGTCTGGTTTGCCTGCGGCACCGGCACCGCCGCCAGTCGGAAAGACATTGGGGAACTGCAGCACCTGCGTCGAGGAATCCTGAAAGATGAGGTAGTTGCTGGTGGCAACGCCAGCCAGCGAATACAGCACAGAGCCAAGCACCGGCACGGTGTATACACCCACCCCAGCATGGACCACAGTTTTGTTGCTCGCGCTGGGGTATGGCTGCCAGGTAAAGCCGAAGCGCGGGTCGATATCGCCGTAGTAGGTGTTACGCAGGGTAATCGGCAGGCCGGCCGTAGTGTTGGTCACAATCGGCGTGGAGCCGATGGATTTGGCAAAGACCGGCAGCACCTGGTTGAGGCCAGCCTGGCCTTGCACGACAACTCGTCCACCCGGGTAATCGGGCTGGAATTGTGCGAGTTGGTTGGTGGCATCGTTGAAGGGTGCGTGGATCTCATAGCGCAGGCCGTAGTCGATGGTCAGGTTGGGCAACAGCTTCCAGGAGTCCTGCGCGTAAAATCCTTCATAGTGCGAAAAGGGCTGTACATCCGGGCCGTCGATCGAGTAGTCAGTGGCAACCGGGAAGCCGGCGGCGAAATCCGCGTAGGCATTTCCGGTGACCTGGCCGGAGAAGTAGTAATCGCCAAACTGATCGCCGACGGTAAAGGCGAGATAATCGCGAAAATGGTAGTTTTGGTAGTCATAGCCGGCCTTGAGCGCGTGACGGCCAATCGCAAACTGTACCTGGTCGGAGATGTTCCAGGTCAGATTTTTAGTGGTGTGCGGGCGGCCATCGGAATTGGTCGTGGCAAACGAGCCGTCGGTAAAGTTGAGCGCGGGGACGCCGCCGGAGGGCGGGGGCGTGGGCAGACCCGTGATGCCGGCGGCCGAGGTGATTGCTGCTCCCTGCACGGCGAGCGGGTATGAATTGAGAAAATCTGCGATCGAGTAACCTCCGCGTACCTCGTTGATCAGCCTTGGCGTGATCGTCCAGCTATACGAAACGACCAGGTTGCGTAGACGCTGCGGCGAAACGTAGGTGCCGTTCTGTGGATCGTAGGTGGTGGATCCATCGGTGCCCGAGAGAACAATGTTTTTGCCACCAAACCGCGCCCACAGGTGTTGCTTGTCCGTGAAGTTCTCGTCAATGCGCACGTCCCCGTTATTGAGCGTGTAGTCCCCCGGGTAGGAGGCGTTGTAATTGTTGACGATGCCCGGCCCGGTTGGCAATGGATACAGTGCGCTTTCTAGCGATGCGGACGAGGTGTTCACGGGTACCTGATTATTCAGGTAAGGCACCGCGCTGAACGGACGGTGAAGTTGCTGGCTGGCGGTGTTGCAAAGGCCGGCGGTAAAACCACTTGTGCACAGGGAAGAAAAATCACCGGCGCGAAATGCGGTCGAGGGTACATAGATGGCGATGGACCCGGATTCCGGTCGGCGCGTACCTTCATAGTCTCCAAAGAAAAACGTCTTTCCTTTGGAGTTGTACAGGTGCGGTACGGAGAGCGGACCGCCGAGGTATGCTCCGAAGTCGTTCGCGCCGAGCGGGCCCTGCGTGCGGGTGACTGGGTTTGCCGCGTTGAGCGCACTGTTCTGGTTGAACTCGTACACTCCGCCGTGGAACTGGTTGGTGCCACCCTTGGTGGTCACGGTAATGTCAGAGGGCTGGCCGAACTCCGCGTCGTTGTTGGCGGTGTTGACCTTGAACTCACTAATGACCTCCACCGATGGGAACAGATTGGCGTTTGGTCCGTTAGAGCGCGGTTTCAATGTGCTGACGCCGTCAATGGAGTAGCTGGTGAAGTACGACAAGCCGCCGGCGACCGAGATATTGCCGCTTGCGTCCGTCTGCACACCAGGGGTCAGGGTGGCGACGTACAGGGGGCTAGTCTGGTCGGAGGCGCGGAAATTAAGCGCGAGTGTGTCTATATCGCCCGAGTTCAGCGAATGCGATACGGTGGCGACGTCGGAAAACGCGTTATTGCCCGCAGTCACGTCTACTTCTTCGGCGACGGCCCCTGCGCGTAGGCTTGAGTCCAGCCGGAGCACCTGCCTCGCGAGTACGGTCTGATGCGGAAATGTCTGATCCCCGAATCCGGAATGCGAGAAGGTGATCGTGTAGGTTCCGGCGTCCAGGTCGAACGCGCGGTATTCTCCGCTGGCCCCTGCCGTCAGCATCTTGCGCGTACCAGTGCCCTCGTCGGTAATGGTCACGGTCGCACTCGGAATTGCAGCACCGGAGGCGTCCAGCACCGTGCCCTGCATGGTAGCAAAAGTGGATTGAGCCAGGACATGCGGCATAAACGTATACACTGAGCAGCCGAACCAAAACGTCAGACCTGCCCACATGCCGGGGCGCGAAAAGTTCAGATTTAACCTATGCATGCCCACACAGTACAGAGGTGGAGATTAACCTGAAGTGACGATTCCAAGAACTTTCAGAGACGCGGATTTATTCTTTCCCCTGCTCTGTAAATCGGGAACACTGCTCACCAGCCTCTTACTTTGAAAGTTGCGACCAACCCTGGTTAAGAACAGCAAATCGGATCAAGCTATGCGGCATACTTGCCGTACTGATTCGTTTTCATCAATTGCGCATATCATCGTGCGTGAACATTCCGTGTGAGCCGTAGTCGGACATATAACCCTCAGCGGGTTCGACAGCGAACGCTAATGGACGGAGTAGGAGGTCCCGTTCGAGTTCGCCGCTGAGCTCTTCGACTTGCCGCTCCAAGGCCTTTCACTCGTTCAAAAACTGCATTGCTCCGTTTACGCATCCGCGGTACTAATTTGCTTTGCATATCTCGCAATGGTGAGATCTTTATCGAGTATTTAATATCTGAATAGTTAGTTGTTTTCAGTGACGTTTCGAGAGAGTCCGACTCCGACCTCGGCAACGCGAGCGCCAATGCCGAGCAGGGCACGGACTGAGGGAGGCAGCTCAACTCCACCTGCGAAAAGGGATCGCTCGTGAAGGCGGGTGTACACGGCTTCGACAGCAGCTGGAGCAGCAGCTTGTCCGCTCAGTTGCGCGCTCATACTCTCCAGCAATTGACTTATCTCGTCATCGAAGTGGATGATCGCAAAAAGAACATCCGGTGAAATCTTTTCTGTTGAGACCTGCAGCCTGGAATGCACCCAGGCAACTTCAAGTAGGAAGAGAGAAACAAGCTGAGATTCCCACCGAAGCAGATGCGTGCGTGCTGCCAGGCTCCGCTGCCGGCTGCGACCGGTTTCAAAGAGGACAGCATCTGCTTGTGCGTGGAAGGAAAGGAAATTCTGGCTGATGGTTGCGCGGACTGTGCGCAGTCTCGCAAGATTGGCTGGCTGGTCACGCCAGGGCTTGGCCAAGTCGGCCATCTGTTGCAGGTTTTTAGTTAGGAGATCACGCATGATTGTTACGGCAGATTTCGAGCCGAGCTTCTCAAATACAAACCACATCATGAGCAGGCCCAATAGGATTCCCATCAGGTTGTCACGCGCAAGCGCAAGATTTGTCTGTGGCGATGGTCCGCGCAGCTGTATGAGATAGAAGGCCAGCCCCATCTGTGCGCCGAAGTAAGACAATCTTGGACTGGACGTCAGGAACCAAGCTGCGATCCATGTAACGGCAACAAACATGACGGTGAAGCCAGTGATGGTGTCCAGGAGCGGCAGAATAAACACCTGCGATCCCATTCCGAGCACGCCTCCACCCACTAAGGCGCCGGTGACGCGGAGGACGGATCTTTGACGCGATGCGCCCGTGCTGGGAAGGGCGGCAACCACGACGGAGAACAGGGAAGTGCTCAGTCCGGGCCAGAACACGGCATTAAAGATGAAGTAACAAAGTACCGAAGCCGCACAACCGCGGAGTGCAAAGCGTAGATGGTCCGAGTTCGAAAAGATATCGGCCTTAAATATCGTAGGGGCTGTCGGCATAACGTAGTCAGGTTCTAAAGAGTAGGTGGCTTCTGCCCCGGCTGCCGCATCGAGTAAATTTATTGTTTGCTCGAGGGTACCTACCAAGAGGGATCCTTCCGGCTGTAATTGCAGCGGCGTCAGGGGAGCTGAGCTTTCGCCTTTCAAGCGCCGCCGTACAAGCATGACCTGCTCCGCCATGGCCTGTACTCGTGCAGCCTCGGTTGTGTTTAGAGTTGTGTCATCAAAGGCCGAAAGCAGATCCACTAATTGATTCACGTGGGAGATCACCGCGCTGAAGCGATCCTTCTCCTGCTGGAATAAGCCGCTGGAAAGAAGGAGTTGCCGTAATCGAGACACACCTTTTATCGCGAATTGATCCAGCTTGCTCTTTGAAGCATGGGGGTCCTTCTGCAAAGTGTGTGGTCGTAAAAGTTGCTGCACAACTTCGAGTCGCTCATCCAATTCACTGAGAAGTTCGTTGGTGCTACTGAACAGGGAAAACACAAACTCGACGGCAAGTGTGGAGACGATGGCCACAGCTACACTGAGCGCGGTGAAGAGATTGCCGGCGACAAGCACGTCCTGGGGCAGTGCCTGATCCCAAAGAGGAATCGAAAGAACGATCACAATGGCGAAAGCCGATGCGGCGCCGTAGTTCGAAAGTACGCTGAGGCCGTAGAAAGCCATAAAAAAGCTGACTACGACCCACAGGAAATGAGTCAACGGGTAGTCCACGAAGAGGATGGCGCCAAGCAATACGAAAGCAAGGCCGGTGCCAAACGCGAGAACAAGACTCAATCCACCGCGCACGGTGGTGATCAATGTATCGCGTGGAACCAAAAGCGAATAGAAGCCGCCGACCGCCGCGCCCGGCAGGCGAAACGTCACAATCAGCAACATGGTGATGGTGGCAGCGAGGGTATAGCGCAGTGCGAGCACAGTTCGGCCCGGATAAGGCCGGAGCTCTTCGCGAAGGAAGGTTGGCAACCAAGTGGTGAACGCAGGCGGAGCATGCGTCATTCCAGTAGCAGCCAACTTCGGAGCCTGTGCCCGGCCATGTTGCGCGGCGCTTGCCATGTCTATTTCGCCGCAGCTTGCGCGGGATGAACGACCGCTACCGCATTTTCACCAATACGTACAAGGGCCGCGGGTGGCGCTTCAATGCGTATTCGTACCGGGTAGCGCGACGCCAGATGCACCCAACTCAGGGAGCGCTGCACGGCAGGCAGTCCCGGAGAGAGCACTCCGACCACGCCAGGATCAGGGGTGACACCATACCCTATACTTTCAACGATTCCATGGAGCGGAACACCCTCGTGCGCCATCAGGAAGACATCCGCAGCAGAGCCTGGAACGACGTGACGCAGCTGTGTTTCACGGAAGTTTGCAATGACCCACCATGTATGGGAATCGATCATGGTAAATACCTGCGTTCCGACATGCAGATAATTGCCCACAGCTGTGGTCAGGTTAGTCACATAACCGTTGAACGGAGCATAGACGCGGCAGTTGTTCAGGTTGTATTGCGCAAGTCGAATGGCTGCCGCCCGGTCTTCTAATTGCCCTGTCAGCGGCGTCAGCGTCTCAACGCCGTTTGCCGCCTGATCCCGTTGCGCCTGCCGTTGCTCAATGTCTGCTTCAGACTGGTCGAGGTGCGAACGATCAGTCTGCACCCGCGCCTGCCGGAGCGCCACTTGGGCTTCCGCTTGCTGCACTGCTCGATTGCGCGTTTCCAGCAGCGTGCGCGCCTGATCCACCTGGTCGGCTGTGACAAACTGCTGAGCCAGGAGCGGCTCAAGCCGATGCAGATTATCGGCGGCGTAATCGCGGTCGGCTTCAGCCCGACGTACGGCGGCCTTAGCGTCGAGTACATCCGCTTGCGCTTCGGCGATGGTGGCATTCATGGCGTCCCGGTTATACGCACTGCTGTACACGTCTGCCTGGGCAACGTGTACGCCGCTCACCTGCGAGCGGATATGTCGCTTCTGATCCTCGATCTGGCCTTCCAGCGCTGCTTGCTGCGAGATTGCACGTTCCAGAGCATAGCGGTAGGGCCGCTCGTCGATGATAAGCAGTAGCTGGCCAGCTTTGACATACTGATTGTCGCGGATGGGCAGCTCTACAATAGGTCCTTCTACCTGGGGAGCCATGCCGATAAAATTGGCGAAGACCTCGGCATCGTCCGTGCGAGGATTGACGACGCTTCGGAGGACGGCCAGAAACGTCACAAGGAGAGCAAGAACCACGATGCTGCTAAGAGCAACCCAGCCGAGCCATGAGGCACCTGGCTCCTTTGACGAAACCTCGCCTTGCGTTCCAGAATCAAGCTTAGAGGCCTCGGGCGAACGCGCCCTTTGAGGCTCCCTCGACTTCGAGTCCGGATCTGGCTTAGCCTCCTGCATTGGAGGTATCTGCTTCGCACTGGCCGGTTGCGGCGTTTGTTCGTTCGCAGATTCGCTGTTCACAAGAAAGTCTCCGGTAAAGCGCCGTTTATTCAAAAGCGAGAAGATACAAGCTGCAGGCAATCAGCAGCGCTACGCTTACATAAAACAAGGGCAACACCGGGATCGTTCTCTCCCAGTGCATGTGTTTCAGGAAAACGTGAAGCCCTGCAGCTGCGCCGATGGCAAGAACCATGCAAAGAATCCAACCCGGGAAGTAAGAACCAAGAACATTAAAAGATGGCGAACGCGAGCAGCCTGTCAGTAAGGACATCGCAAATATGGGAAGCAGCGCGCGCGCCCTGAGCGAACGTAGACAGGATTTGTTCAAGGATGTGCCTTTTTGGAGGCTTCTTGAAGTAGGTCTCCCGTACGGTACGCAAATCCGGCCAGCTGGGTGAGGAGATTGGTTCTGGCCGCGACATCGTTGCTGAGAGCCTGGGCTAGCGTGCGCTGCGCAGAAACGACATCGACTGTATTCCTCAGGCCGTATTGGTAGCTTTTCAAGGCGGCCTCGTATGACACCTTGGACGCGGCTACAAGCGCGGCCGAAGCGTCTCGTTGATAAAAGGCCGTGCGCACGCCGATATAGGCAGTCCACACTTGCTGCTCGATCTGATCGCGCGTTTCCTCAATTTGAGCTTCGGCCTGTTTTTCCTCTGCATGGGCCTCATCCAGCCGGCTCTTCCGACGCCCTCCATCAAAGAGCTCCCATCTCAGGTTTAGATTGACGTTCCACTCTTCCACCGGGCCGGCATAGGTGTCGTTCAGCTGATTCTGCCGTCCATAAAGACGCCCCTCACCACCCTGTCCCTGAAAATCGAGAGTTGGCAGAAATGCTGAACGTGCAGCGCGGATTTCAGCGTGCGCACCGTCCCTCGCTGCAATCTGCTCGCCCAGCTCTGGCCGCGACTGGAGGCTATGCTCGGTAGCTGTATGCACATCAAGATCAAAGTGATCCGGGGTAGGTAAATCACCAAGCGGTTTTACTTGAAGAGCCTCAGTAGGAGCAGCGCCAAGCAGGGTGAGCAGATCGCCTCGCCGTACATCCACATCACCGATCACGGATTGTAGCGTAAAGTAGTCCTGTGCTGAGGCGGCACGCGCTTCAAGAGCATCCGGTAAGGTGGCCAGTCCCACTGCAAGTCGCGCCTCGACTGCTTTCCGTACTGTCTCGGCATTGTTGAAGTTGAGTTGAGCAGCTTCTTGCTGGCCCTGAGCGTTGAGCAACTGATAATAGCGCCGTGAAGTTTCAAAAAGTAGATCGAGCAAGGAGCGGTTGAAGTTAAGGTTAGCACCCACAAGCCGCTCGCGGGCTTGGTCGATGCGCGCGAAACGCCCCCCAAAGTCGAACGCTAGATAGCTGACCTGGAGCATGGGTTCGTAGAGGCCAATGGTTTGGCGAACGAAGGAATCGCCGAGAAGCACACCGTCGCGCGATGTATTCGCCAGGGCTACGGCTGTGAGTTGAGGTAATAAATCGCCTCGAGCTTCGCCGAGTCGCGCTGCAGTAGCTCGCGCGTTGTCCCATGCCGCGCGCGTTGAAGGACTGTGCATTTCAGCCAGATCAATTAAGTCCGGGAGAGCATAGATGCGATGAGGATCAATGACCGTCGAAGATTGCCGGCTGACCTTACCCTGTTCTGCGCGGAACTTAACTGGCGGTATCCAAGGATGATCTATCGCTGGTGTCGACTGTTGGGCAAGGAGGGAAGAGGAGGCCAGAAGCATCAGCACTACGAGGGTAACCCCAAATTTTTCGGTCACATTGTCCTCCAGAACTGGCTCACCTCTGAGCGATGCCCTCTGTCCTTCTGTGATGCTCCGCCCCCGCGGGCGGACTATTCTATGGAACACTCCGGGATGGCAGGGTTCCATGTCAACCGCTCCCCTTCTAAGTTACTTCAAAAGCCAGATAAACAGGGCCAGGGTAAAAACAGAAAAAAGATTCGAATACAGGAGAAAGGATGCATTCTCCTTCTCATAGACATTATTCTGAACCGCCAGTGTGATCTGCAGAGCCGCCGCTGGAAGAGCGAGGGAAAGAACCGCAATCTTACGAACCTCGTGGTCTACGCCAAGGAGTGTGAGTAAGCCCAGGGCAATACCTGGAATGAGGAGATTTCTGCCGATCGTCGAGATGACGATTGGCCAAGACACGGTTGGTTTCTGCGCCTGCAGAATCACTCCGCTCGCGAAGAGAGCGACACCGCCCACCGTATTGCCGAGCAGCTTAAAAGAACCCAGAATAAGCTTCGGTATCACAACACCTGAGAGCACAAGGATAAGCGCAATAATGGGTGCCAGGACGATGGGAGAGAGTAACGACTCCGTGAGGACTTTCGCCAGACTCTGACTAGACGCATCCTCTTTTGCTCCTCTCTGATCATTCTGTGACCCCGCTGGCGAACCCTGGTCACGTTTTCCTGAGGACGGCTGTGGAGACTTATTACTTGATCCCTGACTACGCTTGGCCAGAGCGAGCGCGACCAGCGTTGCGGGAACGATCATAATATTAATCACGCTACCGCCGACAGCCACAACGAGAACCGCGGCATTGCCGACAAGCGGGGTAAGAATAGCAATGGCCGTGAATGGAATGGACGGAAATCCAAAACCCATGCCCTGCAGAGCTGCCGCACTCAAATCCCGGCTCTTCCAATAACGTATCCCGAACGCGATGAGGAATGGTACTACCGTTCCAACGAGTAAAATCAGCGCCAGTTTGCCTTGGGCAAGTAACGTCGCCCTTGGTGTGCCGACCGTACCGGCAAACAAAGCAAGCGGCAAGGCATAGCGCAAAACCATACGGTTAAGTGCACCGGCTGCCTTGGAATCTTCGTCATGTCGCCATCCCGCAACCACTCCCAAGACCAGTGTCAGGACAACAGGTAGTAATGCACCTACAATTGTCTGCAGCAAGAGAACACCTTTCCTCAGTCAAGCACCCTGCCGCGTTGTGAGAACTGTGACAGCTCCTACTGTGTCGCTCTGTCAAACTTCCGCCGAGCAAGATCAAGCACTTCAGGGACCTCCGGTTAGCTTCTTGCTGGCAGAGGCTCCAAACCTTTTTCCTGAATGACGCTTACATGATCCGGAGATGCAAGATACGCGATGAGCTTCCTGGCAACTTCAACATGTTGAGACTTATTTGCAACTCCCGCCGAAAAAGGAGTCAGCAATTCCAGATCAGCCGGAATCTTCCCAACGAAAGTGATCCCGGGAACAGGGAGCAGCTCTGCAACTTCCTGAAATCCAATGTCAGCTTTCCCTTCGGCGATTAATTCGCCGACGGGTGTCGCGGGAATTTGGTGAGCCTTACTCTTCATTTGTTCTTCAATACCCAGTTTCTTGAAGAGCTTTGATTGAATATATTCGCCGCTTGCACTGTCAGAGTAAGCAATGGAATGTGCCGCAAGCAGGGCCATGCGAAAGGAATTATCATCGTTGATGTCCGGCACAATTCCCCCGGTCTTTACAGCACATCCGATAGGAGACAACGCCAGTTCTACCCTAGATCCAGGAAGAACATAGCCCTTTTCCTCCAATTGCTGCAACGCAGAGCCGACCATCACGAGAACATCCGCTGGTTCACCCCGATCCAATCTTTCTTGAACGGCATCGTGGGTGTTTCCCATGGATGGACTTTTCTCCATAACAAAATGGTGCCCACTGGATCTTTCGAAGGCGGGAATCAGAGCTTCATAGCTGGATCGGAAGCCGCCTGAAACCAACACAACGATGTCCGTAGACACAATCTTCTGCGACTCTGCGGGTCCTTTAGGTTGAGCTTCATTCATTGCGCTTGTACTCATCTGGATCCTCCTTTCGGTATTAAAACGATAGGACCACTCGGGTAATCGTGGTCCGGCTTAGGACGCACTACGTAAACCCGAGTCGATAGTCTCACACGGAACTCCACCCGCGTCATTGGCCACGTCTTAACGTCGTTATGACGAGCTGGAGTTCCGTGGCAAAGTAATCTCGATCGCTAACCTCTACTTTGTCAAGCTAAGGACGTGATCTACCATCGCACCCGAGTTGCCCAAATATTTGGTTGGATCGAGCAGATCTTCAATTGCTTGACGGTCGAAGATTTTGCTGATCTCCGGTTCCGCGCTGAGCAGGTCAATCAGCTTGCCCTTGCCTTGCGACACAGCGATGCAGATCGTGGAGATTTTATCGTGTGCCTTCCCGCGGCCCATCTTCGGTCCCAGAGCCATCATGACGGCTTCAGTGTTGACCAACCCCTCAGTCAGTTTTACATCCTTCATCATGTTGTCCGGGTGTACGATCAAGCCGCTCAGCATGTACTTGGCTTGCGCAAGCGCACCTGCCGCGTAGCAAAAGATCTCAGGAAGCACCAGCCACTCTATCTCCCATGTGCCCGTGGCTCGTTCAAAGTCGGCATTCATTGCATTGAGGAGCGCAGCCGCGTGTTGGCGGACAACGCTGCTGCAGGCCGTGATGTAGGCGCACGAGATCGGATTGCGCTTCTGCGGCATTGTGCTTGATGCACCGCGGCCTCCTCCGCCATCCGGCTCCTGCACCTCATTCAGTTCGGTCATCATCATGATCTTGACGTCGGTTGCGATCTTATCGAGTAGACCGCAAAGCAAGCCGAGGAAGCAGCCCACCTCCGCAATCGTGTCCCGTACCGTATGCCATGCGATGGGCGGCTGGGCCAGGCCAAGTTCCTTCATCATGCCTTCCTGCACAGGTAGTCCTTTGTCACCAAGCGAAGCAAGGGTCCCTACAGCTCCACCGAATTCGCCCATCAGCACGCGTGGCTTCATCTCTTCCAGGCGTTGCGCCTGCCGTTGCAGGCCGGCCAGCCACACGGCCACCTTATAACCAAATGTCATCGGAATAGCTTGCTGAATATTACTGCGGCCTACCATCGGCGTATCCCGGTACTTCTTGGCAAGACTGGCAAGAGCTTCCATGATGGCTTTAAGATCGTTGTCCACCAGCACAAGTCCTGACTGCATCTGCAACACTGTCGCGGTATCGGTGATGTCCTGCGTGGTCGCGCCCCAATGACACCACTGGCCAAGACTATCTTTGCATAGAGCGGTCAGCTGCTCTACAACAGGCAGAACGGGATAACCGACGTGCTCGGTAACAGACTTCAGCTTGCCAAAATCCATCTGATTGACATCGCAATGCTTCGCGATTTCATCGACAGCCTCTTGAGGAATGACGCCGAGTTTGCCTTGACTGACTGAGAGCGCTTTCTCAACATCGAGATAACGCTGAATCCGGGTTTGGTCCGACCATACCTGGCGCATGGCGTCCGTGCTGAACATGTCACGGTAGATCATGGAGTCGATGGCAGTTGCGTTTGGTTCCAAAGTGTTCCTCCTCTGAAAAGCAATAGATGTGTGTTCCATATTCTTAGAAGCAGTGGACAGACCACTTCAACGCAGTGTGAAAACCCTAAGACTTCTTTGGATATAGCAAGTGAACTGCTATACGAAGTGTAAATTTTGGTGGATCATTGCCGGGGTACGGAGGACGCCGTGCAAGGAACTCAGGTTGAATATACGCGTTAATTGCCTGACCATGAATCTTAATCAACCTGCCAAATGCTAGGTTCAGTGGGATGGTTGCTGAACCGTGTTGCTCCCAGTTGAATACCCAATACGGATCAAACCGAAAAAAGTAGTTTCGAGGTAACTCCTTCACAACCAACGGCTCCAAAGTCATTGCATTAAGACCTGGGCGTGAATGTTCACCACCGACAGAGATCGGATTGTCTTCTATCACTCCCAGGATAAGCTTTGGAATCTTTGTGTAAATAGCTATTGCGGCAGGTCCCATCTGCCATTGACCCTGACCCGCATACCGGTTTGTAGCAGATGGTGCCACAATCACAGGGCCAATCCCAAGCTTGATCTTTCCTCCTTCATGATAGCCAGGAAACAAGAAGTCGATAAACTGAACGTCTCCTACTCCCGTTCTTCCGTCTGGTGTACTCATGACCGTAAGCTCTAACCGCGCCAGAGAAGATGGGAGAGCACCTCTTGCTCCAACCGGAACAATGGGACGTAGGAGAAACTCATTTCCCTGACCGGTCGTGCCCTCATACGTGGGGTGATACCAATTCTGTAGCTGTACCTGCGTAAGAGGAGCACTTGGGTCGTTTGCAGATGAAGCATCATTGCCAGTACTGGATTGCTGTGCCTGGGTCCATGTGTCGGAGATCGTTCCTAAAAAGATTAAACATATGACACAAAACCTTATAGTGCAACTCCATGTAAGTGGCGTCAGGCGTCGCGCGAGTTTAGGTGTCATAAGCGCCTCTTGATTAACTTCTGGGTTTGCACAAAATCTTGACACATTCCGCATCGTGCCGTCAAAGACTGACACGTCTGACCGTTCGACACCACTGTTATAAGGGAGTGCAGATATTGTCTTCTGCCCGATAACGGGCATAACGATTTGAGAAAGCCGATTCGATAAAGCTGAGTCCGTTGATATCAGCGGGTCGTCTATAAAGTCTTTTGATGTAACGATACCATCTGCGGAATATGAAGCCCCTCGCGACGCCAGGTACGCTCCACGCGACCCTTGCTCACCCGCCACCGAGCTCAACGACGGTTGGTTCTGCCATTGGTGCTAGTGGTCATCTATGCTGAGCAATCGATGAAGACGTAACGGAACCGAGATGAAACGGAGGTTGCGGTCGATCCCTCCGTAACAGACTTGCGAAGGAATTACAAAGTATGTGCTAGTCCGAATCGGATTTCCCAAACGTTCAGTTTGGAGTCTCTACTGCCGTCTCCTAGTAGACACAGGACAGAGAGCGTCGCCAATCAAAGTTCGAGAATATGGGCTTAGGAGATGTTTGAGAAATCGGGGCCTGCCGAGTTTCATCGCGTAGGCCAAGTGGTAAGTAGGCTTGCGTTACGTCATGAACCGCCCGGCATTTAGGTGGATCGTCTGACCGTTCAGATACTCGCAGGCGACAAGGAGCTTGACCACGTCGCCGACCTCGGAAGGGCGGCCCAGTCTGTTGAGCGGCATGTGGTCGAGGGGCGGTGTCGGCAGGCCGGCAACCATGTCACTTTCGACGAGGGCAGGAGCGATGGCATTCGAGGTAATACCAAAGCCAAGTAGATTGGCCGCATCATGCCGAGCAGGGCAGCGATATGCAGTATCGAGTCAGCGATATTGTTGTGCAGAAGTTCGGCTGATGACGGAGGCGAGCTGGGATCGAGTTCGCCTGTGACGATTAGGGTGGGTGCTTTGATTTGTTTGAGCTGGTGGACGATTTCGAATGCGGAGATCATGTCCCACATGGCACCGTGGACAACTGGATCATCTGCAAGTAGCGTTTTAGTGACACGATCGACCAGATCCGGTCGAAGTGCTTTTCCTTAGCCCCAAAGGTGGCGTACAAGCTGGACACGCCGATGCCCATGGCAGTCGCCAGATCATCCATCCCGGTGCCTTCATAGCCATGTTCCCAGAAGGAAAGCATGGCCCGCTCCAGCGCCTGCTCACTGTCGAAGCGCTCTTCCTTGCTGCCCTGGATCACTATCAGCGCCACCGCGGTCAGTACACCGCGTCCTCCATGGAAGGGAAGGGCACCGCACGGCAGGCCTTTGAAACCTTGTTCGAAGTGGCGGCTCTGGAACTTACCAGGCCTAACCAGCCCAAGGGATGCATGCTGGCGCTGGCACTGCCAACCTGTTCTCCGGACATAGAGTCTCTTCGGGGAAGGATGAACCAGCGTAGGGGACGCTCTCTGGAGCGCTTCGTAAAACGTTTAAAAGCCGCGGTCGGAAACGGTGAGCTTCCTGCTGCCACCAATGCTGCTGCACTGGCTCAGTTTTTCATGACGACCTTGCAGGGCATGTCCATTCAGGAGCGAACGGGTGCCTCCAGACAGCAGTTGCTGGAGGTCGGTCGTTTGGCAATGAAAGTTTGGCCGGCAGAGGCTGAGGGCGTTAGAAGCGTCTAGCGTTAGATAGCTCAGTCCTGCTCGATCTAGACACCTTGAATCATGCTCTCCGCTTGGGCCGTACCAGACCCAGCATCCTCGTAAAGATGTAGTCGATCATGCGCGTGGGCAGCAGACGCGGCAGCGTCCAGTCTCGGAACTTACGAGCTATGACGTAGTAGCGCAGCTTCGGTTTGCAAGCCGTGATGGTCTTATCCGCTCTAAGTGAATGTGAAGCAAGGAAAACGCATGTCGGCAAAGACGGTCGTAGTCACAGGAGTGTCCACTGGAATCGGTTTGAAATCGCAAGTGTTTTTGTAAAACGAGGCTTCAAGGTGTTCGACACAGCGCGTAAGCAGGCCGACGCAGAAGTTCGCAAACTTAACACCGTCTACACCGTCATGCGGCAGAAGTTCAGCAATTGGACGCTACCCAGACTGCTCCCGCAACGTACGCTCGATCAACTTATTGGCAAGCAGTTTGGTCTGACTTCAGCTCAGAAGGGAAACAATCGACAGTAGATGGCTAAATTGCGGCACGAGCGACCATCCTCAGTCAAAGCAACTGATCGGGATTATGCCGCAACAGCTTCGATGATCGAGTAGGATGTGGCCGTTAAACCATCAATATCCCGCAATAAACCATAACCTTCAGCCCACGCGGACGGTCCTATGCCGGGCGGGCGAAAAGGTATAGGTTAGTTCAGCAGAATCTACTTTAGACGACGTTTCAAGAGACCAGCGACACCAAGAAGACCTGTGCTCAGCAAAGCAAAGCTGGAGGGTTCAGGACTTACTGCGATTGCAATGGGAACATTCGCGAATAGTTCGTTTCCGCTTGTTGAAAGGAAGAGAGCGTCGTACGCGGAGCCTTGAGGGTTGTAAAGATTGATCTGCTCTCCGTCGGTCAGGACCATTGAGAGACCATCTCCATCCAGGCTGCCGATGCCGTTTGTCACGAAGAGAGTGTTGTCGTTCGCGGGAAAGGTGTCGCCGTTTTGAATGGTCGGGAAGACGCCTGGAGCTAAGAGCGTCATCGCCAGCAGTGGACTGCTGGTGCTTACGGAAGCGGTTCCAGTGATGCTTGCAATCGAATACTCCCCTGGAGCCAGCAGCGTTCCGGTAGTCAAGTAGCCGGATCCAGCATACGGAGTGGAAGAGTTGCCGAAGCTGAAGTTGAAGGTGTCACCACGAGCAGCGAGGCTTGCCGAAGCTAGGACCAGAGCTGCGAAATAAGAGGTTAGGCGCATTGAAAACTCCCGAGTTCGACTTATGCACGACGTTACCACGTCAATTGGTAAGGAGTGTTAAATCATCCGCAAAATAAGTGAGAGCAGCAGCTTACGACGAGCTATTCGAGAATTAATCAAGCAGTAAGGAAACTCATATTAGATACGGGGAAAGAGAAGATTACGGGTAGAGGAAAAAAAGATTACACCTCTGTCATGTTCTTCTGCGAGCGGTCATGTTGTTGCAGGAACCCATGTGCCCTGAGGCTGGGTAGCCTGTCCAGCTTCTTCTAGCACCAGTTGCTTTGTCTTTTCCGAGGCTAAAATGCAGATTGCTCGTTCTTGTCTCTGTCGCCTGGTGTGGACTACAACTACGATTACTACGCTTCTGTGGGCGTTCCCGGCTCAGGCGCAGATCGACCGTAGTGCTATTACGGGCACGGTGACCGACCCCTCGGGCCGTCTGCTGGGGCAAGCGCACATCTCTGCCGTTGAGACCTCTACCGGGCTGCGGCGAGAGGGATTGTCAGATGCCGAAGGGCGCTACGAGCTCGCGGCGCTTCCCGTCGGGGCCTATACCATCACCGTCGATCATGCCGGCTTTGCGGCACTGACCTTCTCTGAGGTCCGGCAGGTCGTTGGGACGACGCGCACGCTGAACGCGACGTTGCGAGTGTCCGGAGGCGAGGAGCACATGGAGGTCTCGGCCGGCTCTGAACTCCTGGACGGCAACACGGCGACCGTGACCGGGCTGATCGAAAGGAAGCAGGCGGACGAGCTTCCGCTGAACGGCCGCAACTGGGCCGCACTGACGGCCTACATCCCGGGCGCGATCGATACCGGAGGCAGCAATCAACGGTCGGTTCGGTTTGCCGGGCGCGGGCTCGACGACAGCAATTTCACTTACGACGGTATCGACGCGACCAGTGTCGTGAACCAGACGCAGCGCCCGTGGGCCCGGCTGTCTATTCCGCTGGATGCCATCTCGGAGTTCCGTGTGGATACGTTGTTGGCCACCGCCGAAGAGGGTGCGACGGGCGGCGCGCAGTTAGCCGTGGTCTCGCCCGCAGGAACAAATCAACTTCACGGCCGCCTGTTTGAGTATCTTCGGAACAACCGCTTCGACGCACCGTTGCCTCTGTGGGCGTCAAATGGTCAGAAGCAACAGGCGCTTCGGCTGAACCAGTTTGGCGGGTCGCTCGGCGGTCCTATTGTGCGCGATAAGACTTACTTTTATCTCGACTCCGAGGCGTACCGGCAGGTGTGGGGCTATCCGACGAGCGGCGTTGTGCCGAGCGCCGCCTTCAAAGCAAGCATTCCAGTTACGTCGCCGGTCTATGCCATTGTGAACGCCTATCCCGGCGCGGGTCCGAAGACGATTGCGACTCCCTTTACGCCTCAGAGCGATCCAAATGATCCGAACTACGCGAGCTACCTCCTCCTAACTTGTGCGTGCACGCAGATTGTCAACGAGAACGCAGCGATGCTGAGAGTCGATCAACACTTCTCTCCCCGCGATACGGGTTTTCTGCGCTTCAACTACGATCGCTCTTTCGATTCACAGCCAGTCTCGGCCTCCGCGACGGACTTGCAACAAAGAGTGACGACGCCGATCAACGGAGTGCTCGAGTATCTGCATGTCTTCAGTCCCTCCCTGACAAATGAGTTGAAATTTGGCTTCAACCGTTCCTCGTCGAACACCTTCAACTCCAGTGACACCGGCTCGGTTTATCAAATCGCGATCTCTTCGGCTCCTGGGCCAGGGTTCGGCGTGGAGAACTATAACTACAACAGCATCTACGTTGGAAACACGTTCTCTGAGATCGACAATCTCTCCTGGCTGCATGGCCGGCATAACGTAAGAGCGGGGGTGGAGATCCGCGAGATCCAGCTGAACCAGCACTACGGGGCGCATGGAACCGTAACGTTTGCCTCGCTGCAGGCACTGGCGGCTAACCAGGTCCGCAAGGCTTCCCTCACGGGAGCGTTGCCGGTCAATGATCTGCGGAAGACCTGGTTCATCGGCTACACGCAGGATGAGTACAAGGCAACACGCCAGCTTACCTTGAACCTTGGCGTGCGCTACACCGTTTTTGATCTCTTTCATGAGGCGCACGGGAAGGCCAATCCCTTTGATTTCGGCACCTGCGGAGCTCAAGGCTACTGCGGCATAGGGGCCAGCTTCGGCCAGCAGAACTACGGCGACTTTGACCCTCGGGTAGGCGTCGCCTGGTCGGCTCCTGGCAGAGCGCGAACGATTGTGCGCGCGGGCTTCGGCATGTACCACGAGGACGGCCAGCTGGATGATCAAAACCTGCCCGCGAAGAATGAAGTTCCCTCCTACTCGCTGACCAACGTGACGTATCCGGTGACCCCCTACTTCACTGGCAGTGGAACCTTGTCTCCCAATGCTGAGCAACGAGACCGCAAGGACTCCTACACCGAGCAGTGGACGCTCTCTGTGCAGCAGGAGCTACCTGCAAACTTTGTTACTACATTCTCTTACCTGGGCAGCCACGGCGTGCATCTGTTAGACACGAATGTCGTCAACCTGCTGAACCCGGCAACCAGCGTGGCGCAATACCCGGGCTTTGCTCCTGCGATCGGCTGGCGAGGGTCTGTCGGAGCGAGTTCCTACAACGGGCTGGTCGTGTCGGTGCGGCGGCCGTTTACGCACGGGCTGCTGGTAGCGGCCAACTATGCGTATACGCATGAGATCGACAACGGCTCGAACGGAAGCGGCGATGGCGATGAGATTTCGGCTCAGAACCCCACGTGCCTCACTTGCGAGTGGGCCAGTGGCACTTGGGATGCGCGCCACGTCATCAACGGCAACGCCGTCTATGAACTCCCCTTCGGCCCGGGACAGGAACTCCTCCGCAATGGCGTCCTCGGCGCGATCGCGAGCCATTGGCAGCTGACGTCGACGGCGCTCGCCCGCACGGGGTTTCCGGTCAACGTTCTCTTGCCCAGCAGCGCCATCTCGCCTTATGGCAACTCCGGAACACTGCGGCCCAACCTGGTTCCAGGTGTTTCGCTGATGCCGGCGGGTGGCCGAACCATCGCGCACTGGATCAACCCTGCGGCCTTTGCTGCGCCCGCTGCCGGCACATTCGGCAACGCACCCCGTGACCTTCTTGCCGGGCCGGGCACGTGGCAGGTCGACAGTGGTGTAGCCAAGACCATTCCTGTTGGCGAGCGTATTCGCGTAGAGCTTCGCTCGGAGTTCTACAACGTCTTCAATCATCCGCAGCTGGGTCAGCCACAGGCCACCTTCAATCCGGCGAATACGAGCGGCTTTGGAAGCATCATCAACACGGTCAACCTGAATACAGCAATCGTTTCGCCCATCACGCCAGTCGGCTCAGGAACTCCTCGCGAGATCCAGTTTGCCTTGCGGCTTGACTTCTAAGCACGACTCTAGGGAGGTGCCAGGTATGAGACTTTTAGTGATCGAGGACGAGGTGAAGACGGCCAAGTTTCTGAAGAAGGGACTCGGCGAGGCAGGCTTTGTTGTGGACGTGGCGCATAACGGGCTGGATGGATTTGAACTCGCGAAGGAGGTAGCCTTCGACCTGATCATCCTAGACATTATGCTTCCGGGGCTCGACGGCTGGGAGGTTTTGACCGGCCTGCGAGAGGCGGGCAAGACGACACAGGTTCTTGTTTTGACCGCCCGCGACAGCGTCCATGAACGTGTGCGCGGCTTTGAGCTTGGAGCAGACGACTACCTCGTTAAGCCATTCGCATTTTCGGAGCTGCTGGCGCGCGTACGCTCCCGCCTGCGACGTCTTCCAGCACGTCCGCAAAACGTCGTGCGCATGGCTGATCTTGAGATCGATCTTCTTCGCCAACGCGCTACGCGTGCGGGACAGCGGCTTGAACTGACGACGAAGGAGTTTCTTCTGCTCTCGCTGTTGGCGCGTCGCGCCGGAGAAGTGCTGTCCCGGACCGTGATCGCCGAGGCAGTGTGGGACATGAACTTCGACAGTGAGACCAACGTCGTCGACGTCAGTGTGAGGCGGCTGCGCAGCAAAGTCGATGATCCTTTCGCTTCCAAGCTGATCCACACGGTGCGGGGCTCGGGCTATGTTTTTGAAGCCGAGTAAGCTCCAATGCGGCGTCTCCCATGTCTGGCATACGCTTGCGTTCCGCTTGACTGCAGCCTATGCCGCCGCCGGACTGCTGCTGGTCCTGCTGGCTACCCTAAGTCTTTACCTGGTGCTGGTCTCGGAGCTGAATAAGAGCAGCGAGCTGTTCCTCAAAGACAAGGTAAACGTGGTGCGCACCCTGCTGCGCGAGCGTCCGGACGACACAGACGGGTTACATGAAGAGGTTGAGCTCGAGTCTGCCTCCAGGCGCTATGAGCAGTTCTACATCTGCCTTTTGGATCCGTCGGGAAGGCCGCGGATGTTGACCCCGGGCATGGCTGAGCAGTTGAATTTACCTAAGCTCACCGGTCTGTTGGCTGCTCACAAAGGAGCGGTCCTCCCGCTGACCGGGATCAACGGTAAGTCCTTCCGAGTCATGGAAGCGACCGTGCCTTCAGGAGAGGTAGGAGATCCTCCCACTACGATCCAGGTTGCCGTGGATGTGTCGCAAAAGCAGGACCTGTTGCGGCGATTTCGCTTCTGGTCCTGGATCACCTCCGCGGGTATGCTTGTCCTTTTTCCGCTTATCGGCTATCAGATCGCGAGGCAAGGCATACGCCCAGTGCAGGAGATTGCGACCACGGCGCGCCACATTACCTCGAGCCATCTCGGAGAGCGGATCAAAGCGGAAGGGTATCCCGCTGAACTGGCATCGCTCGCACTGACCTTCAACACGATGCTCGACGGGCTTGAAGATTCCTTTGAGCGCATCTCGCGTTTTTCCGCCGATATCGCACACGATCTACGCACGCCCGTGAATAATATTCGCGGCGAAGCGGAGGTTGCGCTGGCCCGAGCGCGCACGATTGACGAGTATCGCGACGCCCTGGAGTCGTCCCTGGAAGAGGCGGTGCGCTTGTCCGATCTGATCGGCAACCTTCTTTTTCTGGCACGGACCGAGAATCCCCTGACTCACCTACGGCTGGAGGCCGTCGACGTAGCTGAGCTGCTGGATGGGGTACGCGAGTATTACGACGCCTCCGCCGCGGACGCCGGCGTGATCCTGACCAGCGCGAGGGAAGGGGAGCCACTCATCGCCGAACTCGATCGCACCTTGATTCAACGGGCCGTTGGTAATCTGGTCTCAAATGCTGTTGCGCATACTCCTGAAGGAGGCACCGTGGCAATTCGGCTCCACGCGGACGCCGCGAACGTGCTGATCGAAGTTTCCGACACGGGAACCGGCATACCCGCTGAAGCACTTCCGCGAGTGTTTGACCGTTTCTTCCGCGTCGATCCATCACGATCGCGAGCTTCAGGAGGAACCGGTCTCGGCCTGTCGATTGTGCAAGGGATTGTGCAACTTCACCGCGGCACCGTAGACATCACGAGCAAGCCCGGTGTAGGAACACAGGTTACGCTTTCTATGCCGGTTCAAAGAGCGCTTGAGCCAATCTCATAACTATCTCTGGACTAAATCGCTGACATAAAAAAGAAAGCCCTCACCCTAAAAGTAACGGGTGAGGGTGAATTTAATTCACCACGAAAATATTAGTCGTCCACATCCGCTGCGGGGGCGCCTTTCCTGAATTCACTTGCAGCACGAACCTTCTTCTCGCCGGGATACGGGACCTTGAAGTTCGTCGCTTCGTACCAGTTCAGGTGGTTCACAGTCGATGGATCTTCAGAGTCCGGGATGTGCTGTTTGCCCGCGAAGATCTGTGTCTTCTTCTTCATCCAGCCGGCTCGCAGTGCCTTCACAGCAGCGCTCTCCGTGGGGCTCGGAGCAATGTTTGCCTTTGCCATAAGAGACTGCGTCGGAGTGCCAGAGAGGCCCCGGACTGCGGAGGTGACGGTTGGTTTGCCGCTGAACTTAGAGAGCGGGATCGTCTGCGTCGCTGTCTGTGTCACTCCCTGGTTCAAGGGAATTCCGTTAGCCACATGCGTCCACGGGTTGAAGTTAGCTGCGGGCGGATTGTCGGTGAAGATCTCGGTCATCGGGGACGCGGTCAGGTCGAACTGATTCATAGGAGGTAGCCCAAGAATCTGCTCAATCGTGCGCGTCATGTTGACCTGCGTGTAGAAGATACTGTCCTCCGTCACGCCCGCGCCGGAGCCGTTCGCATTGACCTGCTGCTGCACGTAGGGGCTGATGATGTAACCCGGGCTGCGGTGTCCATCGACGTGGTCGACGCCGTCCTGCGCGTCGTCTTCTTCGACGAAGATGGCCGATGAGCTCCAGATCGAGCTATGGCTGATGGCATCGACAAAGCGACCGAGTGCCAGGTCGTTGTCGGCCTGCATCGCCAGCGCCGTTGGCGGGCCTCCGGTGTGGTCAGAGCTGATCCACATGAACTCAAGCTGAGGAACCGAACCTCCAGCTACGTCCGCATTGAAAGTCTGCTGCCAGACGTCGAAGCGGAACTGGTCCGGGATGCCGAGGTCGAACTGCGGATAGTTCTGGACGGTATTGTTGAGCAGGTTTGGAAGCGCGGAGTGCGAGGCGACCGTGTTGAAGTTATAGAGCTGCTTCTCTGCGCCACCTTCGTATGCCAGGGTGTCGTTGTAGAAGTCGATCCACTTGGGCTCTGTGGTCGAGTTGGTGGGCGTCAGGAAGGTGTTGTACTCGATGTACTCTCCGAAGTTCTTGAAGCTCACGCCCTGCTTAACGGCTACATCCCAGAGGTGACCCACCTTCTGGTAGGCGATCGTGTCGCCACCGTTGGAGGGATAGTCGCGCAGCCAGTCCGGCGATTGGATGTCGTCCGAGTAGGGTGCAAAGGCCTGAACGATCCAGTTATGTCCGTCCGCAGATTGCCGGCTTGGGTCATAGAAGTTGTCGAAGAGCGGGAAGCGTTGGACCAGGGCATGAGCGTTGGGTGTGACCTGGCCGAAGGTAGGATTGTCGCCAAAGACAGCCAGGTTGGCCGCGCCGTTGCCGCCGGAGACATCGCCAAGGATCTGGTCGTAGGTGCGGTTCTCACGGATGATCACGAAGACATGCTTGATCTTCGACGGATCACCGATGCGTGCCGGAATGGCGAGCGGCGACGTACTTGGGCTGCCGCCAGAGGCCGAGAAGATATTAGCCGCCAGATCCCAGTGGTTGTTTTGAAAGACCTGCTGTGTCAGAACGCCCAGCGTGCTGGTGGTAGGTATGGGAACGATGCTGGCGGTTCCCAGGTCCTGGTGCGTGTTGAAGGAGTTCACGCCGTGCGCGGTTGCGTAGGAGTTCTCGGCGGTCTTCGTCGGAGACGGTGCGATGCCGAAGCCGGTGGTGCCGATCCCCTTGTCATTCGCGACCAGCAGCGCATTGTCAGCGGCGTCGAGCACGACCGAGCTTGGCGCATAGCCGACGGGAATCATGCCCATCAACGGCGTCGAACCGCCGCCGCTGAGGTTGACAACGCCGATCGCGTTCGCGTTATAAAGCGCGACGTAAGCGATATTCCGTGCCTGGTCGACCGCGATTGAGTTAGGTCCCGCACCATACGCGGCACCTTGCCCGGCGATGCCGATCGGCAGGCCAAGGCTCAAGGTCTGCACCACCTGGTTGTTGCCCGTATCGATCACCGAGAGGGTGTCGTCATAGGTGTTGGCGACCAGCAGCATCGTGCCCCAGAGCGCCATGCCGGTCGGATGCAGGCCGGTTGAGATGGTGGCGGTAACGGTGAACGAGGGTAGGTCGACGACCGAGACCGTGCCGCTGGCCGTAGAGCCGATCGGGTATGTAGCGACCACCGGTGTGCCGTTCGAGTAGCCCTGGAAGTCGCTTGCGACAGCAATGCGTCCAGCCTCATTCGACACGTAGGCGGTCTTGCCATCGGCCGAGATCACCACACTATGTGGCACGTTGCCGACGCGCAGCTGTGCCCCTTGGATCGGCGTCGCTGCGGTCAGATCGATCTTGGTGAGGGTGTCATTGTTGTCAAGCACCGCGTAGGCCGCTGTGTTATCCGGCGTGACCGCAATTCCAGTCGGATAGGAAGTGTTTGCACCATCTCCGGTCAGCGAGACCGTCTGACCGCAAGGAATGGCAGCGCTGCCCGTTGTTCCTGCAGGCGAGTTCGGGAAGCAGGTGACCGTTGTCAGAACCTGCGCCGAGTTCACCGCGAGTGGAACGCTGACATGGGCGTAGTCTGACAGCAAACCCGTGGGACCCACGCTGGCAATGCCGACAAAGCTGCCCGCGCCGGAACCGCCGTCCTGGCTAAACAGAAGGTATTTGCCATTGGGTGAGTACGTGATGCCGGTGCTGCTACCATCCTTGTCCTTGCCCGCATTTGCTGAGTAGGTCTGCAGCACGGCACCGGTTTGCGTGTTGAAGATAGTGACGGCCTGGGGAGCGCCCATCTGCAGAACGGCGGCAGTATGATTGCCCGTCGGGTTGAGCGCGATGGCCTTGGCTCGCGTATTCGTGCCGAGATAGACCGGCGTTCCCACCGGTGTAATAATCTGGCCGCTGCTGACGACCCACGGCGCGGGAAGCGTGGAGGGGTAGCCTGGGCCGCTTGTCGCGTTCCTGTTCAGACCCGGCTGATAGGTCGGAAACGGAACCGACTGCGCAAACGCTGCGGCGCTTAGCCCAGTTAGAAGGCCGGCGAGCTGAAGCGAGCGATGAAAGGGCGTGTGCTTGCGAATCAGATTTTGAGACGTTTTGCTGAACATCGGTCATCCCTCAGGACTGTTAGTGACGCGAAATAGAATCGCCAGACGGCTTGCTGGGCAGAGTGAACCTTCGGCCGAGGGCGAAGAAGGAAAGATGGTCGTCTGCTGGGGCCGGCGACTTCGGTGACGGCGGTTTGTGTCGCCATATGTACAAGGAGGGAGGAGCTAAGGTACACGGAACGGGGTGGACCTGCAGACTCGTACGTTCGGACAGTCCCACGAAAGAAGTATTGCAAGCGGTTGCTGACGAGGCCGTGACTTGTAGATGACATTCTTGTCATCTGCTTGGAAGCAGGCCCTCTGCTTTACACCACAGAGCGTTTCGCTGGCTGCCTGACCTATTCGGTTACCATGTAATATCTTCCGTAACCTGCGAAGAAAAAGAGAAGATTTTA
>CAXTQE010000022.1:34556-37122 GCA_964246225.1 uncultured Acidobacteriaceae bacterium | reverse complement strand
TGCATCGGCAAGTAAGAACGGCTCTCCAGGCATCCCCATTGGTCCAAGCAAGGGGGCAACAAGCAGTGAAAACTGGCCTGTAAGGTCCAATTGCTTCCATTCCGATCCGAAGCTAGCCGAGGACGTTCTTGTCGACCGTGATAGACACTGGCCACGTGGTCAAGGATTGGCAGCTGTAGACAACCCTCGGAGCCATTTTAAGGAACTGAGACAACTCGCTAACGACTCCGAACCGGTTCTTCCAGGACGAGGCAACTGGACGCGACCCTTTGCTTCAAACGCTTCGAAAAGCCTTGGAAGGCACCCACTTTCCCATCCGGCCGTTCACGATTCACGACCTTCGAGGTACCGGATCGACGTCTGGAAGTGCGTCTCGACAAGGGCGAGAACGTGCGACTAACCAAAAAAAGAAACGAAGCACCTAGAGTAAGGCTATGCCGTTGACAGCCTCAGGAACGGGTGCTCCGGACAGAGTTCTTGTTAGTCAGGACGGATCATTCCAGAAACATCCAAGCCGTTTCCCTCTGCCGCACAGGGCGGGAAGCAAGCATTTACCACCTCGAATACATTAGCCCAGGCGGATGCAGTAGATCCGACCATCGCACTCCCGGAGCTATTCAAACCTGCCATCTCCCTTGCAGTTTAGCAGCAAAACAAGCTCCTTCCATTGCCATCGCGCCCAAACAAGCTCCAGTCATTCACCACCGCCACCGTCTTGGGCGCTAAACTCCAAAGGAATTTCCACCATGCGTTCCCTCCCCCCGGGCGCACCCTCGTCACCGCTTCCCTTGTTTGTGCCCCGGCCCCGGCGTTCTGTTCAACGGGCAGCATTTAGAAGTAATGCTGATCGGTGGGCATCACCCCGTCATTTTCACGGCCTTGCTGTGGCAGATCAATTCTGCAAGGGGAACTATGCCGCTAGGAAAGACTGGCTGGGAACCATGCTTCTTGGAAGCGGTCTTATGTTGTTCAGGGCCTCTCGGTAGCACTGGCAGGAATGGGCAGGCTTTCGCCGTTCTTGCCGCTAGGATCGTGCTCGTTTGCCAAACTGAATTATAGGTAGTTCCACAACATAGACCACACCGGACCGACCGCTCTACGGGTCGGTTTCACTTCCCGTCACGCGACGTCACATTCCTTGAAGACTTGCCTGATTCCGCCACAAAGATGGAAGTTGGGCGATGTAGTCCTCTGCAGAGATGCCGGCCTCCTCGTTTTGAAATCCCGGACGCACTAACTCTGTAACTAGCCCGTTGGTCACCTGAGCGATCATGCCTGAAACGGCACGGGTCTGATCGCGCTTGGCATCGCTGTCTACAACGAGCACCCGGGATTGAAATAGCTCGTCTACCTCCGCTCCCGAACCTACCGGCGCATCGCCTGTCATGTTGGCGCTGGTGGCGAAAAGATAGCCTCTCCGACTCAGCAGATCGCACAACTCAGGATGCCAGGCCATACTCACGGCGAGAAGTCCCTTCGAGACAGCACCTTTTGCCCACTGCGGAAGGTCTTCTTTCACCGGCAGAAGAAGATGTATCCACTTAGTGGAGGTGAGCCACCGCGCGTAGGACAGCGTCTCTTCGTCAAGAGAAAGATAAGCAGACACGCTGTCCAGATCGGCAAGGATCAACACGGCCGGTTGGTCAGCCGGTCGTCCCTTTACCTGATTGACAGTGGCGGCCGAGAAGGCAACAAGGACGTAAGGAAAGGGCGCGGGCCCAGGAACGGCGATCGCCAAACCGCGTTCCATGTGGTCCATGGCTTGATCCCGACCTGATGCAATATTCACACGCATGCTGAACTCTCCTTTGGCAGACGAAACGTATTGAAGGTTACTGCTGCATTCTAACAGGGCGGACAGAGGAGAAGTTTCACTTCTTGTGTAGATGCAGACCGAGCCCAAACGTCACGCTCAAGAACTGCCTCGCGCAGCCCACCAAAGTATTCTGCATCGTGCCGCTTCAGCGTGAAGCTGTTCTAACCTTCGTTCGTGAAAACCCGGATCACTGACGATGGGCCGACTTCGCTTTACCAACGAAGCGCTGGAAACTCAGCTCACTTTGGAGGTAAACTCTCCGCGATCTTAACAGGCGTGAAACATGCTCCCGTCCTCCGTACGACGCTCCGTGATTGGCTTTGCTTTTGCCACGGCTCTGTTGGCGGTTACCCTGGCTCTTCCGGCCCAATCACCCGTCCTCAAGGAACGGGGCTATGACTCTCGCCGAATTGTACTTGATGTTGTTGCACGGCCTAGCTTGCAAGCTGTCAGCGCTGCGATCGTCACTGACAACGGGAAAAACGTTCCTGCGGACAAGCTTGATTTGCTCAACCCGGGGGACGCGAACAATGCGCCACCACAGCTTGTTCTCGTCATTGATACCGTGAACAGCAGTTTGCAAGACCTCGTTAGAAGTGAGGATGCCGTGCAAGCCATCCTGAAAGGGAGTTCCGGGCCGTTGCCCCAACTCACCTCAGTGGTCGTTCTTTCAGATTCGGCGGGGCACTCTTTAGGAAAGACCTCAACGCAAGATACTGCGTCCCTGCACAAGCGGGAGCTGTTTGCGCA
>CAXTQE010000022.1:0-34456 GCA_964246225.1 uncultured Acidobacteriaceae bacterium | reverse complement strand
CAGGTCTTCAGAGCAGCTATTCGATTCCATCGTCTACTTTTCTGATCTGCTCAGGTCCGCTCGTATCATCCTGTACTCGGTAGATCCTGAAGGCATAACCTCTCAGGATCACTCTGCCGAGAGGGAAGCGTTCATGCTTTCCTCTCGGCAGGGCTCGATCCAGGCGAACGGATACGCGCCGAACGTTCCGATCGAGCTCACATCCACCTACTACAAAGAGTTCGTGAATGGGGTCCACAACCCGACAGAAGCAAATCCGAACGATCTTGCGCTTCAGGTCTTGGCTTATAAGAGTGGTGGACTTGTGCTGCAGCAAAACAACGATTTGAAAGCACAGATCCTACAGTGCATGTCCGACGCGCAACACATAAGCTCACTGACCTATAAGCCAGAGGCTAAAGGTGGCAAGACCGTAGTCCATGAGATTACAGTGAAGCGTTCCGTAGATGATCAACCTTTAAGAACTCAGAGAGGCTTCTACACCCGGTAGGAACTCTGTGTTGTCGCAGCTTGAACCTTGTAAACCGAAACTGCTGCTGCATGTAAATAAACAACATTTCTATTTGTTACGAAGACGGCGAGTGCATTTCTCCTGGTACTGTTTGTTTAAACTGCCTGGGAGCGCCATGACCTACTCTCTGAGCTAGGCAATAAACGGTAGTTGTTGATCCGGGGAGAGCGGAAGCTTCAGCTTCGCCGCCTCGGCAAGCTTGCCGAATCTACCTTATTTTTAAGCTTTACAATTGCCTAGTACCCACTTCTAGGTAAGTATCAGTAGATTATTAGGAGTTAGGTAATGTCTGATTGCGGACTGGATGTGGCATTGGCGATGATCGGAGGCAAGTGGAAGATGCTCATCCTCTACCATATGTGCCATGGAACCCGGAGATTTGGTGAGCTTCGACGACTGCTGCCGGGCATCAGCGAAAAGGTGTTGATCCAGGATCTGCGGCAAATGCAGGAGAACGGCCTGCTTTCCCGGAAGGACTACAAGCAGATTCCTCCAAAGGTGGAGTACTCGATTACGCCATTTGGGAAAGCACTTGGTGAATCACTTCGTCCGCTTTGCGCATGGGGAAATAAAAACAGGAAGCGTGTCTTCGGGAACGAGTCACGCAGCAGCACGGCTGCGTAAACACAGGGCCACTTCATGGAGCCTCTAAGAGTGAGGGCTCACGTGGGCCGGGACAGGCGAATACTGAGTAGATAAGTCCTTCTGAACGCCGCTTTGGGGAGGTTGACACTAGCAAGATAGCCGGGGATGTTTGGGCTGCATTATTAATCACTATGCGTCTTGTCGTTACTTTGCTGTGTCTGCAAATTGCCGTGGTGAATAACCTACAGCACGCGTAAATGCTGTGCTGAACGCACTACCGGATTGGAAGCCGACTGACAGAGCGATCTCGCCGATGCTGCTGACACCACGCCGCAGTTCATCCTTGGCAACCGCCATGCGCCATCTTTGCAGGTACTCCATCGGTCCCAGGCCGACGAGCCGAGCGAACCGCGATGCTAGCGAAGAACGTGACACGCCGCACACTCTGGCCAGCTTTTGGGTTGTCCAGGGAGAACCCACCTCGCGGTGCAAAGCCGCCAGCGCTCGTGCGATCACGGGGTCGGCAAGCCCGGCGATCAGACCAGGCTTTAACGCATCCAGTGTTGGAGCGTGGCCGCGCAGGATTTCTACAAGCTCCAATTCCATCAGTCGCACGATGACGAAATCGCTACCCGGCCCTGACTGCGTGGATTCTGCCTCATTCATCCGAAGCAGCATTCGCAGCCGATCTGCGTGATCTCCCGTCGCAGCGAGGTGGAGCACGTCCGGCAAGAGACCTGTAAGAAGCTGCTCGTTTGCCGTGTCGAAAACAAATTTTCCGCCACGTAACAAGGTACTCGGGCCAGACCCATCTCCCAGAGTTGCAATGGAGCCAGCTCCTTTCAAAAGCATTTCGCTATTCAAAGGCTCAACACCAATCTCTGAAACCAAGAGAAAAGGCGTGGAAGACCGTATCAGGATGAAATCATCTGTGTGCAATGACAAGACTTCACTGGCAGGCCGTACCAGCTCACACTTGCCATGCTGTACCCAGCAGAAGAGTACATCGTTATGCTGCCGAAAGGAAAGTCCCCAGCGACCGCTTGCCTCGACCCTGGTCCATAGTGTTGCTCGCGGTCTCAGGAGGTGGATGAGATCAAGAAAAGGATCCATCCCACTTTGGATGATCGGTAAAGAAACTCGGTGTCTGGATTATCGAATAAAGACGCCTGCAGGCCTAAGGTGGAGGAATGCGGCTCCCGATTCATCCGCAAACAGGAGAACAATATGACTGACGAGGCATTGCAACAACTTTGGAAGACCTACCAGGATGCGTGGGCGGACATCTCGCAGGATGAACGGCGCAAGCTGCTTGAAGCGAGCCTGGCTCATGACGTTGCCTACACCAACCCGGATGGTGAAGAACATGGCATTGACGGTATGGTCGCGAACATCACGGATTTCCAGACGCAGTACAACGGTTGCTACTTCCGCACGACCGTTCTAAGGCAACAGCATGGTCAGCTGCTTACTGCATGGACCATGTTCGACCGCAACGATGCATCTCTTGTAAACGGCCACAGCTATGCTCGCTTTGATGAGCAGCAAGGTCGCCTGACTTACCTGGCCGGCTTTTGGAAGTTGTGAAATCGAGCAGCTTTGTTCGTTTCCGAGGACAAAGGTCCTCGGAAACGCGCTTGTGGGACGTTGAGCATGCCACGCTATTAGAAACGTTGGTTTGTAATAGCAATGAAGTTATGAGCCAAATTCAACGCTGGCTGGTACCCGCATGAATGTTCTTAAACTTCGCCCGGATTCTCACTCCTATACCGAGCGCTATCTAGTTACCCTATGGAAAGGAAGTCACCTTTGGTTCAACCCGGGGCTGCTTGGTCGTCGCGGCCGCACCGGCATCGTTAATGACGTGCGTAATTTCTCCCAGGTTGTCGAGCGCCACAGTGATCATGTCGTGAAATCGGATCGTAGGCCCGGTGGGAGTCTCGATGGCACGTGTCAAGGTAACGTCCGGAGAGTGAAAAACACTGTAGACGCCGAGTCCCCAAGCCTCATGAGTGTGCACGGTGGGTGAAACTTTATAGCTGGCCCAACCATTTGTCGACGGCGCACTTCGCCAAGCGTTCTGCGTAGGAGGATCGTAGGGAATCTCGGATTGATAGAAATATGTGCGCCCCGCTTCGCCGTTCCAGACTACCTGGTATTGCTGATGGTGCTCGACGAAGAGACCATAGATCGTCACGCGATCGCCATTGACTGTCAGCCCGGTTGCACTCAAATTGCTGGTCCAACCTACCCCGCTGCCGTGGTCTGCACGCCAGATCCACGTATGGTCCACGATGGTGTCATCGCTATGAATCACCAGGTTTTGTTCTGTTTGCCCAAGTGCAACGCCGCCAACACGAAAGAAGATATCGTGAAGTGAAATGGGATTGGCAGTGTGGGAGACGTGTACACCGCCTTCACCAACTTCAAGCAGGACCGGGGATTTCTGCTGGCCTGCGTCGAAGAGTAATCCGGAGACTGTGACTCCGTCCACATCTGCCACCTTCATTGCCGCCGTTCCTGCAACAGGGTGCAACGTGGCAAATCCAAGCCCGAACACGACGGAATTTTTGTTCGTGACCCGTAGCGGTTCGGTCAGGTCGTAGATGCCGGGTGTCAACAGCAGATCTTTGCCCTGCGCAAGCTGCTGGTTGAGTGTTGCAGCGGAGTCTCTGCCTGCTCGCGCGATGAAGAAGTGCTCTAGCGGCACCAGGCGTCCGGCTGTCGATCCTCCATGCCAGCTGACGCCGATCGTATTACGCTGCATGGAAGGCACCACCACACTGAGCGCTCCATGCGCATCCACAACAAGAAACGGCTTCTCTCGCAGTACCGGCACCTTCGCAATTTTCGTAAAAGGGAGCTTGGGCCAATCCCCCGCAGGAGGGGGGACGACCCCAAGAAAGACCATGTTCCAATTGGAGCCTGTCCAGCCCGCCCATTCCGAATTTCTCGAGACCCATTGCTGCTGCGTTCCCGAATCTACCTGCCCGTCTACTATAGTGTCCGCCATCCAGCCACCGCTCGCCCATCCATGGTTCTGGTTGAGGACCATGTCTCCCAGCACATGCATGCGGCGAAAAGCGACCGCCTGCGACACCGCCCAACGCATCGGCATCTGTGAAGGAACTACGGAGAAACCCTCGGCAGCGCGCCAGAACGTAGTCGTGGCGTTGTTATTGGGGGCAGCCGCATCGACGTGCACATCTCCCATGATGCGCACCGCATCCGGGGTTGCTCCCACGCCGAGCACCTGAGTGTAGAAGCCGATAGGAATGTCGAGTTGGTAGCGGCCGGGTAGGAATACAAAAGCGTAGCGCCCCGGCCCAAACTCACTGTGCTGTTGTTTGGCGTAGATCTCGTCAATCTTCGCTTGCATTTCGGCTCTTGGCGTCGCCGGCCCATAGACGAACACGTTTGGACCGAGGCTTATTTGCGACACGGGCGGCGCCGCCTGTGCCATCAGGCTTACCGTGAGTCCCATCGTCATGCATCGCCAGAGGATTGCCACGTCAAGACTCCTGCTCGCTCATCACAGAGCCGGACGAACGCTAGTCCTGGCTGGTGAATAAGGTTGGTTTTGGACTGTCTTACACCATTTGTAACAATGCCGATCGCTGGTGGCCTCGATCTTACACGAAGTCACTCCGGACCTTCTGGTGCTCCGGTAAAGATCGATGCACAGGACTTTTTGCAATCTGCTTGACAACCGTTCGAACGCTCGACGAAAATCGCTGTCTATTTGAAATAAGGTCCAGACAAACGGTTGTCTCTATCTAGGCCGCGTTTCTCGCTTGGCCCGGGTCAGCGTACTCTTCTGTAAACCAGTTGGAGGCAACATGCAGCTATTGAGATCGATGCGAAAGGGTCTGCCTCTTGCCGTCTACGCTTTTTCCATGAGCGCGGCAATGGGTCAAGCCACGAACTCCGGCGACATTCGAGGCATCGTCACCGACGCATCGGGTGCACAGATCCCGGGAGTCATGGTGACGGTGACGAACCTCGCCACGGGCATAACGAAGGTGCTCACCACTAATCGTGATGGACTTTACGATACTTCTTCTATCGTCGTCGGAACCTACAGCGTCAAATTTGAAAAAGATGGCTTTGCGCAGTTTGAGCGCTCCACGCTCTCCTTGCAGGTTGGTGTTTCCACCGTCAATGCCTCGCTCAAGGTCGGATCGGTGACGGAGGATGTCGTCGTCAATACCGATCTTCCCCTGCTGGATACGGAAAGCGGGACGCAGCAGACGACGCTCGATGCCAAGTCGATGCAGGTGCTGCCGAACACCGGCCAAGATTGGCAGAACTTCACGATCCTTTTGCCTGGCAGTGCAGGCAACGCCGGTGGTGTCAGCCCTGGCCAGCAGATCTCAGCGAACGGAAACCTTCCCTACAGCAACGTTCTCGCCGATGGTGCGTCGACCACTCTTTCGCACAGCTCGAACTCGGACGTCAATGTCTTCGAGACAGTCGGGGAGCTACAGGTGTCCACTTCAGCCTTCTCGGCGCAGTACGGCATAGGCGGCATTATTTTTAACCAGATTAGCAAGGGCGGTACGGACAAGTTTCACGGGTCGGCATACGACTACTTCCAAAGCTCCGAATTTAACGCAATCAATCCCACCATCAACCAGACCAGCGCCGCACAGCCGCCGTACAGTCATCGCTATAACAACCCCGGCTTTTCCGTCGGCGGTCCCGTGCTAATCCCGCACCTTCGCAAGAAGGCCTTTTTTTACTTCAACTATGATCAGCAGATCAATCACGGAGCCAACGGTGTCTCTACGAGAGACATCCCGACGGTTGCCGTGATGGGCGGAGATTTTACAGGTCAGCCCCTTATCTATGACCCCCTGACTCAAACTCTTGCGAAGGACGTAAACGGAAACACGTATCCGATTCGTAAGTCCCTGCTGAGCGAATATGGAAGCAACGCCATTCCCGTAAACCTGTTCGATAAAGTCGCGGCAAACTTCCAGAAGTTTTATCCAACACCTACCAACCACATCGCTACCGGTCTCTTTGTCCCCGGGAACGTCGACAGCCAGGGCCAAACACAGGCCAACTTCAAATCGGCCGTACCGTCCTCCTCTCCGGCGCGCAAGTATTTTGGTCGGCTCGACTACGATGTCAATGCCAAGAACCGTCTTACGATCTCCATTCAGCAGCGAGACCTACCGGTCATAGGTTTCAGTGATTTTACCGCCTGTCCTATTCAGTGCCAAAATCAGGACATTGACAGCTATAACCCTCAAATCACCGACGTGTACTCCATTAGTTCACGAACGATCAACGAGGTACGCCTGGGTTACACCTTCCAGGGCAACTTCTTCAGTGATGACGCGACAGGTAAGGGAATTGCGGCAGGCCTGGGCTGGCAGTTCGCCAAAGCAGACACCATTCCCAGCATTCAATTCACCAACAATTATCCTTACTCCTGGATCGGTCCTGCGGTCAACGCAGTTTATAAAGAACACGTCTTCGATCCATCTGACGTAGTCACCATGATTCGCGGCAAGCACGTCATTCATTTTGGCGGCGAAATGCTTATCTATGAGGACAATTCCACCAATTGGGGTAACCAGAACGCCGGCACCTTTCAGTTTTCGGGCCAGTACACCCAGCATTGGACGGTCAATGCAGCGGGTGTCGCTTCGCCCGACACGACGACCGGGACCGACTACGCCGATTTTCTACTTGGCCAGGCTAACAACTGGAATGCAAGTGTTTCCCCTGAGTATGCAGGGCGGCTGAAAAGCCCACAGGTCTTTATGCAGGATGATGTCAAAATTAAACCTAACTTCACTCTTGACTTAGGATTACGTTACCAGGTGCGCCTGGGTTGGAAGGAAACTCACGGGAACGAAGCTGTCTTCGATCCGACAGTCATGAATCCTGCCGGCGGTCCTCTAGGCGCTTATTGGTATGGCACTACACAGGCAAACGGACGTAAGGCTCTGGAGTCCAATACGTTTGGAACCCTACTTCCGCGTGCGGGCTTCTCCTGGCTGGTCAATCCCAGCACCACCTTTCGAGGCGGCTTCGGTCTTTACGCTTACAATTTGAGTCTTGACACGTACGGCGGCGGGATGGGAGCGCTTGCCTCGTCCTCCGGAAACTACACGGACCCCACGGGTGGTGTAGTGGCTGGAACTGTACTTGGCGGTCCTGGAACTGAGGCCGTGAATGGTACGCCACTTCCCTACACGTCTGCGAACAACACCGATCCCGCTCGCTATAACGGGCAGAGTGTCGTCTATACCCAGTTCAATACCCCAAACCCGAAGATCTACCAGTGGAACGTGGCTGTCCAGCAAGCCATCGGTTCCAATACAGTCTTTGAATTGGCCTACGTTGCCAGCCACGGATTCGACTTACAGTTTCCAACAGACCTCAATCAGGCACCGACTGCGACGTTGAAGCAAGCGGCTACTGCTATGAACTATCAGCAATTCCGGCCGAATCGGAATTTTCAGTCGATCGGCGGAAGTACGAATGATGGGATCTCGAACTACAACTCGCTTCAAGCCCAGTTTAACCGTCGCCTGGCACGGGGCATTAGCTTCGGCTTCAATTACACATGGTCACACTTTCTCGACGATCAGGACTCGTCTGGTATGAACGCTCAAGGAGGTCCCCAGACGCGTCAATATGCGGATGCTCCATCTAACTACAGCAATTCAAACTTCGATGTGCGCAATTCCTTCAAGGGCTTGTTCGTCTATGAGATTCCTGTAGGTAGGGGCCGCATGTTCTTCAACCAGAACAGTTTTATCGACGGGCTGTTCGGCGGTTACCAGGTTTCCAGTACCATGCAGTTCCACACCGGTAATCCCTTCAACATCAGTGCCACAACGGGCGACGACTATGCCGGCACCGGAACCGGCTCTTCACAACCATTTGCCAACTACACGGGAGCGAACATCAATCCACCAGGGGGAAAGACGACCAAGGTGTTCTACAATCTTGCAGCCTTTAGTGTTCCCGCGCCGGGGACATTCGGCAATGTGCGAAGGAATTCGCTTTATGGCCCCGGTTTGGAACTCGTGAATATCTCGGCAGGCAAAAAGTTTGATCTCTATGAGCAAGTCAAACTTCAGATACGTCTGGATGCGAATAACGCATTCAACCATGTCAGCTATGCCAATCCCAACGGCAGTTTTGACACTTTGGTAGGCACAACGACTGCTCAGATTCAGAGCGCACAGACGCAAGCCCGCTTCCTGCAGGCAGGTGTTCGTTTGGAGTTCTGATGCTCAACTGTTGTACAAATCGGGCGGCCCATGGCCGGCCCGCTCTCTTTCCCGCAGCCAAGGTAAGAGGCTCACGCGTTATGATTGTGATGATCATGCAGGCCAGCAAAACTCTATCCTCCGTAGTGCTTGCACTTTGGATCGGTTGCTGCTTTGCCCAGTCGGATCTTTTATCACAGCCGGATCTGAAGCGTCATCAGCAGCTCGCACAGCAGTATCTTGCTCAGCACAATGCAACAAATGCAATCCTTGAGCTCAGGGCCGTTGTCGCGCTTGATCCTGGAAATGTTGAGGCTCACGCGAACCTTGGCGTCCTGCTCTTTTTTCAGGGCCACTTTTCCGAGGCGATTCCTCAGCTTCAGACCGCCGTAGACCGGCAACCGGATCTCCCTAAAATCCAGGCTCTCCTAGGGATAGCCAAGCGGCACTCAGGGGAAGATGCGAGCGGCCGAACCGACCTCGAAGCCGCTTTCCCGAGGATCGAAGAGCCTAAACTGCGCGACGATGTTGGGCGTGAACTCATTGAGAGTTACTCAGCGTCCAACGAATTCGACCGCGCCGCCACCGTGATTGCCGTGCTTCTCAAGATCACTCCTGCCGATCCGGGCCTGCTCTATATCTCTTACCGCATTCACAATCAGATGGCCATAGAGGCTCTGCTTGACCTGGGCCTTGCCGCGCCCAACTCCGCCCAAACTCATCAGGCGATGGCGCATGAGCTTACGCGCGATCGCGACCTTGCCGGCACCATTGCAAATTTGCGCCAGGCTCTAGCGCTTGACCCTTCTCTCCCCGGTATACATTTTGAGCTTGCGGAAGCGCTCCACTCTTCGGACGACCAGCGCCTGCGCGCCGAGGCCGTCAACCAGTACAAACTTGCAGTTGAAACCGATGCGAACGACCCTAAAGCCGCAACGCGCATGGGTGACATCGAGGTTGAGCAAAGCGACTTTGCCGCTGCTGCGGCCTCGTACCGTCAGGCTTTGAAGCTGTATCCCAAGGCCGTCGATGCGAAGGTCGGGCTCGCCAATGTGCTCGCCGCACAAGGTGATCTTGCGAGCGCAGCAACTCTGCTGGAGCAGGTGGAGGTCGCCGACCCGGCAAATGCGCTCGCCCACTTCCGCCTGTCGGCTGTCTATCGCAAGCTGAAGCGGCCCGACGACGTTAAACGAGAGGTCGAGCTTTACCAGCATTACAAAGACGAACGCGAACGACTCAAGGCCGTCTACCAGAAGATGCGTGTCGCATCTTTAATGCAGGAGCCATCTCAGTGACTTTCCGCTGGCTCGCTTCCGCCGTGTTCGCTTGCATCGCGGCAAGCGAGAGTGCGCAACAGCTTCAATATCCCCGCCTCGTCGACATCACGGCGGCTACTGGCATTCGCTTTGAGCACGTGTCCAGTTCGGATCAGAAGTACATTGTCGAATCGATGAGCGGCGGCGTAGCGGTTATCGACTATGACGACGATGGCTGGCCCGATCTGTACTTTACGAATGCTCCATCCGTTGGCATGGCGCTTGCCGGGAAGAAGGCGCGCAGCGCTCTTTACCACAACAATCACGATGGCACATTTACAGATGTCACCGACAAGGCTGGCGTAGGGTTTCCCTGCTGGGCCATGGGCGCGGCTGTGGGCGACTACAACAATGACGGCCGCCCGGACCTGCTTGTCTCCTGCTTTGGCGGCGTCGTACTGTACCGCAACAACGGCGACGGCACCTTTACGAACGTAACTGCTTCCTCCGGGTTAGACAAGGACAAGGGTTGGGCTACCGGCGCAACGTTTGGCGATTATGACGGCGATGGTCTTCCCGACCTATTCATCCCGCACTATGTCGACTTCAATCTGCAGGACCTACCTTCCTTCGGCTCGAAAAAGACTTGTCAGTACCACGACCTTGCCGTGCAGTGCGGCCCACGAGGTCTTCCCGGCTCGCCTGACTCGCTCTACCACAACAACGGCGACGGCACCTTCACGGATGTGTCCAAGCAGGCCGGCGTTGATGATCCTCACCACTTCTTCGGACTCACCTCTATTTGGTCGGACTTTGCTAACACAGGACACCTCGATCTTTTTGTTGCGAATGATGGGCAGTCCAACTTCCTGTATCGCAATGACGGGCATGGTCACTTTGAGGACGTCGCTCTTGAGAGTGGTGTTTCCGTCTCTGACGAAGGCGTTGAGCAGGCCAATATGGGAGTTGCATTAGGCGACTACAACCACTCAGGTCTAATCAGCTTGGCCATCTCTCATTTTTCAGACGAGTATGCGACCCTTTACCGGAATGATGGCGCGTTCAATTTTTCAGACGTGTCCCGCGCCGTCGGTATCGCCAGGCCGAGCACGCCGTACGTGGGCTGGGGAGATGCCTTTGTCGATTTGGACAACTCTGGCTGGCTGGATTTCATTCTTGCGAACGGCCATGTCTACCCACAGGTGGATAACGGTGTTAGCGGCACGCATTATCGTGAACCCAAGCTGGTCTACCTAAACCAGCACGATGGCACCTTTCACATTCCTGGCCTGGACGCCTTTAAGGCAATGCAACTGCCGCAGGTAAGCCGAGGCCTGGCCGTAGCCGATCTCTTCCATCGCGGTGCGCTTGACCTGATCATCGAGAACCTTGATGGCTTTCCTATGATTCTCGAAGCGAAGCCTAATCCAGCCAATCACTGGATCGCCCTGACGCTTGAAGGCGCTCCGATGAACAAGCTCGCGCTAAACGCACGCGTTCGCGTGACAACCGGCAAGATACAGCAACTCAGCGAGATCCACAGTGGCGGCAGTTATTTATCCCAGAATGAGCTGTCGCTTCACTTCGGGCTCGGCCAGGCGACACTGATCGACAAACTTGAGATTCTCTGGCCAAACAGTGCCGCACAGGTCTTTACCAAAATTATTCCGGACCGGGCCTACCACCTGAAACAGAGCGGTCTCCTGGTTCCTTCCTGGCCCTGACGCCTGGCTTGCGCACCGCGCCAGTAGACTCGCGTACGACTAGCTCGGGCTCTATGCTCAGCAGCGTGGGGACGCTATCGCCGGCCAGCTGACGCAACAGGGCCGATGCTGCCGTACAGCCCATGGACTGTAACGGCTGGCGGATGGTCGTAAGGCTTGGCACATGGAACGAGGCCGATTGGATATCGTCGAATCCGAGCACGGAGACATCGTTCGGGACGCGCAGTCCTACGTCATGCAGAGCGCGAATGGCACCCATCGCCGACACATCGTTGAAGCAAAGTACGGCCGTGAATTGCCGCGTGCGCTTGAGCAGATCGTGGATCTGCGGGTAGCTGATTTCGGGTGACGTCGAATCGATCGTTAGCTCTACGATCCAATCCTCTCTGATCTCGAGCCCTAATTCATTTGCGATTCGGACCGTCGCCGCCCAGCGAAGCTCCGTGTCGGTACTGAAAGACTGGCCTTTCAAATAAACGATTTTGCGATGTCCCAGACCGTACAGGTGCCCAAGCGCGAGCCTTGCTCCGTGCTCATGGTGCAACATCACGTTGGGCACGCCGGGCAGTTCCGTATGGCCTGCGATCAAAATCGTGGGCAGCGGCGGTGTTGTGGTCAGCAGGGTATCGATGGCGATGATTCCGTCCACCCCACGCGCCTGCAGCAGGTGCGGGTAAGCCTGGATCAGCTTGCGCTTATGGCGATGCTGAACCGTGAAGTAGAAGTATTCCTGTTCCATCAGCATATCGCCGATGCCGCTGACGACGCGGGAATGATAGCCGTCGCCGAGTTCCGGCAGCATGATGCCGACCGTATGCATGCTCTGTCCGCGCAGGGTTCGCGCAATGATGCTTGGTTGGTAGTTCAGTTCAGCTGCGGCCTTGCGCACCCGCTCGCGGGTCGCTTCGGGAATCGAGCGGCCTGGCGTGTCATTGAGCACAAACGAGATGGTCGAGGGGCTCAACCCCAGGTGTGCCCCCAACATCTTAAGGCTGGTTCGGCGGCCAGACCTGCTCTGCGGGTCAAGAGAGTTCGGCATACACGGTCCGATCTGGCAAGATGACCAACCCTCTAGAGCTTATCGTGACTCAACGCTCCCGTTGCAGACCTCCAGCTCCGTGCATTCTTTTTCCGCGTCCTGTTCGGCTTCGATCTGCAGTGCTGGACACGAGACTAACGTTTTTCTAAAATAATCCCGCGATGGTGAGTGCCTTCAGTTCACCCGCTTCAAGTTATTAAAGTTTAGTCGACGCGGTCTGCCCTGACCTTCATGTTTTTCCAGTGACGTCCTTCGGAGTTTTAATCGTGCAAGTTTCTCACCAGAGTTCCAGGCATAGTGTCCTGCTCGTTGCGTTCGCTGTCCTCACTGCCATCTCCGGCTCTCCGTACTCTCCGGCTCAGGTTTCGGCACCGATAAAGCCGGTTGCTTCAGACCCTGCTGCTGAGCGCTTCGTCGCCGATCTGCTTGGGAGAATGACTCTGGAGGAAAAGGTGATGCAGATGTCGCAGGTACCGCTGAATCAACAGTCCGCAGTTCCCCCGGAAGAACTTGCGCGCAAAGGTCTCGGATCATTTCTCTTTACGACCGACGCAAGACGCATTGACCAATTGCAGCACATAGCGGTTGAACAGGGCCGTCTTCACATCCCGCTGCTCTTCGGCTTCGATGTCATCCACGGTTTTCGAACCATCTATCCGATACCCCTTGCGATGGCCGCAAGCTGGGATCCGGCCCTCGCTCAGACTGCGCAATCGATGGCTGCACGCGAGGCGCGTTCGCAGGGCGTTCAGTGGACCTTTGCGCCGATGGTCGACATCGCACGCGACCCCCGTTGGGGACGCATCCTCGAAGGCGGCGGCGAGGATCCCTATCTGGGCTCGCGCATGGCCGAAGCCCAGGTTCGTGGCTTTCAGGGCGCAAGCCTTGCGGACCCCGCGAGCATTTTGGCGTGTGTAAAGCATTTCGCTGGCTATGGCGCAGCGGTCGGCGGCCGGGATTACGAGGAGTCCAATATTTCAGATGAGCAACTCTGGAATGTCTACTTTCCGCCCTTCCACGCGGCCCTATCCGCCGGGGCGGGCTCGCTCATGTCCGCCTACATGGACTTGAATGGAGTTCCCGCAACGGGAAACAGCTTCCTGCTGCATGATGTTCTGCGCGAGCTCTGGCATTTCCAGGGGTTCGTCGTAAGCGATTGGGAGTCGGTCCGCAGCCTGACGGCTCACGGCTTCTCCGCTTCCGATGCCGACGCCGCCGCGCGTGCTGTCAACGCCGGTGTCGACATGGAGATGACCTCCTCCACATTTGTGGATACGCTGGTCGGTAGCGTTCGGCAGGGTACCGTGGCGCCGGCCAAGGTCGATGAAGCCGTGCAGGATATTCTGCTCGCGAAGTACCGCCTCGGCCTCTTCCAGCACCCGTATGTCAATGTTGCTGCTGCGCCGTTTCAACTCGTCACGCCCGAACAACGCGCCAGCAGCCGCGAGGCAGCGACTCGTGTGGCCGTTCTTCTACGGAACGAGGGATCATTGCTACCCCTGAGTCCGAAGATTGGGAAGATCGCCCTTATTGGTCCACTCGCGAACACCAAGATTGACCTGGAAGGTTCCTGGAGCCTCGGGAGCAACCCGGCCGATTCAGTGAGCGTGCTAGAGGGCATGCGCACACGTTTCCCGGGCGCTAGCATCCAGTACACGCCCGGCGTAGAGATCGAGCGTGAGCAGCCCTCCATTTTTGATGGGCAGTTCCGCAGCGAGAAACCCAAACTCCTTACCGAGGACGCGCGCCGCAATGAGTTTCAGCATGCGCTTGAACTGATCAAGCAGTCCGACGTTGCTGTCCTGGTCCTTGGCGAACTCCAGAACATGAGCGGCGAACGCGCCTCGCGATCTTCGCTCAAGTTGCCCGGCCAGCAGGAAGAACTGCTGGAAGCGGCGGTCACCACCGGTAAACCCGTGGTGCTTGTTCTTGGCAATGCGCGCCCTTTGGAACTCACCTGGGCCTCTACTCATGTTCCCGCCATACTTGAGACCTGGTATGGCGGCACGGAAGCCGGCAACGCTGTTGCCGACCTGCTTTCGGGCGCAGCTGTGCCCGGCGGAAAGCTCCCCATCTCCTGGCCTAGAAGCGTCGGCCAGGTACCGATTTACTACGCGGAAAATTTGTCGCAGATCCCTGACGAGCCCGATACCCGCTACTGGGACTCTTCGAGCGCTCCGCTGTACCCGTTCGGCTTTGGACTCAGCTACACCACATTCCTACTCGACCATCTCCGGGTACCGGCCTCCTCGGTAGCGAGAGGTGGGAAGATGCAGGTGTTCGTCCAGGTCCACAATACTGGAAGGCTCGCGGGCGACGAGGTCGTGCAACTCTATACTCATCAGCGCTCTGGAAGCGCTTCCCGTCCTGTCCGCGAACTCAAAGGCTTCCGCCGTATTAGCGTGGCTGCAGGACAGACCCAGACGGTCATGCTGGAGCTTGACACCACGGAGCTTGGATTCTGGAGTCCGCAGACCCATCAGTGGTCCATTGAGCCAGGTGACTTTGACCTCTGGGTGGGCAACAGCTCCAAGGCGTCCGAGCACGCATCTTTCAAGGTCACACCGTAGGATCACAGCCTGGGAGTGCTGCCTTACCCGGCCTCCGCTTCAGGCGCTCCTTTCGCATGATCGATCGTGAAGGTATCCACCATGCATCCCACCGCAGCATGACTGCAAATAGAGTCGTTCCGGAAGCAGGCTTCTTGAGACTGTTTAGACTTCCACCTCAGGTGTGCACGCGTCTGTTTTTCCTCTTCGCGATTGCGGCTGTCCTGCTCGCACCTTCGTCTCTGCCGAGCCAGCAAATCCCCCAGCCGCGCGACGCCACTCACGACCCGACTGTTGCCCTTCTCATGCATAATGCGGTCGTCGCGGCAGAGCACGGCAACGGGGATCAGGCCCTGCATCTCGTCTCGACCATTCTGGTGCAGCATCCAGGGTATGTACCCGCGCTCAAGCTGCAAGGCGTTTTGCTTGAGGCGTCTGGGAATCAATCAGACGCGGCTCAGTCCTTCAACGCAGCTCTCAAGCTTGCACCCGGCGATCCGGAGCTGCAGCTCAAGGTGGGTGTTGTCGAACTCGTCCAAGGCCATGCGAAACAGGCCGTCGAATTGCTGCAGAAGTACGTGAAATCAGCTCCCGACGACGACGAAGGCCTCTTCTATCTTGCGCAGGCCTACCATCGCAATGGAGATGACGCCCAGGCCTTGGCCACCATCGGGCGTGCCGCCAAGCTCGCTCCCGAAAACGCCGCTATCGCGCAAAAGTACGGCGAGCTGCTCTGCTCATCTGGTGACAACACCGAAGGCTTGCGCCAACTCCTGCGCGCCCAGCAAGCCGAGCCTGATCTGCCCCGCATCCAGTACGACCTCGCCTTCGCCAGCTACAACAATCAGGATCTCGAGCAAGCCGTTGCCTATGCCACCAAAGCTACCGTACAGCAGCCGACGGACATCGATGCCTTCGCGCTGCTTGCGTCCACGCGCGTCAAATTAGCACAGTGGCAAGACGCCGAACCGCTCCTGCAACTTGTTCTAAGGGCTCGCCCATCCGACGCCGGCGTCCTGCTCCAACTCGGCCACACGGAACTAGAACTCAAGCAGTATCAGCTTGCCGTCGACACCCTCACGCAGGCCCTGCAAACCGATCCCACGCAAGCTCTGGCTCACTTCTTTCTCGCTCGTGCCTACACTGGGCTAGGTAAGAGAGACGAGGCACGTCACGAGTCCGAGCTGCACGCCCGCATGATGCAGGAGTTTTCCTTCGATGCCCCCGCAGGCGCCCAACAGCATGAGGCCGAACTAACCGAGCAGGCCCGTAACCTTCTTGCGGTGGGCAAAGAAGAGCAAGCGGTTCAACTCTTCCTTGCCGACAGCAAGCAGGCCCATGGCACGGAGGCCGCAGCCTACCTAGGCGTGGGCGCAACCTATCTACGCATGAATAATATAGTTGCCAGCCAGCGCGCTCTTAGACGAGCTCTTGCGCTTGACCCCAAAATCAAAGGTGCCTACACCTATCTCGGCTTTATCGCACTCGAGCAGAACGATCTGCCCGCAGCTGATAGGGCGCTTCAGGCTGAAATCCAGGGCGATCCCAACCACCCCGAAGCCCTCGCCGAGATGGGCGAGGTACGCTATAGGCAATCCCGCTGGGAAGAAGCCGCACTCTTTCTGGTCAGGTCAAAGAACGGCTCCCCACGTTTTCTTTACATGCTCACCGACTCCTATTACCACCTTGGCAACATTGAGGCTGCCAATCTCACCGCAGAGTCACTCGCCGCTCATGCGCACAATCAGACGGAGGTGCTTCACAGTCTCGGGGAATTACTAAGACGCAACAATCAGCCAGTCCTCGCGGCTCGCCTTGTTCCCTAATGCTTTAGCGTGTCTCCCTCTACGATCGTCAGCACCTGATCTACTTTAATGTTTGTAAGGATCTGCTTGATTCCGGTAGGCCAACGGAGCTCGATACGATCGATTACTTTGGCGTCACCCAAGCCAAAATGAACACGCTTGTCGCTAGAAGAGTTATAGCCCACCGCGGTTGTCGCCATGTTGTACTGTCTGCCATGAACCGTGGTAACTATTATTTGCGTTCCAATCCCATCGCGGTTGTCTGCGACTCCGATCAACTTGAGAAGGATCCAGTGGTTGCCACTCTGAGTGGTGTTGAATAAGACCTGCGGCGGCTCATTCAACACCGTCACGGCTATGTCCATCTTTCCATCATTATTTAAATCTCCAAAAGCGGCTCCCCGATGTGGAGCTGCTTTACTGAAGTCCGCTCCAGCAGATTCACTCACATCTTTGAAGCGCATATCGCCCTTGTTTTGGAAAAGACTATCGGCAAGCGCGAACGGTCTGTGCTCGACTTCCATGGAATTGTCGAGAATTTCGGCATTAGCCGTGAAGATATCCTTGTAGCCGTCGTTATCGAAATCGAACATCCCCACTCCCCACGCCGTCAATCGACTCGTCGGACCTGACAGACCGGACGAGCTGGTAGCTTCCTCAAATTGGCCGTCTCCTATATTGCGATACAGCGGGAAATCATCTCCGTACATCGCCGTATGAAAGATGTCCGGTTTGCCGTCATTGTCTAGGTCTCGGAACTCCGCTCCCATTCCCGCGACGGTCTTGCCATTTTCCCTATAAGCGACACCGGCCAGCATGGCATTGTCGCTAAAGGTGCCGTCACCATTGTTGTGCAGTAGAAGATTAGGAAAGGTATCGTTTGAAAGAAAAACATCTGTCATCCCGTCCCCGTCATAGTCCGCGAACGCAACGCCCATTCCCTTACCGGTAAATTGCGCGATATGCGAGGCCCGTGACACATCGGTAAATGTTCCGTCGCCATTGTTGCGGTAGAGGATGTTGGGGAGCCCCTGGAAATCATCCGGAGAACAATAGGTTGGTAAGCGCTTCGAGCTGCAAAGAGCCGCAGTCTTGATGTCATAGTCTAGGTAATTCACGACCAATAGGTCGAGTTTTCCATCATTGTCGTAGTCGAACCAACCCGCGGTCACCGACCAACCCTTGCCTTTCTTCGCAATCTCCCCACTTACGCCGGCCTTATCAGCAACGTCGGTAAATGTCCCGTTCCCATTATTGTGCAGTAATTGGTTATGGTTCACGCCCGTCACATAGAGATCAACGAATCCATCGTTGTCGTAGTCTGCCGCAGCCACCCCCATGGAGTAACCCAGACCCTTTACGCCGGACTTCTCTGTGACATCGGTAAAGGTACCGTTTCCGTTGTTGTGGTACAGGCGATTCCAATACTCCGGTCCAGTCTTTTCAAGCGAAGGAATAGCTGCGCCATTTGTAAAAAATAGGTCGACATAGCCATCGTTGTCATAATCGAACGCGGCTACTCCACCTGTCATTGTCTCGATTAAATAGCGCTGCGGACTTACACTGCTACGCTGCTGAAACTCAATTCCGGTTTTCTTCAGCATATCGTCGAACTGGATCGTCGCTCCCAGTTTGGTGGTCAGCGCTATGTCCCTGTTCGTCGGTGCAGACACTTGCGCTGCCGCCCAGCTTACCCAGCACAAGCAGATCAGCCAGGCCTGTTTCACTTGTTTTCCTCTGGCAATAGCGTCACATACGTTCTCCCGAGATACAGCCGATACTCACCATTGTCAGCAACGATCTGCAACGGCACGGGCCGCTTCATTCCTTCTTGCCGAATCGTACGCACGTCCGCAATCTCATTTCCACCCACATCCATTACGACCATGTGGTCTCCGGACAGGAAGCCAAATGCATACGAACCTGGAGCCAACACCTTCCCGTCGACACGCAGGTAGACTTCCGAAATCAGGTAAGCCTGGTACCGCTCCGCAATACCGGAAGAATAGCCACTAGAATCCACCAGCGCCGCAAGCACGAGCTTACCTCCTGTCACCCGCAAGCCAGCGGAGTTCCGCCCCTGCGTCGTCGCTGTCTGGCCCCGAAAGAAGACCGTAGCGGGCATGATCTTCTCGGCCTGGTCTCGGCCCAAGATCTCAACGGTCGGACCCGATTTTACTGGTCCTCCCGCTGTGATCGGTCGCTTTTTCACGTCTAGAGACGCCGCGTGCATGCCCCCCGCAGCGACGCCCTCGGTCGGTGCCGGTCGCGACACCTCGACGGGGGACTTCTGCGCTCCTGGCGGATTCGTATCCTGTCCCCATACCGCGACTGCCGTGGCTAGGACCAAAAAAGTTAGGTAGCGAAGCTCCCTCATCTCGCCTCTCCGGATATTTTTCGGGGTGTCCCCGGCTTCTTCAGCATTTGTAGATATGTCACGAGTGTATCTCCGGCGTTGTCAGCGCGCCGCCAAAGGCTGGCATGGTCCAACGCCTATCATGGATCTGCCGGGACAGAGCATCCGCAGAAAGCTTCTTACCGACATCCAGCAAAGAAGGTCCCTGGTCCGTGCCACCGCGCTTATCTACCTTCTGAATGGAACGGCAAACGATACGTATTTGAGGACAAAAGTGACGCTGAGCTCCGAACGGATCGTGGTACGTCTTTGCAATTGTTTCGTTGTATTTGTCCCTCGCCGCTATAGCTCTTCGTGGTCCCCCGCCGCTTGCACATGGGCGCGCAAACCAACAATACAAACACCATCGCGGCAAGGCAAATGCGGCAAGCGCGGCATCACAGGCATGCGGAACGCGAGCAAGTAGTCCCCGTAATGGGACGAGTAGTCTCACATCGGCTGGTTCTAGCAGGACGATCGAACCCATGGATACAGCCGCTCTTACCATCTTGGTGAAGTCAACGATTGTTTGAGAGGCACGACCATTGCGAGCCTCATCGTTTTATAATCGAGCGGCGCCAAGCCTGTCCAAGCCGCGCTTACGCACAAGGCCCTGCCGTGGAATCCTCCTTCGCCCTCAAACTTCGCGCTCTGTTCCTCGCCACCGCGACCCTTGTCTGCGGGCTAACCTTCCTTTGCGCGGAACAGGAATTGCAGACAGACGCCTCCATCCAGACCACCACTCAGGAACGCATCGAGTCTGAACCTTGGTGGCCGACAAAATCTACCTTTCCGCTCAGAGCCTATTCCGGGTCTGCATCCTGTATCCAGTGTCATGTAGAAGAAGTCTCCGCAAAACCCACAGCCATGCAACGGGCCGCTATTCCCGCCGTGCAATCCAGCTTTCTTGCCTCTCATCCCCGCAGCTCGACGACCTTGACTCCATTTTCCTGGACACTTGCTGGACAGAACCTCACCGTCACTCAGGATTCGAAATCCTCGACGCTATCCATCGCCTGGGACATAGGCGCGGGCGACCTCGCCCATACCTTTCTTTACGAGCACGATGACCGCTGGTTTCAGTCACAAGTTACCTTCTACACCCGTGCACACTTGCTTGACACCACTACAGGCCTCAACGCGCCGGGTAAAACCGATCTCGAAGCTGCTCTCGGACAAAACTTGACCAGCGAGGAAGTCCGCAAGTGCTTCAGCTGCCACACCGTGCACGCGACTACCTCTGCCGGCTTCAACGCCGCTCAGGCCGAGCCCGGCCTGGGTTGTGAGGCCTGTCACGGTCCCGGCCGCGAACATGTCGACACGATGAAAGCCGCTTCCACCCACTCGGGGGAGCGATCCAGTCTTCGGCAGCTTGCCATCTTCAATCCCAGCAGCTTGTCTCCGGTCGATGCCATTGATTATTGCGGATCCTGTCATCGCACCTCGGTCGATGCCAGGCTGGCCGCCGGTCCCAATTCTCTCGGCAGCGCAGCCGTTCGCTTCCAGCCCTACCGCCTGCAGCAAAGCAGATGCTGGCGCGCCACGCAGAGTGAGAAGCTCACCTGCACGGCGTGCCACAACCCGCATGAGCCGCTCGAAAAGTCTACCCTTACCTACGATAGGATCTGTATGTCTTGTCACACCCAAGTCCATAAAACCGCAGCGACCAGCCACGCCGTGCAGATCGCAGCTGGCGTTAGCTCGACTTCCTGCGTGTCCTGCCACATGCCCAAAGCACAGGTGTCGAGCATGCACGGTGCTTTTACCGACCACCGCATTCGGATTGTTAAACCCGACGAAGTCTTTCCTGATTAGCGGGAAAGTTCCGATTCACGTGCTCTTCTTGCAGGTGTTTTTACTCAGCTTTGGCTTTGTTTTTTGCGACTTGCGATGGTGAACCGCAATCGATCGCTTTCCAGCAGACCCCAACCAATAAGACACGGTATGCTGAAACGCTGTGACTGACAGTGCATCAACAGAAAATATAAAGAGCTCCAAGGCAGTCTCTTCGTGTGATCTTTCGGACATACGGGCGAGAGTTTGTTCGCCCCACAAGGATCGGCAGAGCAGAAGGAAGTGAGCCCCAGCTTGTCAAGCGGCGTGAGGTGAGCCGTCGCTACAAAGTAGACAGATACGACACTAAAATTCCTGCAACGGGGGTATGACCGTTACGGCCACAGGACGTACTGCTGGCATTGCGGAGCTTGCACAAATGCCGCCTAATTTCTAGGTTCTACCCTCGCGAGAAGACATTTGTGAATGCAATTGCGGATGGCACAGGACCACCTCTTGTCTCAGATAGCAGCAAGGTTCAACCTGGAAGGTCAGCCCTCACAGCTTCAGGAACCCCATCGATCGCTATTTCTCTAGAGCTTCCGTCGGGAAATGTAATGACGGCCTTCTCAACATAAAGCGTATTGGGACTGAGCCAGTATGCATACTGAAGAACCTGCCCACCCGCGTACTCCTGACGTACGACCTGCTCCTCAGCGTAGGTGTTCCGCAGGAGTATGTGCCCGTGTTCATCTGTGATCGTCGTCATAAGGCTACCTTCATAGCCATAGTGCCGCGCAATTCCTGAGGACATAGCCATGTCACTCAACAGGCCATTTGAGTTATAGACATATTTTACCCACTGTCCGTGAGCTTCTTCGGCCCGCACAATGCGGGCCTGATCGTCATAGATGAACTTCATTGCGGTGTTTTGGGGGGTTTCGATGGCCAACAGATTACGTTGCCTGTCTCGCCTCAACGCGAGCTTACGACCCGCATCATCGATCATTTCCATTGCAGCGCCTTGTGCCAGGTTCAATGCCTGGTACGATTCGGGAAATTCCATGCGAGACCCATCTGCAAGGATGAGCGTCCACCCTCCTCCATTCCAGCTGATTGTTGCCTTGTAGAAGCGGGTCGAGGTCTCCGAATGTTGATACACGGCATTCGCGTAGCCGGTTCCTTTTGAAATCCTGTCGAAGTGCAAAAACTCACCATCTTCCAACACCAAGTCCAGATATGTATAGGGATTCCGTGAACCTATGATTGCTCTATCGTACGGATGATTTGAGTTGTTTCCGAAAGCATGCGTTCTGTTCGCACCCAGCCAGTCATCGGACCGGTAGGAGCGAGTTAGGACTACACTCGCTCCGTCTTTCACTGCGAGATCGGGTTGCTGAAGCACAAACGCACCATAACGCAGATCTACCGTAAACCGTTCGAAATCCTGCGCCTGTCCAAGGGGTGTTTTACAGCGATCGACCGACGCAACTACGGTTCCGCCGACCACCGGCGCAGCAACACAGGGATAAGTACCATCCATAACCGGCGCAGGCACTTCCGTACGCAGATACTCCGGGCGTTGTGCTGCCTGCGTATGAACATCCACGTAGGCATCCGGATCGAACAGCGTGATCTTTCCCGATACCAGATCGATTTTCTTATGTTGTGTTGCTATGACGACTTCGAACGGGCTAAAGATCCAGGCGTCGTCGCTCTGAGTGCCAGTAACCTCGACCATCGCCTCTCCCTTCGGTCCGCGCACAGGGATATTGAGCTGCACTTCCTTCCATCCTGTCTCATCGTGAGTAACGCGACCGTTGATTCCAGCCTCCATCACGATAGGAGATCCAAGAAGAAGCTTCGCGGCATCGCTTCGTTGAACCTGCAAAAGCGCGGCCGTCGCTGCCTCTGAGCGCTCCGTCTGAGAGATATGATGAAGGACCGTTAAGACTGTCAAAGCTAACGAAATGCACACCACCATCAAGCTGAAGAGAACCGTCTTGCGATTCCAAAACGGTAATTTCTGGGAGCGACCGCACAACGGGCAAACTCCGCCGCTGCCATGCGCGTCAGCCAAAGAAGCAGTCAGTACCTCGTCGACCGCTTCATTGACTTGCTCAGTTGTGGGTTCAAGCAACGTACCGCAACCGTTACAGTTCACGTATCACCTCTGTTCCAAGACGTCGCTGAGCCCAGTGATCACAGTCAGGGTGTATGAAGTCATCCACCTTACGGGTCTACGCTCGACATCTACGACAATCCGTCAAGAAGGCTGGAGTGTCTATACCGCTTAGGAGGAGGTAGAGCATATCGCACTCCAACCGTCGTACTGCTAACGATCTTGTACTTACTGAAGCTCCGTTTGAGCAGTCACCGAACAGCCTGTCACCGTCTACAGGACTGCATACCAAACTCATGGCACTCAGTCCTCTACTTTGAGGATGAGACCGGCACCCTCCAGAACGCTGTTGGTCTACAAAGGCAAAGGCGTTCCTCCGTTTCGCCAGGAAAGCTCGCATGACCGACGCCGATCTCGGTGGAGGGGTGATCAAGCAGCGTATTGCTCCGGCAGGGAAAGGTAAGTCCGGAGGTTCGCGGTCCATCCTTTTTTTAAAAGATTAAAACGCGCTGTGTCCATCTACGTTCAAAAAGGATGCAGCCAATATCGACCATCGCTAACTAGAAGTCTTTCGAGGGCTTGCCACAGTGATCCTCTGCTACACGGATATTGAGACAGAACAAAGAGTGAAAGATGGAGCGCTCTTCAACGTGGAAGTAGTCAGAGCCAACCCTTGCCTCGGGCGATTCGCGCTGCCTCTGTACGGTTATGAGCGCCTACTTTGGAGATTGCTTCCGAAAGGTAGTTGCGGATCGTTCCTTCCGTGAGGCGGAGCGTTCTGGCCAACTCAGCGGTGCTCTCTCCCTCGCCGGCACGTCGAAGCACTTCGCGCTCTCGCTCGGTGAGCGGCCCGGCATCGGCGGACCATGATTCGGCTGCCAGGCCCGGGTCGATCACCCGTTCGCCGCGAGCCACGCGTCTGACTGCCTCCGCCATCTCCGTCGAGGGACAATCCTTGAGCAGGTATCCGATCGCACCCGCATCGAGTGCGCGCCGCAGATAGCCAGGGCGGGCGAACGTGGTCAGAATGAGAACGCGTGTAGCCGGGTAGAGTTGCTTGACACGGGCGGCCAGGTCGAGTCCTGTCAGTTGAGGCATCTCGATGTCGGTGACCAGCACCGCAGGCAGATGGAGACCTACCGCTCGCAATGCCTCAGCCCCGTTGGCGGCGGATGCGACTACCTGAATATCCGGTTCGATACCCAGCAACACGGTCAGGGAGCTTCTCAAGATACCTTGATCCTCCGCAAGCACAACCGTGATCGGCTTTTTGGTAGAGATCATGTGTGGCCCTTTTCTCCGCGGTGATCCTCTTGCAATGCGGGCAGCTCTGCGAATACCCGCATGCCGCCTAGCGGGGAACCGAGAATGGTGAGCCTGCCGTGCGCTTGCCGGAGACGATCTCTCATTCCCTCAATTCCGTTACCATCAGCGCTTTGCTTCCCGACACCATCATCATCAATGGTGAAGATTACTTGCCGATCTTTGGAAAGTTCAACCCTGCATTCTGTTGCATGAGCGTGGCGAAGGATGTTCGTTGTGGCTTCGCGGAGCACGAAACAAAGCAGATCATTCTCCGTTGGTGAAAGGTCAACAGAGTTCATGTTGGTGAGTAGTTGGACACCGGCACTTCCAAGCGCGTTTCGTGTTTTGCTCAACTCCGCCGAGAGTGCTCCGGCACGATATCCGGTCACTGCGGATCGCACTTCGCGCAGTGCCTCCCGTGCCGTAGCCTCTATCTCTGCGATCTCTCGATGAGCGATCGCGGGTTGCAGGGAAAAGAGGCGGTTAGCCACATCGCTCTTGACGGCGATGACGGTGAGTGTGTGACCGAGGAGGTCGTGCAGGTCGCGCGCGATGCGTTCGCGCTCTGCCTGCTGTGTGAGATGCTCGATTTCTTCGTTGGCCCATCGTAACTGTCCGCTGATAAAGACCTGCCGCGCGAAGGAGAAGTTGCTCACACCGATAACCACCATAAAGAAAACGACAGATTGAGCGATGGAGAAGGGCAGGTGCAAGAGCCAGGTCTCCAAGAATAACCCCGCTGCCTGGGCAATCAAGATGGCTGCAAACCTGCGAAATGCAGACACTGTGGAGCTCTCTCGCAGGAAGAAACTGCTGACCACTACGGCGAAGACAAACTCTCCCCCGGCGTTGGGATTGAAAGGATAGTAAGCGTAGCCGAGCAGATAGAGGACGATAAGCCAAAAGCGCTGCTCTCGCTTGTTTCCCTGCAGAACCCGGAGATATCCGGTCAGGAAGACTCCATAAAACACGAGGAAGATTGCCCATACGGTGAAGGAGCGGCGATGGACAGGCTCCTCAAACCAGAAGACCGAGTACAGCAACGAACCCCAGCGGAGCAGCCGTGTCTCATCACCGAGCATGCCAAGTACGTTCGCTCCTGCACGGGTTCTGTATCGCTTCATGGGGCTTGACTCTCCTGACATTCCTATCATCGCGTAAGCCGGAGAAAGCGAGAATCGTACACCGTCATAGTTGAGAGATGACATCTGTCATGTTTCAGGGCTGATACCTTCCACTGTTTCAACCAAAGATAGCGGGCGATGATCTTGCTACCAACTCAGGAGAAGCGCTATGCACCCCGACCCACTCTGGATGAAACTCTTTCTCGCCGTACACGTGACAGCCGGCATGGTGTCCTTTGTTCTCGCTCCCGTAGCCTTGGCGACTGCGAAGGGCGGCCGACAGCATCGCCGCTGGGGCATGGTATATCTGTGGTCGATGGGGGTCGTATCGTGTACCGCATTGCCCATGGCCTTGTACCGTCCAGTGCTGTTCCTGGCGCTGGTCTCAGTCATTAGCGCCTATCTTGCCTTCTCCGGTTATCGTGTCCTGAAATTGAAGAGTATGGCCAGCGGAGGCTCTGCTCAACTCATCGACTGGGCGGCAGCCTGCATCGCTTTCATCGCGTCCGCTTCTCTCGTTGCGGTTGGTTGGTTTTATCCCGCAGCCGTGCAGCACATGCAGATCGTAGCTCTTGTTCTCGGCTGCCTCGGAATGCGTGGAACCGCTGCCGATATGGTTCTCTTCTATCGTAAGCCGACCGAAAAGATGTTCTGGTGGTACTCGCATCTGGCGAAGTTCATCGGAAGCTACGTCGCAGCCTGGACTGCTTTTTCTACTGCAACGCTCAGTCATATTTTCAAACATGCTGGCGTCATTCTGTGGCTCTGGCCAGCTGTGGTCGGTGTTCCCGCCATCATCCTGACGACTGCCTACTATAAGCGCAAGTTCGCTTCGCGCAAGCGTCAACTAAACATAAGCGAACTTGCACCAGTTTGACCTTCGGAACCTGCATGCGTTCTGAACGGCAATTCCGCTAACACTTTTGGGAAGGTGACAGTACTGTGCTACCACACCTTCGTTTGTGATTGAAGCGAGCAAGAAAGATTACTTCCCACAATACGACTTCTTGGGACGAAAATGCTAGTTCCTTGGTTTAGTGAACCTTGATGTCTTCTGGCAGTTAAATAGTGAAAGGAAGGCGCGTGAAAGAATTATGCACAACAATTCGGAAAGAAAGAGATCACTGAAAGAATTGGCCCAGGGCACTCGCCACTTGCTGTTCCTCCGTGTCTCGAGATCACAACGGCTTCAACGGAATTGGTTCCACTCTCTTCTGGGGCGGCCTTTCGTGGGCCGTCGTCTGGAGCCTCATCATCATCTGCGCTTACACGCGGCATTGTCCAACGGCTAAACACGTTATTGCGGCAACTCTTGACTTAGGTATATGGTCAACCCGACGGAACTCCATGCCTCTCGCGATCCCACGACATAAAGATTATGCTTTGCTCGTGACACTGCAACATTGAGGATGTTCGGCGTTCCAGCAGCCCATTCGCGAGCACCACGCTGCTCCTTGGCGGCTGCTCCCAGAAGCAACACAACCGTGTCCGCCTCACGACCTTGAAAGGTATGCACGGTACCTACGCGATCTTTCAGCCACTTTGTGCTGTCGCTCCCTAACCTGCTCATGAGGTCGGGTCTGCTCTCCAATAAGCGCGTGATCTCATGCGCTACCAAGCGGAAGGGCGTGATCACAAAGACATCAGGCTGTAGCTCAAAGGAAGTCAACTTGCCAAGGAGGTCGATGACGACTCTTCCCTCTTCCGGTGACCATTTCGAGTTCGCTTCTACTCCGACATCAATCCATGCTGATGCCCCAAGCACGGCGTCAACCCCAGTCTTCTTCGGCCCCACCACTTGAACCATCTGGCCCGCGTAAGCGAGCTTGTTCGCTATGTCGAACATCGGATTTTGACAGCGACGATGCACCAACAAAGGGAGGCCAACGCACCTTTCCGTTGCCGCGCCTTTAAAGCTCGACTGATAACGTGAAGCTCGGTCTGCCAGCGTCTGCGCGGAAGCAGCAGGAGCCGTCCAATCCATTTCATCGACCTGAAAAAAGTCACAGATGTCGGTGTTTAGGCGTTCCGGAAGGGAAACGACAGGAGGAATCTGGAGCGGGTCACCGACCACAACAGCACGTTTCGTCCGCAGGATGGCCCCGGCGGCGGCTTGTGGTGTTGCTTGGCCCGCTTCATCGATCAGCAGCCATCCCAGCGTGTTCGGCAGCACATCTCCCAGCATTCGCTCCACTGAGGCGAAGGTTGTTGAAAGAACAGGCACGACCAGAAACAGAGTCGACCAGAGATCACCAAGCAGACGACGTCGTTCTTCGCTCTTCCTCATGCTTTTTCCCGCTGCCTGCAGTGCGCCAAGGTTGCTGAGCACACGGGGCGCGGCAACGTCGATGAAGGCTCGATGCACTGCGAGCGCCGCAACAAACAATGTCTCACGCTTCCTATTGAGCGCTTCCGTTACCCACGGCGTTGATCGATTCCAGCTCCCATGTCCTTCCTGGAACTTGGATTTATCGATCATCCGTCCTTGCAGCCGTATCCGATGCTGCTCTATCGGCTCCGATTTCCTAGCGATCTCTTCCCGTTCCCGCCCAACGGCAACGGCAAGAACCTGAGCTTTCGCCCCCGCCAGTGAGTGCTCGCGAGTCTTCTTCCGCAAAGATTCCTGGGATGCCGCCAGCTTCTTCGCTGCAGCCTCGACCGGCGCTCGCCAGATCTGATCCTGTTCAGCCCACGCCATGGCTTCGTCGGTGCGTTTTAGGCGCGCTAGAAGCCCGGGCCGCAGCTTCTTATGCCGTTGCCATGCAGCATCGTCTTGCCTGTGCTCGGCAGACGTTGCGTCACACTCTACCTGAAGGGTCGCCACGGGTCTCGCAAGTTCATCGCATTCTAGTTGCAGAAGAGCCAGCTTTTTTTCGCTTTCGGCTAACCGCCGCTGAGGTTCAGCCAACTCCAAACAAAGGCGGCGTACCTGCTCAAGTGCCTGTAATTCGGCATCGATGTCCGCCTTCAGCGACAAAAATTCTGCCTTCACTTTTGGCCAGTTCTCCTTGGCTTGTTGCGGAGAAGGGGGCCGTTCCTGCTCCACAACCCTGGGAACGCATTTCTCCATTTTTCCTGTGTTAGGGTTGCGCCTGTCAACCATGACAGAGTCACCTTGACTGCTTTCAAATAGGTCTTGAGTCCGCGGTCGTCGTCCCACCACAGCGCTTCCCAAAACGCCGAACGATTGCTCTTATTGCCGAGAACGGCAGCAATTAAGCCCCACGTCCTTACTGGCTCCGGCGCAAGCTCTTCCTGTTTACCTTGGCGCTGGCGCTGCCCATGGACTGCATCGCTGATCGACCGGAAATACTGTACTCGCCCATGCGCATGCGACACAGCTGTCTCTTCCGGCAATTCCTTGCTTACGTTCTCGACAGCCTTGTTATTGCTGGAGACGACCAGCATTTCATGCCCTTTCAGGGCGTCAGCCAACGCGTAAATCTTGTAGAAATCTTCCGCCGCCCGCTCCCCCGTTTCGATGAAGCCTTGTCGCGGATCGTCGAAGCTGCACATTGCCACGGCCCGCTCAAGAACGCACATCGCAATTACATCTCGCAGCAGGGTCGTCTTGCCGGTACCCGGTGGCCCATTCACGGCCAGCAATCCCTCCTTGCCGCGCGATTCATGTCCGGCAAGATTGACCGCGGCTTGTTGCAGCATCACCAGCGATTTTCCTTCGCCTGCAGGCCATTTAGCGGCTGGAATGTTTAGAGGTGCAACGGCTTGCTCCAGAACAGACAGGTCCTCAAGAAGATCCAGAGAATCATCGACTTTCTGGGCGCCCAGGTACTGCAGCGTGCTCGCGGGAGCGGTCTTCTTTGCGACGTGGGCGGCCACTCGCTCCAGGTCGTGCAGATAAAAAGAGTTGAGCAACAAGGGCTCCGGTGGAGCGTTCGTCTTGTCCGACCTGGACTCACAGAGCACAAACGCCGGGCGCTCCATCATCTCCACCGGCATCTTGCACTCCGCCATGAGCCACTGGAAAGCACGCTCAATCGTCGGCCAGTCAAGCGGCAAGGGTTTCCCCTCGCCATCAACCCTGTGCACGATGGGGTCCAGCCCACTCTGCAACCGGTCTTCCGCCTCAGACAATCCGCCAAGCTCGTTCAGCTTGAGTTGCAAAGCTAACGGCAGAGCCCAAACAAAACTCGATACCGAGACAGCTTTCTCGGCGAAGACGATGCCGTTTTTATCTAGAAGAAGTTCAGCCGCAACCGCCTTCTTTCTTGCGCAGCGAACCCTTGCCTCATCGTCGCCAAAGGCTTTTACAAGTGCCTCCGTACAAGGGTCCATCCGGATCGCGCCCAGAACGACCCGATAGAAGAGCTGCTTTCCCGGGGCCGGTTTTGCATCCGTAGTCCACGGCAGCGGGCCGTCTTCAAAGCGAAAGACGCGGCTGCGGTCTCCATACACCAGATCGTGTGGCAGGTCGTACGTTGCCGGGGAGAGAGCCTCTAGAGCAGTCCACGTAGCCAAAATGTTCCGAGGCTCGTTCCGTCTGCTCTCGTCCAACGCCGCTGCGCTGGAGGCTTGCCTTTCCTTGTGAAGCGCACGCTCAACCCGTACTTGCATACGATTCTCCACCATGTTTGAGGTTCCAGGCATTCTTTACAAAAGTGTTTCGTTCTGCGATTGGTCGATTGAGGTTCTGGTTTGCTCGACCTTTCTTTCCCTAATGTCACATGGTTTGCGGGACGAGTTCTATCCTGCGACCTCCCAGCCGGGTGAACAGCTCGCCTCGGCAAGTCAACACCAGGATCTGCAGCCGAGATGAAGCATGCGTCAGCAGATCGAACATCCGCTCCAGGCGATCCGGGTCTGCGTAGGCCAGGGCGTCGTCCAGAATGAGCATGGCGGGCTTGCCGGTGTCGAGCAGCATGTCGGCGAAGGCCAAGCGGGTCAGGACCGCGATCTGCTCCTGGGTTCCCCAGGAAAGGCCCGCAAACTCTTCGCGCTGCTGCAGTTCACGAATCACGCCGGTTACCTGAAAGTCTTCGTCGACATGGATGGCAGCTCCGGGAAACAGGGTTTGCAGGTACGGCGTGATTCGCTGTACGAGAGGCGCCATGTACCGCTCCTTGGCGGCTTGTTCAGCGTTGCCTAGCTCGCGTTTGAGTAGGTTGAGGATCCTGATCTCGCGCTCCAGCCGGCTGCGCTCGGACGCAAGACCCTCGACCTGTCGGGAGGTCGAGTCAAGTTCCTCATCGAGCCCTAGACCGCCATCCTTTTCCACGCTGCTCTGCAAAACTGCGATCTTTGAAAGCAGGCGGCCCCGCTCGTCGCGATCTTCGGCATTTTTGCTTTCGTAGCGTGCGATGCGCGCATCCATGAGGGCCACGGTGTCGATGGGCCGGGCGACCTCCAGGGCTTCCAACTTCGCCTTCTGCGCACCCAGCGTGTTCAGGGCCTCGGCCTGCTCTGCCGCAAGCCGGTCATCCGGAATGGCGGCTGTCTCGCACGCTAGTTCTTCCGCCTGCAACTCCGCCTCCCGTGCGGCCGTGGAAACTTCTACTGCCGCTTCGGAGTGGATCACCAGCGCCTCACGAGCCTGGCTTTGCAGTACGGACAGCGGAGCCTTCGCGACCGTCAGGGCCTGCTTTGCGTCCCGTTCCGTCGCGTCGGCCAGCTTTGCTGCTTCGCGTGCCGTCTCGAGCGTCGGCATGTCCGTAAGTCCAAGCGCCGCCAAGTCCATCTGGGTACGCCGCCGTAGCTGGGCAATGTGATTACGCAGGGCGTCCAGGCCTGCGGCAAGTCCGCTTGCTGTATCGGCTGGCGTGTGGCTCCGCACGTCGGTTTCATGGCGCTCGAGTTCTCGCGTAACACGGATTTTTGCCGCGAGATGTTCCCGTGCCTGCTTCAGACTGTCCACTCCCATGGAAGCAAGCGCCGTGCGCATCTGCCGCTCCCACTCGCCAAGCTGCGCCAACACAGAGGCTCGGTCTTTGATGGCAGGACGAATCTGGATTGTGCCGATTCCGGCGATCTCGACGACGGCATCGCGGATCACCGACATCGTTCCGGCGGCGGGCGCACCGTCGATCTGGACCTGACTTTTCGCTGCGGGAAGAAGATCGAAGATGACCTGGGTCGCCTGCGCGCTGAGGCTGGCACGTGCACTTTCGAGCGACCGCTCCAGCGTCTCGGCTGCCTGCACGGCGGGCTCCGCGACCTGGTACCGAGAAGCTTCCACAGCGGCGGTGTTGGCTTTCTCCTGTGCCTGTTCCGCCGCGGCCAGGCGTACTTCCATCCGCTCCAGAGCAGCATACGAGGCCGCCAGATCGCTTCCGCTGCGAGCCTGACGCACTGCCTGCGACGCCTCATCGGCAGCCTCTGACGTTTGATCCAGCCGCGTCTGCATCCCGGCCAGCGCACCTTCCGCGCGAGCAAGCAACTCCGCCGCACGCGCTTCTTGCTCGGTCGCTGTCTGCCTGCGCCTTCTCGCCTCATCGAGCGCAGACTTGCGGGCCAGCCGCGCAGCTAGTTGCCGGCGCAGTTCCGCGATGCGCCCCTCCGTCAGTTTGCAGTCGTTCTGCGCGAGTCGCTCTTCTTTCTCAAAGAGCTGTGCAGCGGCCTTTCTGTCCCGGGCTTCGGCAATCATCTTCTCCGTAACATCCACCCGCATGGCTGTCTCGAGAGCCTGCAGACGTTGCCTGGTTTTTTCGAGCGTATCGACATTCTCCTTTAACTTGTCGCGCGTGGCTTCCAGCTGCGCCATGCGTTCCACGGCTTTGGCGTTAGCTTCCAGCACCTGCTTGTAGTTTCCCGTGGGCTTACCGTTTCCGTTCAGCAGCTTCCCCACGTCACGCTCGACGGTCTGCAGAAAGGCTTGTCCGCGCAAGCCTCCGGTTATGGTTCCCAACTCGCCTTCCAGGCAGCCGTGGATTGTCTGCCGCGCATAGTCCGGAAGCTCGGGCAGCCGTGTCGCCTGCAACTGCGTCACCCAGAGCGCGCCCCACATTCCGGCGTCCTCCGGCTTATGGCCTTGGTTGCCCGGCTTTCTGAAGCCGAGAAGCTGCTGCAGCTTTTCTTCCGCCACATCGCCCTCATGCAGCGAGCCGTCGGGCAGGTAAAGCCGTGCAAACGGCTCCTTATGCAAAAAACGCTTCTCGACCCTGTACACTCCGCCATCGCGCTCGAACTCCAGCATGACCTGCGGCGAGGTGGTGTGCGTCCAATGCCGCATCTCCGCCACGCCTCTTGCCCTGGAGGTATGGCGCTCGAACAGAACACCGCGAATGGCAGCAAGGACGGTGGATTTGCCGAACTCGTTACACTCCGCTAGTACGTTTACTCCGTCGCCCAGGCCAGTCAGCCGCATCGGTTTGGTGAACTTGCGGAAGTTCTGCAATTCGAGCGAACGTATCTTCATCGGGCCTGGGCTCCTTGTTGAACATGCAGAAGATAGAGCCGCTGCAGCGCCGCCGCGGCAAGCTCATGGTCTGCATGGTGCGCATCTGCCGCCATGGCCGCCAGCCTCTCTGCCGCCACGCGCACAAAGCCCATGTGATCGATGCTTTCCAAATCAGCCGCGGTGGGTTTTACCAGGAGGCCGGCGTCATTGAGAATCAATGTGCGCAGGGCACCGCTCAAGCCCGTCCGAATCGTCGCTTCAAAGCGTTCGCGCGCCGGCAGGTCGAGCGCTCCGTTCACCTCCAGTCGCAGCAGCACGCGGCTCAGGTCCGCATCGAATGTGCGTACCCTGGCGTCCAGCGCGGTTATGTCCGCCGCCTCATGCAGGGTTGCCGTCTCTTCTCGCCACTGAAAGCGGCCGGTTGCCAAGGGCGTCACCACTGGTACCTGCTCAGCGCGAACGTCCTCATCCAAGTCAACCAGAAGCACACTACCGCCGCCGTCTCCACCTTTTCGAAAGCCGTCCGGCTCCGGCGTGCCGCTGTACCAGGTACGATCGTCGATCCGGACCCTTCCATGCCAGTCGCCGAGTGCCAGATAGGCAAGCTTCGCCTTCGCGGCGCGGTCGATGGCCAGCAGATTGTTCGTAGAAGCGTCCCTCGATCCGAAATTCCGCACGGAGCCATGCGCCAGGCCGATGCGCAGGGCTCCCTCGGGCGTGATCATGCCGTCCATGGGCGCGCTGGTGTCGGCTAGGCTGTGACGCTGCGTCAGGATGGCCGGCAGTATCCAGGCAGAAGTTCCTGTGATCTGCTGCGGTTCTGGTGTCGTATGGAGCTTGATATTGGCCGGAAGTGAAGTGCGGAGCAACCGTTCCCAAGGGCCATCTGTTCCGTGCGCGTCGTGGTTTCCGGGAACCAAATGCCACTCGACCCCTGGGAACTGCCGCATGCGCTCGATCGGTTGCAGCAGCGTCGTCAGGCTGACCCCAGTGACATCGAAAATATCTCCTGCAACCAATACGGCTTGGGCGCCATGCTGCTGCGCAAGGTTCCCGATACGAGAGATCACTTCCAGCCGCTCGGCTCTTAGGATCGCGAGTGTCTCGTCATCTACAAGCCTGAATGTTTTGCCTGTTTGCCAGTCCGATGTGTGAATGAAACGCATCTTGCTCCTTCAGCAATGGTGAGACCAACCTGTAGAGACGAACTAGGACTAAACTCAGCCAACATGTCTTTGATCCGTCATCCTGGGAATCGGCTCGCTCCATAGACGTGCGTTGCATGACTTGGAATCGTAACGGCGGTAAGTTCCATGGAAGCATATTAAGGATGGCGCGTGAAAAGCGCATGGATCCAGGCGCCAAACCTGTCGTAATGAGGATTCCCTTTCTGTAGTCCAGTATCCACCGCCCGGCAAGCTGAGCTCCGATGCCGGAGATGTAGACGGAGAAGAGGAGGATCCTATGCGATGCGTTACGCTTTGCTATGGCCCGGATCGCGCTTACGGTGAATGGGGAGACACGCACGGTGGAGGCGGCTCCAATGACGCGGCTGCTGGATGTGCTGCGGCTGCAGCTTGGGTTGACCGGGACCAAGGAAGGGTGTGGCGAAGGGGAGTGCGGGGCGTGCTCCGTGATTCTGGATGGGCTGCTGGTGAACTCTTGCCTGATTCCGGTGG
>CAXTQE010000021.1:0-37709 GCA_964246225.1 uncultured Acidobacteriaceae bacterium | reverse complement strand
GCTTTTTTCCCGAAGACTTCACGGAGGAGCACCGCCAGATCGCCCAGGTCACCTCCGACTTCGCCGCTAACGAGGTTCTTCCGCAGATCGCCGCTATCGAGGCCAAGGACTTTTCCGTCACCCGCAAGCTGATCCGGCACGCCGCCGAGCTTGGCCTGACCGCCGTCGACATCCCCGAAGAGTACGGCGGGCTGGCCATGGACAAGATCACCTCTGCCCTGATCTCCGAAAAACTATCCGTCAACGGCAGCTTCTCGACCGCCTTCTCCGCGCACTCCGGCATTGGCATGCTGCCGATCATCTGGTACGGCACACCCGAGCAGAAAGCAAAATACCTTCCCAAACTCGCCGACGGAAGCTTTATCGGCGCTTATGCCTTATCGGAATCCTCTTCAGGCTCGGACGCCCTGAGCGCCCGCACCCGCGCCGTGCTAAGCGAAGACGGCCAGATCTATACCTTGAACGGCGAGAAGATGTGGATTACCAACGGCGGCTTCGCAGATATCTACACCGTGTTCGCCAAGTGCCTGGTTCCGGACGGCAAAGATGCAGGAAAGGAACGCCTGACCGCCTTTCTGATTGAACGCGGTACGCCCGGCTTCACCAACGGCCCCGAGGAGCATAAGCTTGGCATCCGCGGCAGCTCAACCACGCCGCTGATCCTTACTGACTGCAAGATTCCCGCGACAAACCTGCTTGGTACCGTCGGCAAAGGCCATCAGATCGCCTTTAACATCCTGAACGTAGGACGCTACAAACTTGGCAACGCCGTGCTGGGCGGAGCGAAGGATTCCTTCAGCAATGCCGTCAAGTACGCCAAAGAGCGCAAGGCATTCGGCAAGCCCATCTGCGAGTTCGGCCTGATTCAGGAGAAGCTCGCCGACATGGCCACGCGCATTTTTGTTGGCGAGACTCTCTGCTATCGCACCGTCGGCCTGATTGACCAGGCTCTTGCCGGCGTCGATAAAGACAACACCGCCGAGATCCAGAAGCGTATTGAGGAGTACGCCGTCGAGTGCTCGATGGTCAAGGTTTGGGCGTCAGAGATGCTCGACTTCGTGGTTGACGAGACTGTTCAGATCTTCGCGGGCTACGGATACGTCGAGGAGTTTCCCGCAGAACGGGCCTACCGCGACGCCCGCATCAATCGCATCTTTGAAGGCACCAACGAGATCAATCGCCTGATCATCACCGGCATGCTAATGAAGTCCGCGATGGCCGGCAAGCTGGCTTTGATGCCTGCGATCAAATCGATTATGGATGAGGTGCTCTCCGGACCGACTGCCAGACAGGACCGCGAAGGCCCGCTTGCCGCTGAATACAACCTGCTGGCCGCGGCTAAAAAGGTGACCCTCTTCGTCGCCGGCTCCGCCACCCAGAAGTACATGCAGAAGATCGCCGAGGAGCAGGAGATTATGGGAGCTTTGTCAGACATGATTATGGCTGTGTATGCGCTCGAAGGAGCCGTGCTGCGCGCCGACAAGATTCACACCAGGCAGGGAAGCGATGCCTCTGCGGTGCCGGTCGCCATGGCGCGAATTTATGCCGATCAAGCTATGGGGACGATCGAGAAATCTGCCCGCAAGGTGATCGCCTCTGTAGCGGAGGGCGACCTGGCACAAACGCAGTTTGCCATTCTTCGCCGCCTGGTGAAGCACGATCCAGCTGATACCATCGCCCTGCGCCGCACGGTAGCTGCGCACGTGATCTCGGGGAGCTAGCGGCGGTCACGAGGTTGCGTTGAGGAGTTGTGTCTTTTAAGTATGACGCACGAAGCTACGAGAATACCCTCCTCTTAAGGCGGGGTCGAGCCGTCTGTATTCGCTTGCGAGTCTGCGGAAGCGGACTGTGCGGCAAATTCTTATTGGATTACCTGCGTTTTTAGAGTGTTCGAAATCTTGTGCTTTCTGCTCATTTACACCGGAAAGCAGTTGTAGTGCTTCTAAGCGCATCTCACCTATCTTGAGAATGGACGCTCGACTTAGCCACCCAGCCGGTCTTACCCATGGGTGCCGCTCACAGGACGTTTGTTCTCTGGAGGCTCTTCGTCCAGCAGGATAGCTTCTCTGCATGGTTGGGAAAAAAGATGTAAGCAGAGTCAAAACGTGAGTAACACGTCGTTAGCCGCACCCCTTGGTTCAAGAGAAGAAGCGCTGCTACTGCGCTTGAGCTCGCCTGAACGTTCGTCAACGTTATGTGCGAGAACTACCTCGTCTCCCAAGAAGTTTGAGTCGAGGGTTTGAAATGGGGCCATGCATTAATTACATTTATCGACTTCTAGTGGGCCGACTGTGGCTAGGCGGCATTCTGGTCACAGTGCTTTGTTTGTTTCCAACAGCCTCTCAAGCGGATGCTGGCTTGATCATTGAGACTCCAACGGGGATGCTGGGCTTCCTGAGCAACGTCGGCCATGTCTCGGTCTGGATCTCTGATGGGTGTCTTGACTCATCCGGGCGCATTTATTTTTGCGAGGGCACTGCCGGCCTGGTTTTTACCAGCACGGCTTACTGGCCGAACCCGGGCGCGGCTGCCATTCCGGCTGATCTTTTCTTCCTGGGAACTCAGCCGGGAGTCCTAGGACGAGATCGTGCCGCCTGGACTAACACTCTCGGAAGCATATACCCGGACGTAGAGCCGGCAATGGGGGCGAAGTATCTTGGCCGATCGTGGCTGCGGAGTCTCCGGGTGCTGAAGTTTGAGACCTCGGCGGAGGATGATCAGAGGGTTTTAGCAGAGATCGATGCGACGCAGCGGCATTACCAATACAGCTACAGTGAACGAAACTGTGCGTTCTATGCTCAGGCGATTCTTCAACGTTACCTCGGGGCGGAGTTCCATGGAAATCGCGTTCTCGAACTCGGTATTATTACGCCCCGAGCGGTGGAACGAGCTTTACGGCAACGTTTGGAACAGCGGTCGACACCGTTTACAGAGATACGATTTAGAGGAAATTTCCGTCATGCGTGGCGACAACCATCCCGTAACATTTGTGAGTCCGCAATCCTAGACCCGAAGTACGCGGTCCCTCTTTTGATTTATCAGCCCTATATTTATGCTGGCTTCTTGGGGTGCTACGGCGCCATACGTATCTCCACGTGGGCCAGCACACGCCATCTCCCCTTGATGCAAGTGGAGCCTATGCTTTTCACCTCTTCGCCACGTAAAGAACCACGACTATATGCGTTTGAAACGCTTACGGGAGTGTCAACGCCGAAGTTCAGCCAAGCTTTGTCCGGCATTGCGCAATAAATCATTGCTTTGGCCGTCTGCGAAAATTGTTCCACGTAAAGGAAGGCTGAATTAGTCGGGCTCTCTAAGCAGCGGTGCTCCAGCTCAAGGCTTGCGGTACTGCTCGCCTTGAGCCAGAGCTCTAGCTTGGCGATGTTCCGCTAGTTCTGCGACATCTGCTGCCGGTGCGTGGCATAGTCCGTCTCTACGCTCATGCGGCGAACCACCGTGAGGCCATCGCTGCCAAACAGGAACGTCGTTCCCATGTCGTTGTTCGCCACCTGGTGCTTGACCTGCTTCACCGTGGTGAGCAGCACCGGGTTATCAGGCGTGGAGATGTCGACCACCTGAAAGTCGCGGGGAACCGCACGCACGTAGTTGTAAGGCTCGTTGACGGCGAGAAAGCCTGTCTCACCTAACGATTGTGTCTGGCCTGGATCCATCAAGGCAGAGACAACGTGCACAGTAGAGAAAGCCATCGCGCTCTTGCCTATGCCCATCCGACTTGGACCCAAGGTCTGCCGCAAGAGCACCCCATGCTCCAGATGTGGGATTATGTTGAGGTCGGTGATGGCAGCATTGCGGGTGACGAACTGTATCCCTATCGCTCCTGCGATCCTTCATTCTTCGCTAGTTATGATCTTGTTCGTCTCGGGAAAGGCTCATTGTGAAATTGGTACGATTTAGAACAGGCGCTACGCAGCAGATCGGGATTCAGGTCGAGCAGGGAATTATTAGCCTCGCTTTGCGCATGCCGGATGCTCCCACTACGATGATCGGCTTGCTGGAAGCGTGGCCTTCTCTAAAGCCCGCGCTTGAGGCGCTTGAGCAGGCAGGCGAGATCGATCACGCTCTGACCTCGGTCGAACTGCTGTCTCCTGTCGAGCGTCCCGGAAAAATCTGGGCGATTGGATTGAACTATGCCGATCACGCCAAAGAGGCGGGTATGGAGCTTCCGAAGATCCAACTCTGGTTCGTGAAAGCCAGTACCAGCCTCAACGACCCGTTCGCCTCGGTTCAAATACCCAGGGTATCGAACCAGATCGACTACGAAGCCGAGCTTGTTGTTGTCATAGGCAAGCGCTGTCGGCATGTCTCGGTTGAGCAGGCCCCGTCCGTGATTGCGGGCTACTGTGTCGGCAACGATGTGTCCGTACGTGACTGGCAGTTGCAAGGTTCGCAGTGGAGCCTGGGTAAGTCGTTCGACACGCATGGTCCGATTGGACCCTGCCTGGTGACAGCGGACTCTCTTGATCCACACCATCTTGCCCTACGCACGACCGTAAACGGTGAGGTTCGGCAGAACTCGAACACCGACCAGTTTGTCTTCAACTGTTTCCAGATGATTGAACATCTGTCAAAGGCCATGACGCTCGAGCCTGGAGATCTGATCTTCACCGGTACGCCCCCGGGTATTGGGAATGCCATGAAGCCGCCGAAGTTTCTTTGTGCGGGAGACGTGGTTCGCGTGGAGATAGAGGGCATTGGCGCAATCGAAAATACGTTTGCCGACGAGTGATTGGCGGCAGATTACAGTGGACCGGGACCACTTGTCGCGCGAATGTTAATTGTCGACAAGCTCCCGTTAGAGATCGACTGTTGCCGAAGCCCGGCAAACTGCATTTCGAGCATTTCCGCATAGTCACGCTGCCCCTGCCGCCAATCCGGGTCAGGTTGGGTGATCCACCAGCGTAGAGCCGCGGTAAACGCCAGGAAGGTATTGCGCGCGATCGTGGCCGGGTGCATGTCTGGCCGAACCTCACCTGTATCCTGTGCCGCTGCGGCCAGCCTTTGCAGGCCTTCGAGCAGACGCAGACGTACCAGACGGTAGCGGTCGAGATGCAGTCCCGGCGACTCGAGTACGGTTTCACTCAGCAGGATGCGAGAGAGCACCGGATTTTCTGCGAACAGGGTGTAGTGCGGGTCCGTGATGGTTAGCATATTTTCACGGAAGCTTATCCAGGGCCGCGTCTTTTCCAATGCCTGTGCCGTGAGCGCGTCAATGTCCTCATTAAAGATGAGGAAGATCAGGTCGCGTTTGTGGCTCACATATTTGAACAGCGTGGACACACTCAGTCCTGCCATGTCGGCGATGCCACGCATCGTCGCTTCGTCGTAGCCAAGCCGCGAAAACTGTTCACGCGCCGCTAGCATGATTCTCTGCTGTCGTTCGCTCTTGCCGCGTTCGCGGACGCTCGTGTGAATGGGCGACGAGCTTGCTCGTTCCGATAGAGGGTACAAAGGCTCTCCGTGCCAGATATCATACCCGGCCATTCAGGAAACCTGGGTGCGTTCCGCAAACCCCGTGTTGTGCAAAATAGATGCTTGACAAACAAGAGTTCGGTACGGGAAGATGCTCTGGCCTGCCAAAAAGGAGAATGCGTTCCATGAATTCAAGCGCGAGCACACAGACCTCGGATCTTCCTGTCATTCGGCCCGTTTTTCATCATGTGAACCTCAAGACCATTCGCATGACCGAGATGATTGCCTGGTACGACAAGGTCGTCGGCACACGCAAGCAATTTCAAAACGACGTCATGGGCTTCATTACCAATGACGAGGTGCCCGGACGCATCGCCTTGCTTACCAGCCCGCTGCTGGTGGATGACCCAGACCGCTCGAAGCATACCGGCATCCATCACACCGCGTTTGAGTATGCGAAGGTCGATGATCTGTTGCAGACCTGGACTCGCCTGCGGGCGGACGGCATTGAGCCTCATATGGCGCTCGATCACGGCTTTGTGATCTCGTTCTATTATGTCGATCCAGACGGAAACAGTGTCGAGCTCCAGGCAGACTGGACGGGCGACAATGCGCTCTCGTGTGATTTTATGGAGAACTCTCAAGTCTTTTATGCCAACCCCGTGGGCCGATTTGTCGACTGCGCCAGGATGGTTGAGGCACGCAATACGGGTGTCAGCATAGCTGAGCTTCACCGCATGGCGTATGAGGACGGCGCGTTCGAGCCGGCCGTCCGCCCCGACATGCGCTTGGCCATGTAGCCCTGGCCGTGTAGTCCAGCCAAGTCCAGACGACTTCCCACAATGGTGGGCAGTCCCGGTAGACGCCCGAAAGGAACGTGATCTCAGTGCCCTTGAACGCCATCGAGCAGAACCTGACAGAACCGCTGCCTCCGCGGAGCGCGGGCGCGCTGTTTCGTCAGGCAGTGCAGCAGGAAAAGCCTTTGCAGGTGATCGGTGCCATCACGGCCTACACGGCGCGGATGGCGGAGGCTTGTGGCTTCCGTGCGCTCTACCTTTCCGGGGGCGGCGTTGCGGCGAATTCGCTTGGTATGCCCGACCTCGGCATCAGCACGATGGAAGACGTGCTCACTGACGCGCGCCGCATCACCGATGTGACCCGGGTCCCGCTGCTCGTTGATATCGACACGGGCTGGGGTGGTGCCTTCAATATCGCGCGCACCATTCGCTCCATGATCAAGGCCGGCGTAGCTGCGGTGCATATGGAAGACCAGGTCGGCACCAAGCGCTGCGGCCATCGGCCAGGCAAGGAGGTCGTTCCTACGGCAGAGATGGTGGACCGCATCAAGGCAGCCGTGGATGCACGCACCGAGCCCGGCTTTGTGATTATGGCGCGCACAGATGCGCTGCAGGGTGAAGGTCTCGAGCCCACGCTTGAGCGGGTTCACGCTTATGTGGAAGCTGGCGCAGACATGATCTTTGCTGAGGCTGTCACGAAGCTCGAGCTTTACCCGCGATTCCGCGAGGCCGCTGGCGTTCCCATCCTTGCCAACATTACGGAGTTCGGCCACACACCGCTCTATACGACCCGGGAGCTTGGCGAGGCCGGCGTGGACATTGTTCTTTACTGCTGCTCTGCTTATCGCGCCATGAATGCTGCCGCGCTCAAGGTTTACCAGACGATTCGCGGGGAAGGCTCACAAGCGGATGCGCTCGCTTCCATGCAGACGCGGGCCGAGCTTTATCACTTTCTCGGCTATCACGAGTATGAGCAGAAACTCGATACCCTCTTCGCCCAGTCGAAGCAGAGCTGACACGGAGTACGACATGACCGAAGCACCCATGACCGAAGCACCTGTAGCCTTCAAGCCCAAGAAATCTGTCGCGCTCTCCGGCACGCCTGCCGGCAACACCGCGCTATGCACGGTTGGCCGCAGCGGCAATGATCTGCATTACCGCGGCTATGACATCCTCGACCTCGCTACGGAGACAGAGTTCGAGGAGGTAGCGCACCTGCTGGTGCACGGAACCCTACCTACCCAGGCCGAGCTGACCGCCTACAAGGCGAAGTTGAAGGACCTGCGTGGACTTTCTGCGTCGGTGAGAGTTGCCCTGGAGTGCCTGCCTGCGGCATCGCATCCCATGGATGTCATGCGTACGGGCGTCTCCGTCTTGGGCTGCGTGCTGCCTGAGAAGGAAAATCACACCGTGGCTGAGGCACGGGATATCGCAGACCGTCTGCTCGCATCGCTTGGCTCTATGCTGCTGTACTGGTACCACTTCGCGCACAACGGCCGGCGCATTGAGGTGGAGACCGAAGACGACTCGATTGCCGCACACTTTCTGCGGCTGCTGCACGGCGTCGAGCCTCGCGCTTCCTGGGTGCGCGCCATGCAGACCAGCCTGAATCTCTACGCGGAGCATGAGTTCAACGCCTCAACGTTTGCAAGCCGTGTGATCGCAGGCACGGGTTCGGACATGTATTCGTGCCTCTCGGGAGCTATCGGTGCCTTGCGCGGGCCGAAACATGGCGGAGCCAATGAAGTCGCCCTCGATATTCAAAAGCGTTACGACTCACCTGAGGAAGCTGAAGAAGACATTCGCCGTCGTGTTGAGGCTAAGGAGGTCATTATCGGCTTTGGCCACCCGGTCTACACCATCTCCGATCCGCGCAACAAGGTCATCAAGAAGGTCGCGCACGAGCTCTCGGTTGAGGCCGGCAGCCTGAAGATCTATGACATCGCCGAGCGCCTCGAAGGTGTCCTGTGGGACATGAAGAAGATGTTTCCCAATCTGGACTGGTTCTCTGCTGTCAGCTATCACATGATGCGAGTACCCACCGCGATGTTCACGCCGCTCTTTGTCATTGCACGCACCGCCGGCTGGAGTGCGCACGTGATCGAGCAGCGTCTGGACGGAAAGATCATCCGTCCGGCGGCCAACTATACCGGCCCCGAGAATCGTACGTTTGTTCCCCTTGCCGCACGCAGGTAGCTATCGCCTAGGAGCTTCTTTTGTCTGCACATGTTACGCAGCAGCCGCACAAAGACTATGACCAAGTCCTGATCGACATTGTCGACTATGTCGAGTCGTACGAGATCACGAGCCAGCTTGCCTACGACACGGCTCGGCTTTGCCTGATGGATACTTTAGGTTGTGGCCTGGAAGCGCTCGAGTATCCCGCCTGCACCAAGCTTCTCGGGCCAACGGTGCAGGGAAGTACGGTGCCTTACGGTGCCAAAGTGCCAGGCACGCAATTTCAGCTCGATCCCGTGCTGGCCGCCTTCAACATCGGCGCCATGATCCGTTGGCTCGACTTCAATGACACCTGGCTGGCCGCCGAGTGGGGACATCCGTCTGACAATCTTGGCGGCATCCTCGCCGTAGCCGATTGGCTTTCTCGGACTGCGGTTGCTACCGGCAAAGAGCCGCTGGTGATGCGCCAGGTTCTCACCGCCATGATCAAGGCCCATGAGATTCAGGGCTGCATTGCGCTTGAGAACTCCTTCAACAGGGTCGGCTTAGACCATGTGTTGCTGGTCAAGGTGGCGTCGACGGCGGTCGTTTCAGAGCTGCTTGGTTTGACGCGCGAAGAGAAGCTTGCCGCCGTCTCCCTCGCCTGGGTGGACGGCCAGAGCCTGCGCACCTATCGCCACGCACCCAATACCGGCTCGCGCAAAAGCTGGGCTGCTGGCGACGCTACCAGCCGCGGTGTTCGTCTCGCCTTGATGGCCCAGAAGGGCGAAATGGGCTACCCCTCCGTGCTGACCGCAAAGATTTGGGGCTTCTACGATGTCTCCTTTCGCGGAAACGCCTTCACTTTTCAGCGCGCGTATGGCTCGTATGTGATGGAGAACGTGCTCTTCAAAATCAGCTTCCCGGCTGAGTTTCACTCGCAGACGGCTGTTGAGGCTGCGGTCACACTGCATGGGGCGCTTGCCGCCCTGGGCAAGACCGCCGCGGACATTAGTAGCATCACGATCGCGACGCATGAGGCGTGCCTGCGCATTATCGATAAGAAAGGCCCGCTCAATAACCCGGCCGACCGCGATCACTGCATCCAGTACATGATCGCCGTTCCTCTGATTTTCGGTCGCCTCACGGCCGCGGACTACGAAGATGAGATTGCCGTCGATCCGCGCATCGACGCTCTGCGCGCCAAGATGGAAACGATCGAGATCCCGCAGTTCACAGCCGACTACCTGGACCCCGAAAAGCGTTCCATCGCCAACCGCCTGCGGGTAGAGCTTCGGGATGGTTCCGTACTCGAAGAAACCGTCGAGTATCCCATTGGGCATCGCAGCCGCCGTCACGACGGCATTCCTCTGCTGGAAGCCAAGTTTCGCAAAAATCTCACGCGACGCTTTCCTGTAAGGCAGCAGGAGAAGATACTCGCAGTGTCGCTCGACCAGCAGAAGCTTGAAAGCATGCCAGTCCAGGAGTACGTCGATCTTTACGTCATCTAGTGCCACGCCGAGGGCGTTTTGTCCTCGATCTTCCCCCGTGTTCCAGGAGCAAGTGAATGGTCGACATGTCTTTACACTCCACGCAAAGCGCCACGCTTCCGGGCATGGACGCCGATCCCTATGAAACTCGGGAGTGGCTCGATGCGCTCACCGCAGTGCTTCGCGAAGGCGGCACGGATCGAGCACAATTTCTCGTTCGCCAGTTGGAAGATGCACTGCGCAACAGCGGTACCACCGGCCTGTTGCAGCCCTTCTCCGCGTACCGCAACACCATACCCCTTGAGCGGCAGGGGGCCTATCCCGGCAATCTGATGCTCGAAGAGCGCATCGTCGCGATCATGCGTTGGAACGCTCTGGTCATGGTGATGCGCGCCAACAAGGCCTATGGTGACCTCGGCGGCCATGTCGCCAGTTACGCCTCCGCAGCAGAGATCTTTGAAGTCGGCTTCAACCATTTCTTCCACGCCGCCACTCCAACCCATGGCGGCGATCTTGTCTTTTATCAGCCGCACTCCGCTCCCGGGGTCTACGCGCGCGCCTATCTGGAAGGTCGCCTGTCTGAGGATCGCATCGCCAACTATCGCCAGGAGGTGGGTGGGAACGGACTTTGCTCTTACCCGCATCCCTGGCTCATGCCGGAGTTCTGGCAGTTTCCGACCGGCTCCATGGGCATCGGCCCTATGAGTTCCATCTATCACGCGCGCTTTTTGCATTACCTCGATCACCGCAACCTGAAGCCTGCCGGCAACCGTCATGTCTGGGGTGTCTTCGGCGACGGCGAGATGGATGAACCAGAGTCCATTGGCGCTCTTACTCTTGCCGCGCGTGAAAAACTCGACAATCTGACCTTCATCATCAACTGCAATCTGCAGCGTCTCGACGGTCCAGTGCGTGGCAATGGCCAGATCATCCAGGAACTCGAGTCTCTCTTTGTGGGAGCCGGCTGGAATGTCATCAAGGTCCTTTGGGGCTCGGAGTGGGACGCCCTCTTCGCGCGAGATAAGAACAACGTTCTGCTGCGTCGTTTCGCCGAAACCGTGGATGGCGAGTACCAGACCCTGGGCTCGAATAGCGGAGACTATAACCGCGAAAAATTCTTTGACCGCGATCCGGAAACTGCAGCCCTGGCCAACACCGTGTCGGACGACGAGATCCATGCACTTAAGCGAGGTGGACACGATCTGCGCAAGCTCTACGCTGCTTTTAGCGCTGCTCGCGCGCATAAAGGCCGGCCCACTGTCATTCTCGCCAAGACCAAGAAAGGTTACGGTATGGGCAGTGCAGGCGAGTCTCGCATGACTTCGCATCAGGCGAAGAAGCTCGACTTCGACGCCCTGCTTGCTTATCGCGACCGCTTCGCCCTCCCGCTCACCAACGAGGACGTGGAGGCGCTGCGTCTCTGCAAACCCACGGCCAATGGACCCGAACTCAAGTACCTTCATGACCGCCGGCAGGCTCTTGGCGGCTTCATGCCGCGCCGTGAGCCGAATGCCACCGAGACCCTTACCATTCCTCCTATCGGCACCTATGCCAAGTTCGCGCTCGAGTCCGACGACAAGGAGATGTCCACGACGACCGCGGCTGTGCGCATTCTCGGCGGCCTGCTGAAGGACAAGCAACTCGGCCCACGCGTCGTTCCCATTGTCGCCGATGAAGCTCGTACCTTCGGCATGGCCAGCCTCTTCCGCCAGATCGGCATTTACGCGGCTTCGGGTCAGTTGTACGAGCCTGAAGATGCTTCGTCCATGCTTTCCTACCGCGAAGCCCGCGACGGTCAACTGCTGGAAGAGGGCATCACGGAGGCTGGCGCCATCTCCTCCTGGATTGCCGCGGCAACGTCCTACAGCGTTCACAACCTGCCGATGCTGCCGATCTATATCTATTACTCCATGTTCGGCTTCCAGCGCGTGGGCGACTTCATTTGGGCTGCGGCCGACCAGCGGGCGCGCGGCTTTCTGATTGGGGCTACTGCCGGCCGTACCACGCTCGGCGGGGAAGGCCTGCAGCATCAGGATGGCTCGAGCCAGCTCGTCGCTGCCACGATCCCCAACTGCCGCGCCTACGATCCTGCCTTCGCGTGCGAACTCGCCGTCATCCTGGACGCCGGTGCGCGCCGCATGATGGAGCAGCAATGCGATGAGTTTTACTATCTCACCGCAATGAACGAGAACTACGCACAGCCCTCGCTCGTTGCAGGCTCAGAGGAGCACATCCTCAAAGGTCTTTACCGCTTTGCCACCCGCGCGGCGAAAGAGAACAGCCTGCACATCCGCCTTCTCGGCTCCGGCGCTATTCTGCGCGAGGTGCTTGCTGCCGCCGACCTGCTTGAGCAGGACTTCAGCATCTCCAGTGAAATCTACAGCGCGACCAGCTTCAGCGAACTCGCCAGGGACGCCGCGGAGGTCGCACGCGCACGGCGCCTGGGAGCCGATCCAGCCTCGAGCTGCAGTCACCTGGAAACTCTTCTGCCGGGTCGAGTTCCCATCATCGCTGCCACGGATTATGTCCGCGCCTACCCTCAGCTGATCGCGCCCTTCGTCGAAGCACGCTTTGTCGCGCTCGGCACGGATGGGTTCGGCCGCAGCGATACTCGCGCATCGCTGCGCAGCTTCTTTGAGGTCGACCGGCACCATATCGCGCTGGCCGCACTGGAAGCGCTCGTCCGTGAAGGCAAGCTCGACAACAGCGTCTTTCTCGGAGCAATCGAACGCTTCGGCATTGACACCAAAAGCCCCGCTCCGTGGAAGATTTAACTATGGCTACCATGACAACAACTGGTCTGACAGAAGTCCTGGTCCCAGATCTCGGCGACATCGTAGACGTTCCAGTCATCGAAGTCCTCGTCACCGTAGGCGCGGAGATTGGGGTCGATCAAACCGTCGCTGTGCTTGAAACGGAGAAGGCGACGATGGACGTCCCGTCCACTGCTGCCGGCGTGGTTCGCGAGGTCCGCATCAAGGTGGGGGACAGGATCAGCTGCGGCAGTGTGATGGTCCTGCTGGAGCAAGCCGGCGCGTCTGCACAGCCGGCCCAGGACGTAGCACCTGCCCTTGCGTCTTCGGCACCTGTCCCGGTCGCTACCCCCGAGTCTGCCGTAGTCGCCTCCGCCGTGCAGCTTCCTCCGCAGGCCGCCCCGCCTCCACCTAGTGCTTCCGCACAGTCTGCGCCCACGCTCGAACCCGGCGTTCTGCCGCACGCGTCGCCGTCGGTACGCCGCTTCGCTCGCGAACTCGGTATCGACCTCACGTTGGTTCGAGGCACCGGTCCCAAAGACAGGATTCAGCATAGCGACATCCAGGCGTACGTGAAAGATCTGGTAGCTCGCCCACCAACATCCGCTGCCTCCGACACCTCGCTCGATCTACTCCCATGGCCAAAGATCGACTTCACTCAGTTTGGACCCATCGACCACACCGAACTCTCCCGAGTCAGGAAGATCTCCGGCGCCAACCTACTTCGTAACTCGATCCTCATTCCTCACGTCACCAACTTCGACGAGGCCGACGTCACCGATCTTGAAACCTTTCGCGTCGCACTGAACAAGGAAGAGGCAGGCAAGGGGTGCAAGCTCACCATGCTCGCCTTCTTAATCAAGGCCAGTGTGACCACCCTTTGGCTGCACCCCACCTTCAACGCCGCACTGCAGGGCGATGCCCTCATTCTGAAGCGCTACTTCCATATCGGTTTCGCGACCGACACCCCCAACGGCCTGGTCGTCCCGGTGATTCGCAACGTCGATACCAAGGGCCTCCGCACCATCGCCGCTGAAGCGAACTCCCTTGCCGAGCTAGCCCGCAACGGAAAACTCAAGCCCGCCGACATGCAGGGAGGCTGCTTTACGGTCTCCTCGCTTGGCGGCATCGGCGGTACCGGTTTCACCCCGATCATCAACGCGCCCGAGGTCGCCATCCTGGGTGCCGCCCGCGCCCGGATGACGCCGGTGTGGGACGGATCGGAGTTCAAGCCGCGCCTGATTCTGCCCCTCAGCCTCTCCTGGGATCACCGCGTCATCGATGGCGCTGCCGCCGCGCGCTTCCTCGTCACGCTCACCCAGCTGCTTGCCGACTTCCGCAGGGTGAATTTGTGAGCACATCATTTCTTCCGAAGCAGCAGCAGGCTCTGCCGAACCAGCAGCAGGCTCTGCCGCACCAGCAGCAGGCTGACCTTCTCGTGATTGGCGGCGGTCCCGGCGGCTACACCGCGGCCTACCGGGCCGCGGACCTTGGCCGCTCCGTGACTATCGTCGATCGCTGGGACCGTCTCGGCGGGGTCTGCCTCAACGTAGGCTGCATTCCTTCCAAGGCTCTGCTGCATGCCGCCAAGGTGATCAAGGATGCGCAAAGCTTCGCCGATCACGGCCTTACCTTCGCTAATCCTGCACTCGATTTGGACAAGCTCCGGACCTGGAAGGACTCTGTCGTCACACGTCTAACAAGCGGCCTGCACGACCTCGCCCGCCGCCGCAACGTCACCGTTGTACGCGGGGAGGCTCGGTTCGCCAGCCCTACGACGGTGACGGTCGAAACCCCCGAAGGTCTCCGCACCATCGCCTTTGAGCAAGCCATCCTTGCCGCAGGCTCTGAGCCCGTGCGCCTCCCGTTTCTTCCCGACGACCCTCGCATCGTGGACTCTACCGGAGCCTTGGCGCTCGCCTGCATACCATCGCGTCTGCTCATCCTAGGTGGAGGCGTGATCGGCCTCGAGATGGGCACTATCTACGAAGCCCTTGGCAGCCGCGTCACCGTTGTCGAACGGATGGACCAGATCATTCCCGGGGCGGACCGCGACCTCGTCTCTCCGCTGCACAAGCGCATGGCCGGGCAGGGCGTCACGTTTCTGTTGCAGACCCGGCTCACCGGCGTCGAAGCTTCTCCCGAAGGCCTGATTGCCCGCCTGGAGGGCCCGAACGGCGTCGAGGATCGAACGTTCGACATGGTGCTTATCGCGGTAGGGCGTCGGCCCAATGGCAAGCTGCTCAACCCTGAAGCCGCCGGCCTCTCCCTTGCGTCGGACGGCAGCATTCCGGTCGATGCGCAGATGCGTACCGCCGTTCCGCATATATTTGCCATCGGTGACGTTGCTGGCCAGCCGATGCTCGCACATAAAGCCACTCATGAGGCCAGGGTCGCCGCGGAAGCTGCCTGCGGCCACAAGGTAGCGATGCAGGTCCGCGTCATCCCGGCCGTGGCTTATACCGATCCCGAGGTCGCTTGGGTCGGTCTCACGGAAGAGGAAGCCAAGCGCCGCCGCACTCCGATTGAAAAGGCTGTCTTCCCGTGGGCCGCTTCCGGCCGCTCCCTCGCGCTCGGCCGCGAAGAAGGGTTCACGAAGCTTCTCTTCGATCCCGTTACCCGTCGCCTGCTCGGTGCGGGCATCGTAGGCCCGAGCGCCGGAGATCTGATCGCTGAAGCTGGCCTCGCGATTGAGACGGGTGCCGACGCAGATGACATCAGCCTCACTATTCACCCGCACCCCACCTTATCTGAGACCATCGGCCTAGCCGCCGAGGTCTTTGCCGGGACCATCACGGATCTGCTTCAGTCTAAAAAACGATCCGCTCCCGCATCCCAGGAGTAAGTATGAACGCACAGCTTGAACAGCTTCTTACTCTCAGCGATCTGAGCGCGCAGTTCGGCCACCATGTGGATCGGGGACACGCGATCGAAAGCGCTACCCTCTTCACTGACGATGCCCGCCTTATCTTTGCCCAGGGCTCGCCCAGGCCTGGCACCATTGAAGGGCTCGAAGCCATCCGCGCTTTCCTGACCGCGCGACAGGCTCTCACCCACGTCACCACCCGCCACGTTGCCACCAACTTCCGCGTTGAGTCACTTAGCGCTACCGAGGCACAACTTGACTCGCTGCTGACTGTTTTTCGCTCTGACGATGCTTCCCGTGAACCTGTTATATCGGTGGTCTGCGACATTTGCGAGCGCTTCGTCCGCACGGAAGCAGGCCAGTGGCTTATCCTCGAGCGCACCACTACGCCAATCTTTACCCACCAGCCCTGACTGCGAATGTCTTCTGATGCTGCGAACCGCCCGGCACCCCAAGGGAGAGTGAGAGATGCGAGCCGGTCGAGGAGCCACGGCCGATGTACAGTGTGCGGCCCCTTGATGGCGTCAGGCGGACACCTTGAAGCCCGTCGCCGCTTCTACAGCACGCGCCAGCATCGCTGGGTCAGACACACCTTGGTAGTCGATCCGAGGGGTATAGGGCACTTCCAGCGTTGAAATCTCGTCGTCCCTCAAAGTAATCGAAAGGGATGCGATCGCATCGTCGATGTGAGTGGTTTTGAGAGCTCCCACGATCGGAGCGGCAACCACCTTCTTGCTGCGCAACCACGCCAGCGCAACGACTGCCTGACTCACGCCACGCTCCTTGGCGATCCGACTCACAGCCTCTACGATCTTCTGGTCGCTTGCGGCGTTTGTCTCGTCCTTATAGCCCGCAGCAATCTCCGCCTCCGATCGAGCCGTTGTTGTTCCCCACGGCCGGGCCAAAACTCCACGCGCAAGAGGGCTGTAGACAAGTGTCTGTATGCCTTCGTCCGCGCAGAGCGGAAGCATCTCTCGTTCCTCCTCGCGTGTCACAAGGTTGTAGGTGTCCTGCAACGAGACGAAACGGGACCACCCGTTGACTTGCTGTAAGTGAAGCGCTTTGCTGAACTCCCACGCCTTCATGGAAGACGCGCCGAGATAGCGGACCTTGCCCATCTTCACCAGATCGTGAAGCGCTTCCAAAGTCTCTTCCCATGGCGTGAGCTGGTCGCGACGATGAATCTGGTAGAGGTCCACGTAATCTGTGCCGAGCCGCTTCAAGCTGCGATCAATCTCAGTCATGATCGCCTTGCGGGACAGGCCGATGGCGTTCGGGCCGTCATGCGTGGCAGAGGCGACCTTCGTCGCGAGGACGACACTGTCTCGATTCGTGAACTCCTTGAGCGCCCTGCCTACGATTTCTTCGCTGCTGCCATTGGAGTACATGTTGGCCGTGTCGAAGAAGTTGATCCCTGCCTCGACCGCATGGCCGATCAGCGCGCGGCTGGACGTTTCTTCCAGCGACCAACTTGGATAGGCGCGTGAGGGCTCTCCGAATCCCATGCAGCCGATGCAGATGGGGGATATGTCGAGGCCTGTACGACCGAGTTTTTTATATTGCATGGGAACTCCGTGCCGGGCTATAACTGGATAGCTCTCCGGTTATATGCAAGCTTAGCGGAGAGTTCTCCGTTTCGTCAAGGATCTATGGTGATAGTGAATCCCTTGCGCTCTGATGCGCAGGCAAACAAGGACCGAATTTTAGAGGTAGCTCGCGATGTGCTCTTGGCTGATCCGAGCGCATCTCTGAACTCGATCGCCAAGGAAGCTGGGGTAGGGGCCGGTACGCTGTACCGTCACTTTCCGAGTCGCGAGTCGCTGGTGCTTGGCGTCTACCGTAAGGAGATCGAAACTCTGGTGGCTCTCGCGCCGGCACTGCTTGCGAAGCATGCGCCTCTTCCTGCATTCCGCGGCTGGTGCGACCGGCTGGCGAAGTTTGGAAGGATGAAGTACGGAGTAGCAGACATCGTTCACGCAGCGGCGTCGGAGCAAGAGGCCTACGCCCCCATGCTCGGCGCGGTCCGTCAGTTGATGGACGCCTGCGAGAGTGCGGGCGCAATCCATGCCGGAGCGGAACCCGAAGACTTTCTGGTGCTCGTGGGCCTATTGTGGCGCATTCCTCCGACGACCGCCGGAGAGGCCCGGGTGAAGAGGCTGCTTGCTCTGGCCTTTAAAGGATTGGGAGCTAAAGCTCCGTGAAGCTGTTGCGTCGGATCGCTGACGATGTTCTCGTGGCGAGCAGCCCCAGACCCTTCTAAATGCTTTGCCAAAGGCACTTTCCGTCTTGTATCCGACCGCTGAGGAGATGGCCGAAACGGAGTCGTTCGAACTCTTTAGGCGATCCCCGGCGAACAACATTCTCCAGCGTGTCAGATATTCCATGGAGGTCGTTCCGACGGTTCTCTTGAATTGCTGGGCAAATACTGTGCGGGACATGCCTGCACGATCGGCGAGTTCGTGTAGGGTCCAGGGGTGTTGCGGGTGGTCGTGCATGCAGGTGATCGCGATTCTCATCTGCGAATCGGCAAGGGCGAAGAGCCAGCCGACGCCTTTCGATGCTTCTTCTTGCAGATGCAGCCGGAGAGCTTGAACCAGCATCATGTAAGCCAGCTGCTGAGCCATCAACGATCCTCCCGGCTGAGGGTCGCGCAACTCCTCAATGAGACGCTCCAGTGACCAGCGTATCGTCGCTTTGTCCGATTCCTTACGGATATGCACGATCGCAGGCAAGGACTTCAATAAGATTTCGGAGTGCCCCCCGGCGAGGAGGAAGTGTCCCCCGATGAGGGAACACGCTTGCGTTCCGTCAGAGAGGACTTTGTCACTCGGCTCTGGCATGCCGAAGGAGCGAAAGTTTACGCGTGAAAGCGAGCGTTCTCCGGCGAGGCAGAAGGGCAGACCGCGAGGCAAGATGACACAGTCGCCTGCCTTGATCTGCACCACGTCGAGATGACCCTCAACCGACAACCAGCACGATCCTGAAATTGGGGCATAGCACTTTATGCCTTGGTGTCTGGCAACTTGAATGCCCGTCTTCAGGCCTATCGCGAAATCTCCCGACACGTAGCTCTTCAGCCTGAGCAGGGATAAGACTTCCGAAAGGGGATCCATGAGTCCTCCGTACGATCAGACTAGTATTGCGTACCTTCAGCATAGATCGCACGCTCTGTGTTGGCCATCTACTTCTAGTAACAAAAGCGCAAACCGCTCTAGAAATGGCAGCGATAAATCGAAAAAAGCGAAGGAGCAGCTATGAAGGTCTTTATCACAGGTGCAACCGGGTTCATTGGCTCCGCCCTTGTTCCCGAACTTATCAAGGCAGGTCACCAGGTGCTTGGACTTACCCGTTCGGATTTGGGTGCGGAGTCTCTTACCGCGGTTGGGGCTGAGGTGCACCGGGGAAGTCTCGAAGATCTCGATAGCCTTCGGAGGGGTGTCCGCAAGTCGGATGGCGTGATTCACTGCGCTTTCAACAACGATTTCGCAAAATTCAAGGAAAGCAACGAGCAGGAGGGTCGGGCGATTGAAGCTTTGGGCGACGAACTTGTGGGTTCGGACCGTCCGCTGATCATCACGTCGGTAGCGGCCATGGGTAGTCCTTCGCCGGGTCAACCAGCGACGGAAGACTACTTCGACCCCAGTAAACCGAAGCCTCGCAATGCGACCGAAGTGGCAGGCGCTGCTGCTGAGAAGCGCGGTGTAAACGTGTCGGTGGTCCGCCTTGCTCAAATTCATAACATTGTGAAGCAAGGTATCGTGACTGCTCTGATTCAGATGGCCCGGGCGAAAGGAGTTTCAGCGTACATCGGTGATGGTTCTAATCGTTGGGCGGCGGCACACGTCCTCGACGTTGCCCACCTCTACAGACTTGCCTTGGAGAAGCGTCAGGCGGGTAGCCGATACAATGCGGTGGCAGAAGAGGGGATCCCTTTGCGTCTCATCGCAGAAACAATTGGCAAAGGCCTGGGTGTTCAGGCCGCCAGCCTTTCTCAAGAAGAAGCGCAGTCTCACTTCGGTCCGTTGGCGATGTTTGTTGGCGCAGATATGTCGGCGTCCAGTCAGCAGACCCAAGACCGGCTGGGGTGGCATCCCTATCGCCCGGGTCTCCTCCAGGATCTTGAGCAGACGCAATATTCGTAAGTGGCCCTGGTCTGCAAAACTGGAGACACTTAGCGTTGAGAAGTACCCTTGCATACACAGCCAGGCGTTTCACACAGGAGATTAGACATGAACGCAACAGACAATACGATTCTCATTACGGGCGGCGGTTCCGGCATCGGTCGCGGTCTCGCGGAGGCCTTCCACCAGGCGGGTAATCAGGTCATTATCACTGGTCGTCGCCAATCTGTTCTCGACGAGACCGTGCAGGCTTATCCCGGCATGAAGGCGATGCTTCTCGACATGGATAAGCCGGACGAGATCCAGCGCGTCGTTGCCCAAATAAAAAGCGAGATTCCCAAGCTCAATGTCCTAATCAACAACGCCGGCATTATGAAGCCTGAGAACCTGACGGCTGGCATGCAAGATCTGCCGACTGCGGAAGCTAACATCTCCACGAACCTGCTCGGTCCGCTACGTCTTACCATGAGCCTTCTTCCTATGATGCTCGCGCAGCCCAGGGCCACCGTCGTCACCCTCACCTCCGGCCTTGCCTTCGTTCCCATCGCACCGTTTGCCTCCTACTGTGCCACAAAGGCTGCCATTCATGCCTGGACGCAATCGCTTCGTTACCAGCTACGCGAGACCTCGGTCGAGGTTCTCGAACTCGTCCCCCCTTACCTGCAGACCGAGCTCACCGGAGCCCACCAGCTTTCAGACCCGAAGGCCATGCCACTGGCCGAGTTCATTCAAGAGGCGATGGAATTGATCAAAAACCCGCCATCGAATGGCGAACTGCTCGTCAAGCGCGTCTACCCCCAAAGGTTCGCCGAGCGCGAAGGCAAATACGACGAACTGTACGCCCAGCGCAATGCTCAGGCCATGCAGGCCGCTGCCAGTGCCAAAAACTAAAGGGGACAGCTCAAGAAGGACGCACCTTCTTGAGCTGTCGAAGTTGGTCATCCATTCTCTCGCTCAAAGATGCTGCTCACGCAAGATGCTTGCTGAAGAGGTCCACTACGCTTTGTGGGGCGGTATCGTCGAAAAATCGTTCTAGGTTCTGTCTAGTTTCGCGAGCGAATTTCTTGCTTCGCAAAGACAGCTGGTTCTCATAAGCGACACCGATAATTGTGATTGAATCTTGCAAGTTGCGCTTCTCAGATCGTAGTCAACTAAATAAGCTGACTGCTGCAAGTTGCATTCGGAGACGCCGGCCTAATCACACAAGGCATGAAGTGACAGCAACTCGGCTTAGAGGCTGAAGGCACCCTGAGCCAGTAGCTTATAGGCTCTAGACTGCCGTCTCTGGGGATGCAAGCTGCATGAAATATTCCTGCGCGTTGAACGGCTCGCCCTTTTGTTCCACGCGTACGTAATCTCCGTCTTTTTTCAGCAGGCGAGTTTTGACGTTATCGCGAAGATAAGCGGCTAGAATCTCGTCTGAAAGCCGCTGCGCCAGCTTCGGGTCCTGGACCGGAAACACGACCTCACATCGCTCGTAGAGGTTTCGCGTCATCCAGTCCGGGCTTCCGCAAAAGACTTCGCGCTCGCCGCCATTTTCGAACTGGAAGATGCGGCTGTGCTCCAGATATTGTCCGACCAGCGATCGCACACGGATGGTCTCGCTCAACCCTTTCACGCCTGGCCGCAGCGCGCACATTCCACGCACAATTAATTCGATCTCGACTCCCGCCTGCGACGCTTCATACATCGCATCGATTGTCTTTGGATCGAGCAGCCCATTCATTTTGGCCACAATCCGCGCCGGCCGTCCCTTTCGCGCATGCTCCGCCTCGCGCCCGATGAGCGCCAGCACATGACGCGCCAGCGTAAGAGGCGCTACCTGCAGAGGGAGATAGTCATCCTCTTCGGCCTCCGCCTCCGCCGTTAGATAATCGAATACCTGCTGGACCGCTCTGGTGTAATGCGGATTCGACGTCAGCAGACTGATGTCCGTATAAAAACGCGCGGTGACCGGGTTGTAGTTGCCAGTGCCCAGATGCGCATAGCGCCGTACCACACCGTCCGGGTCGCGCCGTACCAGCAGCGCCAGCTTGCAGTGCGTCTTCAAACCAAAGATGCCGTGAAAGACACCCACTCCGGCATTTTCAAGCTCTCGCGCCCAACGGATATTTGAGTCCTCGTCGAAGCGCGCCATCAGCTCCACTACCACGGTCACGTCCTTGGTTTGCGCAGCCTCAATCAGCGACCGGAAGATCTGTGAGTCCTTACTCGTACGGTAAAGCGTCTGCTTCATCGAAAGCACGGCATCATCTTTCGCACCGAGCTCGATGAAGTTCTCGACCGTCTGGTAGCTGTCGAAGGGATGATGCAGCAGCAGATCGTGCAGGCGAAGCTCTGCGAACAGGTCTTCGCACTTCGCACAAAGATGGTGCTGCCGGCCTGTAAACGGCGGATACTTTAAGGCCGGTGTCTTCGTCTCGGAGTAGAGATTCATCAGCCGGGAGAGATCGACCGGACCGTTGGCGCGAAAGACCTGCCATGGCTCCAGCTCGAAGTTCGTGCGCAGGCGCTCTACAATCTCTTCCGCCGCCGAGCTTTCAATCTCCAGCCGCACTGCGTCTCCCCTACGCCGATTGTGCAGCTCTTCCCGCACACTTTCGAGCACGCTCCGAGATTCCTCTTCCTGCATATATAGATTGCTGTTGCGGGTCACCCGAAAGGCAGCCGTGTCGAGCACTTCATAGCCGCGGAACATCTTTTCAACTCGCGCGTCGATCAACTCATGCAGAAAGATGAAATCCGTCCGGCCACTTTCCGCAGGCATGGCGATCAGCCGCGGCAAGCTACGTGGCACTGTAACCACTCCGAGCACGCGCCCCGGCTTCTGACCCGCCGCGCCCCGCCGCTTGTGCCGCAGCAGCAGGGCAAGACACAGAGCCTTATTCAAGACGCGAGGAAACGGATGCGAGGGGTCAATCGTTACCGGCGTGAGTAAGGGGTCTACCTCATCGGCGTAGAACTTCTCTGCGTGTGCCTGAGCCTCCTTGCTCAGCTCTTTCCAGCACAGCACCCGCACGCCGTGTTTTGCCAATTCCGGGACCAGCTGCTCGTTCCAGCAGCAGTACTGCGCCTCGACAAAGACGTTCATCGCTTTGCTGAGCCGCTTGAGGCGATCCTCTGCCGTCTGGCCGCCCTCGTCCGGACCCTTTACGTCGCTGAACCCGTCTTCGATCAACTGCATCACGCCAGCTACCTGGATCTCGACAAACTCATCCAGGTTGCTGGCTGTAATCGCTAGAAACTTGACCCGCTCCAAAAGCGGATTGCCTGTGTCCTGAGCTTCTTCAAGCACGCGCTCGTTGAATTTGAGCCAGCTTTCGTCGCGATGGAAGTAGCGTCCCCGGAACTTGCCTAGGGCCTCATCTATCTCCGCCGCCGGAACATCACTCGGCCGCAGCGGGGTAAGATCCGGTTCAGCCTGCCGGACGGACTTTTCTGCTGTCTTCCTAGTTCGCTTCATTGTCATAAGGCCAATTCAGAGCCTAGCTCAGCCTTGTGAACAGATTGGAAATTGTGATCCGGGAGCGAGAGCAGATTTGCTGGTCGCTACGCAGCAGATCTGATGCTTCTCCACTTCGCTAAAGCAGTCGACGGTTTCGCGTAAGAGATGTTTCTCTGCTAAGCTGCAACCAGTCCTCGATTGATCCACTTTTCCAAAAGCCAAAGTGCGGATGACCCACACTTTGGACAGAGTTGCTTTCCGTTGCTGATCGTATCGCAGTCACAACACAGAGCTGCTTCGCTCAGTGGAATCGTCTGCACTTTTTCCGACATACCGGCCTCCCAGCGGCTGGTACTTTCCCAGCGTTCTTATTAGATGGGAGAGAAGTCTGGCTGGTTGTTGCTTATCTCTGCACCTGCCAAGACAACTCACGCGGAGACCGAGCAGCAGCCGTGGTAACGTTGTCAAATCTTTTTCCCTGGAGTGACCGTGCTTTTCCCCTCTGTCCATCATTGCTTCAAACGCTCCATCCTTCTAGCCTCCGCGATTACTTTTTGTGCGCTTGTGTCCTCAGCCTCAGCGCAAGATACCGCCAAGGGTGACATGCATGCCGCGGGGGAGGACACGAAACATGCCGCGGTTGCCACGGGCCACGCTACCAAGAAAGTCGCTCACAAGACTGCGCACGGCACAAAAGTCGTTGCGCACAAAACCAAGGATGGCACCGTTACGGCCGGTCACGATGTCGCGCATGGAACCAGCGTAGCCGCTCACGACACCGCCCATGAAACGAAGAAGGTAGGCGACAAAATCGCAGGCAAGCCTGATCCACAGGACTAGACGAGACTGCCCAACGGTATCGCCCTAAGCCGCGGCCTGTTGTGCGCGGCTGTACTGTTGCGTAAGCTTTCCAACATCCTCCGGCCAGACTACCGCCGCGGACAAGACCACCAGGGTCACCCAGTAAAAGTCCGCGCCAAGTAGATGCACCAGCTGCATCCATACCGGCGCCAGCAGCAGAACGTCCGCCACTCCCAGCACAAACTGCAGTCCCAATAGCCCCAGAAGCGCGTTTGCCTGCCTTGCCAGACCTTCGCGCCGTGCCCGCAGCACGAGCCAGCCGACGAGGCAAGCTGCAAGGATTGCACTCGCTGGATGAATCCCCCGTAGCCGCAGCAGCCAGGGCGACGAAGCATCAAAATCCTGCAGGAAGGCAGCCTGCAGCGAAGTCGCAGGAAACAGCGTGTCTCCCAGCGCGGCGAGCGATCCACTCACGCCCACGGCCAGAGTTGCAACCAGACCTGCCGCTGCCAGCACGCGATCCATCCCTTTCGCGCGCAACTCCCGCCAGCGCTGTCCGCTTCCCAGCATCCGCGCTGTCATGGTCAGCGAGGCCAGCAGCAGGAGTGTATTGCTGAGGTGGACCGAGAGCACCACCACTCGGCCCAGCGACTGGTTCCCCGTCACATATCCCAACTTCACCAGCAGCGCACCCAAAAACGCCTCGTTCAGCAACAGGAGCGTCGAAATTACCGCAAACACCCGGGCAGCCGCGCCCCTGGAAGTTGCGCGCCAGGCAAACGCCAACAGGGCAATCATCGCAAAGACCGATCCGCTTACCATGAGGCGATGGGTAAATTCGATTACCGTGTGCAGAGTGGGTGAGAGCGGAACCACCTGCCCGTTGCAGAGCGGCCAATGATTGCCGCAGCCGGCGCCCGAGCCTGTCGCCCGCACCAGCGCGCCCCATACGATCACAAGTACGTTGTATGCCACCACTGTCCAGGCAAATTGCTCCGCCCAGCGCGCATCTCGGAGCAGCCCTTGTCTCTTAGCCGCGACAGCCATAGGTTGATTCTATGCCTCATGCGTTTGCCACTCCAAAACAGCGGACGACATACAGCCGGTGATCCGCTAAAGTAGAACCAATCCGCACTGCCGCTCGCATTCAAACTTCGGCCTGTCGCTCCCGCAAACAGGAATCAACTCTAGTAAGCAAGGGGTTCCCACCCGTTGACCGTTGACCAACTCCACCGCGATTTCGCATCCGGCGCCTCTACTCCGAAACAGGTCGTCACCGGCATCTATGACCGCATCGAGTCCGGTTCGCTCCACCCTGTGTGGATCTCCCTCGTTCCCCGCGAGCAGGCCCTTGCCCGCGTCTTGGCTCTCAAAGATCAGGACCGAGCGATGCTGCCCCTTTACGGCATTCCCTTCGCCGTAAAGGACAACATGGACGTCCTCGGCCTCCCTACCACAGCTGCCTGCCCGGCCTTCGCCTACACCCCTACGGCCTCCGCGACCGTCGTTCGAAAGCTCCAAGCCGCCGGCGCCATCCTCATCGGCAAAACCAACATGGACCAGTTCGCCACGGGCCTGGTCGGGACGCGCTCCCCCTTCGGCGCGCCGTCGAGCGTCTTCTCCCCGGACTACATCTCCGGAGGTTCGAGCTCCGGATCCGCCGTCGCCGTGGCCAGCGGCCTGGTCGCCTTCGCGCTTGGGACCGACACCGCCGGCTCCGGGCGCATACCCGCCATGTTCAACAACCTCGTCGGGCTCAAGCCCACCCGCGGCCTCATCAGCACCCATGGCGTCGTGCCCGCCTGCCGCACGCTCGACTGCGTCTCCATCTTCGCTGAAACCTCCGCCGACGCCGCGCTGGTGCTTGCCTCCGCTTCCGGCTTCGACCCCGCCGATGCCTACTCCCGCACGCCCGCACCCGGCGACGGAGCTGCTCCCTGGGCGGCTGCCGCCAGCTTCCGCTTCGGCGTCCCCACCTCGCTTGAGTTCTTCGGGGACTCCCACAATCCCGCCCTCTTTCAATCCGCGGTCCAGGCACTCCAATCCCTCGGCGGCCAGCCCGTGTCCTTTGACCTGGCCCCGTTCCTTGCCGCCGCACGTCTCCTCTACGGTGGTCCCTGGGTTGCAGAGCGCTCCGCCGCCATCCAGCCCTTCTTTCTCGCCCACCAGGCGGACATGGACCCCATCGTGGCGTCGATCCTCGCCGAGGCAGGGAAGTATTCGGCCGTCGATCTCTTCGGTGCGCTCTACCAACTTGAGGCCCTGCGCCGCGAAACCTCCGCCGCCTGGGGCAGCTTCGACCTTATGTTGCTGCCCACCGCGCCCCGCACCTTCACCCACGCCGAGATTTTGGAGCAGCCCATCGCACGCAACAGCCAGCTCGGGCTTTACACCAACTTCGTCAACCTGCTCGACCTCGCTGCGGTCGCCGTCCCTGCCGGCATGCGTCCCGCTTCACCGCCGGAACCAGCCCTGCCCTTCAGCGTTTCGCTCATCGGCCACCCGTTTACCGAGTCCGCGCTGCTTGCCCTCGCCGACAAGCTCCACCGCACGCTGAACTCCACCCTCGGCGGCAGCGCTCGCCTGCTCGCTGAAACGTCACCCCTCGTGTCGCAGGCCGTCCCTCCTGGATGTCTGCTGATGGCGGTGGTTGGGGCCCACCTGTCCGGCCAGCCGCTCAATCCGCAGCTCACCAGCCGTGATGGACGCCTTGTCCGCACATGCCGCACCCACCCGGACTACAAGCTGTATGCGCTCGCCAACAGCACGCCCGCCAAGCCTGGCTTGGTTCGTGTTCCTGGTTTTGAGGGTCGTGGCATCGAAGTCGAAATCTGGGCCTTGCCCGCCGATACTGTGGGTTCGTTCGTCGCCGGTGTGCCCCAGCCGCTCGGCATCGGAAGCCTGCGCCTGGAAGATGGCTCGCTCGTCACAGGCTTCATCGCCGAACCCGCTGCCACCGAAGGTGCCCTCGAGATCACCCAGTTCGGCGGCTGGCGCGCGTACCTTGCCTCGCTGAACCCGTAGGCCAGAGCCTCAGTTCGCCGCGCCGCCGCGCCGCCCTGACGGTTTCTCATCGCCGGCCCCTGGAGCCTTGTACCGTCCATCCAGGATTTCGATCACCGCCGCCTGCATCTCCACTGAGTCCGGAGCCACCGCGGGATCGAACCGCGCCACCACCTTGCCATCCTTGCCGATGAAGAACTTCGTGTAGTTCCAGTGCACCGGCCCGCCATTGCCCTTGGTCAGAAACCCATAGAGCGGCAGTTGAAGGTCGCCCGTCAACACCGACTTAGCCATCACCGGAAACGTGACTTTATCCTCGCCCGTGTAGAGCTTCTGGATCTCCGCGTCGGTGCCAGGCTCTGCCGCCCCAAACTCATTCGAGGGAACGCCGATCACCACAAGACCCTTGTCCTTATATTGCTCTGCCAGCTTCTCGAGCGCGGGAAGTTGCGCGTTGAAGCTCGATTTGCTGCCCAGATTGACCACCAGCACCGTCTTGCCTTTGAAATTCGAGAGTGGAACGCCTTTGCCGTCAGGCCCGGGAAGCTCGTAGTCGTACGCCAGCTTCTCTCCAACTCCGCCCGCGGCATCGTCTGCACCGCCACGTCGGCCCCGTACTCCACTGCCTGCACCCGTTCCTTTCCCCGCCGCGTCTTCCACCGGCTTGGTCCCATCCCCGCCCGCAAAGTCCGCCGGCTTGGCCTTCTTTTCCTCACCCGGTGCCGGTCCTGTCGCCTCAGGCAGAGGCGTCTGTTTCTCCGTAGCCCCTTTACCCAACTTATCCTGATCCACCGGCTCCTGCCCCCAGGCTCGCTGACACACCGGAAGCAGCAAAGCAAACGTAGTCGCGACGAACACCTGCCTCAACTTCATAAAGCACCCCAGGAACGCACCGCTTCTAGTTTAACGTGGAAACGCGGCCGGCACTTAGCGCGGCCACATCCTCTGGTACTTCCTAAAAGGTGTACTTGCCCGAGAACTGCATCTGTCGCGGTTGTGTCAGCAAATACTGGCTCCCATTTAGGTAATTGCCAAAGGTCGTACTCGCCCCATTGGTTGTGATCCCACTCGTTGTTCCCATGGTGCCGGCGTTTGCCCCGAAGCGAGGAGATCCAGTCACGTTGAACACCTCCGCCGTGATCTTGAAGCTCTGTTCCCGAAACGTTGGGAACACCTTTGAGAAGCCATTGTCGAGCGAGAAGTAACTATCTTCCCGAAACTGGTTGCGCTGACCCACCTCACCCGCATACGCGAAGCGAAGGTTCTGGTAAGCCTGTGTTGGTGTAATGCCCTTCAACGCGCTTTCTGTATGGCTCGAGACTACATAGTGGTGCCCGCCAGTCGGGATAGGACCGGTCTGCACAAAGTAACTGGAAGTATCAAAGTTCGTTCCATAGTTGCCGGAAGCGACAGCACTGAAGGGAAACGGACTGCTATAGTGCACCACGCCGTTAATCTGCCATCCACCGATCAGGCGATCAACTAGACCATTCAGATTGTTCAGCATCGGACGGCCCTTTCCAAAGGGAAGTGGAGCCGTAAAATCAGCCGTAATGTTATGCCGTGAGTCGTAGTCAGAGACCGCACGATTGCCTTTGGGATTGAACGTATTCTGCAGCGTATTTGCCGAAGCGCGTTCCGGGGACGAGCCCTCGTCAATCGACTTGGACCACGTGTAATTAAAGTCGTATACCAGGCCATACTTCAAAGAATGCCGCAGAGACGCCTGCAGTGCGTTATAGCTGCTGTTTCCGATCGTCGACTGAGCATAAATAGACGAGGTCTGCGGAAAGAAGAAGCGGTGACTTGTGTTGCCGCCAGGCGCAGCTGAAGCTGTGCTGTCGAAGTTATATAGCGGGTCCGTCTCGTTGCCGCGGTCGCCGGCAGAAAGGTAAGCGTAATACGCCTGCGCACCTCGGTAGCCTTGATAACTCGCGTTCGGAAAGATGTTGGCGAAGTAGCCGGTGTTCGGCATGTTCGCTACGGAAACGCCGGCGTCGTAAGCAATATCCATCGCCTTGGCAGCCTGGAAGTACGTCTGTCCGCTGGTCGGGTCCAGAAGGTTCAAAGGCTGAGCCACATCCAGGTTTTGTAAGGCATGCCGACCCAAACGTCCGACACCAGACAGCGTAAACGTCAACCCGCGTGCGAACTCCTGCTGCACGGATAGGTTGAATGTCTCCGCGTACGGCGTCTTGATGACGTCATTGATGCTGCGATCGAAGGTGAAGGGATTGTTCGCCGGCGTGTACGGAAGCGGCAACGACGCGGTACTTCCGGCAGGTGCTGGAACGGTGTGATAGCCGGTAAAAGCCGGGTTCGTGTTTACGTCTGTGTAAGTGGTCAAGTTAGTCTTTGACAGGGAGAGCAGGGAACTGGAGGTTGACTCGTAGTTATCAATAATCCCTTCGCCCACATGGTCAAACGCGATCGCGTATCCACCATGAATTGCCGTTTTGTTATCTGCCGTCGAGTACGCAAAAGCCAGACGCGGAGCAAAGTTGGCTTTTTGTGGAGACCAGAAGTTTGCTGCGCCATTGGCCGAGCCAGCGGCCTGAAAGGAAATCGGCGTTCCATAAGTGTTCCCCGCGTTCATCGCTGTAATGCGGTTCTTCAGGAACTTCGTCAAGCTGATCGTCGGTGCAATCTCCTGACCGTAGGTCTCATACGGCGTCCCCAGATACACATACCGAACACCTCCCGTCAGCGTCAGTCGCGACGTTACTTTCCACTGATCCTGAACGTAGTACTCCTGCTCCAGGTTGCGATACACGTGGGTTGGCACCACACCCGCGCCTTGCGGCACCAGCGCTCCGCCCTGCACCTTATACTCCGTTCCGGACTGCGCCTCCTCGATCAAGCCTGTGTTCGCAAGGATCGCACTGTTGTAAAACGTTCGGAACGGAGTGGCTACCACGGCGCAGTCCGGGCAGGCTGTGCTGCCGGTAAATGCTCCCGGATCCAGGCTCGTACCCTTTCCGGCAATCGCGGCCGTAGCCAGCAGATTAGCCGAAATATACGATATGGATTGCAAGGGCGCGTCAAAGTAGCGGCTGTTTGACAGGAGGCGGTCGTTCACGCCCGCCTGAATCGTGTGCCGACCCTTTGTATACGTAAAGTCATCCGCGAAGTTGTTCGTGGTCACAAGGTAAATCGAAGACGTGGTCGTCGCGGTGATTGAGCTAAACGCTGTAAAGGACGTGTACGGCTGGCTGCCGGTACCGCGCGTGGCGGTTCCCTGACGAACCAGTCCATACCGCAGGTTGTTGATCATGGATGAGTTGATATTCCAGGTGTGCCCGGCAGAGAAGCCCTTGTTGTTGCCAAAGATATTCGAGGCAGCCGGCAATCCAGGAAACTGCAATGCCGTCGCCTGGTTGTCGCTCTGCAGGTTGCCACGCACAAACAGAACCTGCCGCGCGTTCAGGTTGTAATCCAGTCGGGCAATGTTGGTGATCTGATGCAACGGCAACGCTGACGAGAAGCTATACGTTCCCGTGTTATAGCCATCGCCACCGGAACTGCTGTTCGCGATCGGAAACGTCCTGAGGTAGGCGAGAGCTGCCGCATCGCTGCTCGGCGCATGGCAACTGGCAGGAGTGGCCACACAGGCCGGGTCGACCGACGGGTTATACAACGACGCGATCTCTGTCGGAGTCAACGTTTTGTACGAGGCCGGTGCCGTGCAGGAGGCCGCGCCCGGAGCACATGCCCCATAGGTCACGTTGCCAGTTACCAGCCCTCCACCACCTACAATCGACGGTACCGTCTCAGCCACCTGCTGGCTGCTTGCCTGCTGGAAGCCTTCATACGCCCCGAAGAAGAAGAGCTTGTCTTTCTTGATGGGCAGCCCCAACGAAGCACCGTATGTATTCTGCAGCACCTTCAGCGGAACGTTCTTCGGTACGGGTGCCGCCTCCTGCGCCTGCTTGGTCCACCAGTCGTTTTGCAGCCCAATGCCGCCTCGGTAGAATTCGTACGCCGTTCCGTGCACCGTATTGGTTCCACTGCGGGTCACCAGCGAGACCTGTCCGCCGGACGATCGGCCCGCATCCGCATTGGCGTTGGTTGTCGTGACGCGAAACTCCTCCACCGACTCGCGCGTCGCGCGCAACGCTCCGTTGAAGGCATAACCGTTGGTCTGGTCGTTGTTGTCCACGCCATCCAGGGTGACGTTCGTCTGATCCTGACGCGCTCCGTTCACAATGCCGGTGCGCGTGTCCAGATTCAACCCGCCTGTTTTCGCCCCGCTATCCAGCCCCAACACTCCGGGCTGCAGCGAAAGCAGGTAAGTAATGTTGTTTGCCAGGTACGGCAGCGTTTGAATCTGCCTGCTATCGAACGCCTTGCCCAGCGTCGCATCGACCGAGTTGATCGCTGCCAACCCTGCCGTACTAACCTCCACCACCTCGCTGGTCCCCGCCGTCAGCTTAAAATCCACCTTCTGCGGCGTCGACACCAGCAACTCCACCGACTCCACTTCTTCTGAGAATCCAGGAGCCGTCACGTGCACTTCATACGTGCCTGGCTGCACCTGCGAAAACGTGTACTCGCCCTTGGACTTGGTCGACGTTGTCTCGGTCGTTCCGGTGGCGGGATTCTTGATACTCACCGTCACGCCCTGCACTACGGCTCCGGTTGCGTCCGTCACCACGCCGGTGAGGCCAGTGGTGTTGGTCTGCGCAAACGCGGCAGAGCCCGCCAGCAACAACGTGCTTGCAAGCGCGGTCGAAGAACCAAAGCCAAGAGAGCGGGAAACCAGAAACCAGGAACGGGCGTTGCTGCCAATCTGCATGAAATAGACCCCCGAAAGAAAGCAAAACGCCCGCGGCCGCACAGAAAACGCAACGCCTCACCGGCAGGCTTGCGCGTGCGCGGTTCGCTTTGAAAGACTGTGCGGCTAAAAGTTGATGGTTGATCATAGCGCGGAGGTCCGCGCGTTCGACTGCAGCCGCTGCTTCGCCTATCTCCGGCATAAGTGAAAACCGTGACGATGGTTTCTCCCTATCCTGGCGATCCTCGCACTCAAAACCGCATGTCCTCGACGAATGTTGCCAACCCGGAACCTTTTCGCCGGTTCCAGGCGCTTCCGCAAGCGAACCTTGTGATACACCAGAGGTGACCACAAACGAAGAGGTGATGCTTGGATTTTGACCAGTTGAAGACTTTTCTCGAGGTCTCGCGACAGAAGAGCTTTTCGCGTGCCGCGGTCAAGCTCCTGGTGACCCAACCTTCTATTTCGGCCCAGATCTCCTCGCTCGAAAAAGCCATTGGAGTCCGCTTGTTTGAGCGCGGCGGAGGCAAAGTCACCCTCACCGCCGCCGGCCGCGTCTTCGAGCCCTTCGCCGAGGACTGCATTTCGCGCCTCAATCACATCTCGATCACCATCGCCGACCTCGAGCGCTCGCCTCGCGGCAGCCTCCTCATCAGCGCCAACGACTCCACCGCACTCTACGTGCTGCCCACCTTCTTTGCCAACTTCAAAAAGCGTTATCCGCGCGTCTCGCTCAATATCGTCCGCGCTGAACGCGCCAAAACCATCGAATCGGTCCTCAACCGCGAGGCCGACTTCGGCGTCGTCTCAACGCCCGTTGCCGACCCTCGCCTGCACGTTGAAGTGATTCATGAGGACGAGTGGACGCTTTGCCTGCCGCAGGACCATGTGCTCGCGACCTCGTCTGTCGTCAGTCTCAAGCAGATCTCGCAGCACAACCTGCTGTTGCCGAAGACTGGCCGCCGCCGCGAGCATCTGGACCGACTCTTCGCCCAGTACAAGATCCGCCCCCGCATCGGCATGGAGCTCGACTCCTACGAACTGCTGAAGCGCCTGGTCATTGCCGGCATGGGCATCGGCTTTTTGCCCAGGATCAATGTGCTGGAGGAGCTTCGCTCGGGCGTGTTGACGGCCGTTCCGACCGAAGGCGTCGTCATCCCGCGCAACCTGGCGCTGATCTCCCGCATGGACCGCGAGCTGACCCGCGCCGGCCACGCCTTCTTCCACGTCGCCACCCGCGGCACACATCCCACCGCCGAAGCCGAGCGCGAGTCCGACCGGCCGGGCACGCCGCCAGCGGAGAATCGACAGCACCCGGCGGGAGACGCCCTGTGAGGTTTCGTCTGCTCGTCGTAGCAGCATCGCTCGCCTCGTTTTTCCTCTCCGCAAACGCCCAGTTTTCGCAGCCTGATGGCGGCTCCATCCGCTCCGGAACCCTGCCCGTTGCCTGGAACACCGGTGGTCCCAAGTGCATGGAGATGCCTGAGTGGCAGGTCCATGAGTACAATCCCGACCTCTTCCTGCTTCGCCAAAGCGGCTGCACGGACTACGAGAAACCCTTCGTCTACCTGCTCTTCGGCAAGCAGCGTGCGCTTCTGTTCGACACCGGCTCCCGCAAGGGCAATCTCGCGCCCACGCTTGCGCGGCTCATGCACCAGTACCTGGTCCGCAACCATCGCGAGTCTATGCCTCTGATCGTCACGCACTCGCACTCGCATAGCGACCACATTGCCGGCGACGCCGCCATCCAGGCGCTCAACGACCCGGCGATCCCCATCACCTTCATCCCGCCGACCGTGGACGGCGTGCGGCAGCTCTACAAGATCGACCACTGGCCCGAAGACGTTGGCTCCATCGACCTCGGTGACCGCGTCATCGACGCCATCCCCATCCCGGGCCACGACACTTCCAGCATCGCGCTTTACGATCGCCAGACAGCCATCCTCCTTACCGGCGATAGTGTCTATCCCGGACGCATCTACATCCGCGACTTTCCCGCCTTCGCGCTCAGCAATGCCCGCCTGGTCAGGTTCACCGCCGACAAGCCCGTCAGCCACATCCTTGGCTGTCACATCGAGGAGACGAACATCCCGTTCCTCGACTACCCGGTCGGCACCATCTACCAGCCGGACGAGCACCAGCTTTCGCTTCCTCGCGGTGTGCTGTTGGAGATGCAAGCCGCACTCGACTCGCTCCACGGCGTGCCAAAACGCGTCGCCTATGCCGATTTCAGCCTCTGGCCCTCCGGCCCAGCCTTCCGGGCCAACGATGCAGGTGCGCAAGAGGCTTATCGCCGGCGTCAGCAAGACCAGCAGGAGCATATGTGGGACCAGAGCCCGCCAGCCGCTTCGCCTAAACCGTAAGTCCTCCCTCCAACACTCACGCGGTAAACGTTTGATAGACCCTGGAGGCTTGTGTCGCCGCAGGTCGCTTGCGCCCTAAGACCGGACTTTGCAGCGTTGCGCGGGCCGGATCGCAGCAAGCGTCCAGAGCCTCCACGCAGCGCGCATCCAGTTGGTGCGGGGTAAGCTCGCGGAGCTTCCGCAAGGCCGCTGCATGCGGAGCTTCCGGACGATACGGGCGACCTTCCGTCAGGGCTTGGTAGATGTCCGCCACCGCAATGACACGCGCTTCAATTCCCAGCTGATGTCCATGCAACCCGTTTGGGTATCCTGACCCATCCAGCTTCTCGTGGTGCGCCCCTGCGATCTCCGCAAGCTCCGCAAACGGTTCGATCCGGGCGAGGATCTGCTGCGTCCACCGCGGATGCTCCATCACGGTGTGCCACTCCTCCGCGCTCAGTTGGCCGCTCTTGTCCAGAATCTTATTCGGCACCGACAATTTGCCGAGATCGTGCAGCAGCGCTGCCCGATGCACCACCCGCAGCCGATCCGGCGTCAAGCCGAGCGTAGCCGCCGTTGCCACCGCCACGTGCGCCACGCCCACCGAATGGCGGTACGTCAATGGGCTTTTTGCGTCCACAAGCTCCGCAAACGCTTCGCAGATCCGGTCGATCTGCTCCCCTCCTACGGCTTCCGATATTCTGGGGTCGAACTCCATGACCAGTCGCCGGGTCACGTTCAGATCGTCCGTCGGCAGGCACTGGGTCCAAAGCTGCCCGGTGCCGTCAAGCGCCGCCGCTGCCTGGACCAGCTCTGGATTGAAGCAGTGGCTACTCTGTTGCTTGAGCTCTGCCAGCGCCGCCGAGGGACTCAGCTTGCAGGCAAACGCGTCCAGGTGCTCGGCCAGCGAAACGATCTGAGCCAGGAGAGGGATTGCTTCTCCTCGCAGATGATGCGGAGAACCGGACCCATCCCAGCGCTCGTCCAGGGCAAGTACCGCGTCGTAGGTCGCGGCCGAAAGCCCCAGCTTCCGCAGAATGCTCGCACCGCGTTCGCAGCGCAGCGGGAGCAGCTCCCTACCGCCCCGCCGTCGGCGAGCGTCCATGTGCAAAACGCGGCCAAACTGTTGTTCTGGCGCAGCCTGGCGCGTGCCTGACGGCGGCGTCTTTCTAGGGTCTGTGGCGGCGCCGCTCTGGTTCAGGCGCTCGTCCCCGCGCACCCTCTCCCCCGGGCGGAAGGCGTTGCTGCTACCTCCAATGTCTTTCAACAACAGCGCGTAGTAGAGGGGTTCAAGCTCCTTCGTGGATAGTTCCAGTGCCCGTCCAAGACGCATGCCGAGCAGGCAGCTGCGCAGGGCATGTCCTGGGACCGCATCCTCCGTCAGGTCGATCGCAAAGGACAGGGCAGAAAGAATCTCGGAAAACGTGATCACGACCTCGCCTGCCGATCCTGCGCTCCGGAACGTGCCCGGAAGCTTAACTTTGTCTGCCGGTTCAGAAGCCTTATGCATCCTCTTTGCGCCTCGTCTCCGGCTTGTTTCCAAGGAGTCATGTGCCGGAACCACGCCCCGTCTGGCGATTTTAGAGCCTGAAACGACCTGCTTTTCCGCACATCCGACCAATGTTGTAGGTCAAACCAAGGCAATTGCCACAGAAGTTGCACGTATTCCGAATCGAAGAAGAGTAGATCCTTCCTGCGTTGGCCAACCTTGCATTCACGACCGCTCCGCACAGCATGGAAGCCATTGCGGCACGCATCCACCCTTTCTCATTACGCGTAGTCTTACTAAGAGGCAGGTTGGCACACGCCCGCCAGGCCCCGAAAGGCACAGGATGCTGATTCGCAACACAAAACTGTACGGCGGCGACATCGCCTCCTCCGAGATCACGCCGCACTCCGTATTTGAGACTGGCCGTCCGTCTCGCCGCGCCTTTCTTTCCGGCGCCACAGCCCTCGCCGCGTCCGGCCTGCTCGCCGGGCCAGCCTTCGGCGATGACGCCCTCACCACCGTTCCCGGCAAGTTCCAGGCGACCGACCCTCAGACGCCTTTCGCGAAAGCCACCACCTACAACAATTTTTACGAGTACGGCGTTGATAAAGACCTGCCCGCCAAAAACGCCCACACCCTGCACACCCGGCCCTGGTCGGTACAGGTCTCCGGCCTCGTCAAAAAGCCGCTCACCGTCAACATCGACGACCTGCTTCACTACCGGCCGCTTGAGTCCCGCGTCTATCGTCACCGCTGCGTCGAGGCATGGTCGATGGTCATCCCGTGGGACGGCTACTCGCTCTCCGAGTTCATTAATTTTTGCGAGCCACTGCCGAGCGCGAAGTACCTCCAGTTCGTCTCGCTCGTCGACCGCAAACAGATGCCCGAGCTTCCCGATGGATTCCCTTGGCCCTACCTCGAGGGCCTGCGGATGGATGAGGCCATGCATCCGCTGACCCTGCTCACCTTTGGCTGCTACGGCCAGGTCCTGCCGAACCAGAACGGCGCGCCGGTGCGGGTCGTTCTGCCCTGGAAGTGGGGTTACAAGTCGGCCAAATCCATCGTCAAAGTCATCTTTACCGACAAGCAGCCCAAGACCATGTGGAACGAGCTAAACAGTGAAGAGTACGGCTTTTACTCCAACGTGAACCCCAACATCAGCCATCGCTGGTCCCAAGCACGCGAGCGCCGCATCGACGCCGGCTTCCCCCACAGCGTCCCCACCCAGATGTTTAACGGTTACGGCGACCAGGTCGCAAGCCTCTACGCCGGTATGGACCTCAACCGCTACTATTAGGGACAAGCGCGAACTCACGTCCATGCCAACCCGCCTCATCCCCTACGTCAAAGCTGTCCTTCACCTTCTCTGCCTCACACCGTTCATCGTCGTCGTTGCCCGCTACCGCACGGGCGCGCTCACTCTGCTTGCCGATCCGGTCAACTACATCACCCACTTCACCGGCGACTGGGCGCTCTGGATCCTGCTCGTCTCGCTCGCCGTCACGCCTCTGCGCCGTCTCCATCCTCGTCTGTCGAACCTGATCCGCTTCCGCCGCCTGCTCGGCCTCTACGCCTTTTTTTATGCTTCGTTGCACCTCGCCACGTACGTGTTTTTGTTCTCAGGCTATGACCTTCCCTCTGCTTGGGCGGGCCTCACTCACGGCCATCCCGCCGAGCTTTGGAACCAATGGCAGATCATCTGGCCCAGTGTTCTCCAGGATTTCGAGAAGCGTCGCTTCATCCAGGTCGGCCTGCTCTCCTGGGTGCTTCTGCTCGCGCTCGCCCTCACCTCGCCGCAGATCGTTCTGCGCAGGATGGGCGGGCGCAACTGGCAGCGTCTTCACCGCCTGGTCTACCTCGCCGCTGCTGCCGCCTGCGTTCACTATTGGTGGCTGGTCAAAGCCGGTGTCCGCCGCCCGCTGCCCGATACGCTCATCCTGACTGCACTCCTGGTCGCGCGTCTGTTCTGGACTTTACGCAGCAAAAGTCCACCTTCCCGAACGGCTTCTGCACCTTTAGCCACGCGCACGCCTAGTCCCTCTCTGTGAGCCTCTGTGTCTTCTGCGACCTCTGTGCTCGCCGGATCCCCCATTCGTTTCACAACTAGCGCCCTCAACCCGGTTCTAATCAGGAGGAGGGAACTCATGCGCATCGCGATCAGCGTCTTGGCCTGTGCCCTCCTCGCGACGCCCACCCACGCTCAGCAGGACGAAACGCCCCCGCCCACCCGGAAAGCCGCGG
>CAXTQE010000020.1:25317-38244 GCA_964246225.1 uncultured Acidobacteriaceae bacterium | reverse complement strand
GATCATGCTCGACAAAGGTGAGGAGAATGCCTGGTTTGGATCTAATTTCATCCGCTTCTTCGCGTTTCTATTCGTCGCCGGCATCATCGGTCTGATCTGGTGGGAGTGGCGCGCGAAAGCTCCCATCATGAACATCAAGCTCTTCAAATATAAAAACTTCGCGATCTGTGCGCTGCTGATGACCCTGGTCGGAGGCGTGCTGAACGCGTCCACTGTGCTGCAGCCGCAGTTCATGCAGGAGCTTTTGGGCTACACGGCCACCGTCGCCGGCGAGGCGCTTACCGCGGGCGGCTTCGCTCTTGTGGTGGTCATGCCCCTGGCTGGAGTCGCTACGGGAAAGTTTGCCGCGCGTAATCTAGCCGCTATCGGCTTTGCCGCCTTCGCCGCAGCCTTTTACTGGAACTCGGTCACGCTCAACCTGGGCCTAAGCTTCGGCTATAACTCGTTCCTGCGCGTGATCCTGATGCTGCCGATTCCCTTCTGCTTCATCTCCATCACCAATGCCGCCTATGTCGGTCTGCCGCGTGAGGCTTCCAACCAGGTTTCGGGAATCATCAACTTCGTGCGCAACGTCGGCGGAAGCATCTTTATTGCCATCACCGGCGCGATCGTGACAAACCGCTCGCTCTTTCACCAGGCCCGGCTGCAGGAGGCAATGCAGCCCGGCAGCCTGGCCTACAACACCGCCATGACCTCGCTCACGGGAATGTTCTCAGGCTCAACGGGCAATCGTGCCGATGCGGCGAACATGGCTCGCGCCACCATCTATAACCAGCTGCAGCAGCAGGCCGCGGCGGAGGGTTACCAGGACATCTACCGCCTGCTCTGCTGGATGGCGATCGCCATGGTCGGCTTCGCGTTTCTACTCAGCAAAAACCGCCCCGGCCAGGGAGCTCCCGAAGGCGCGGTCCACTAGGCTGCGTCGCTGCGGCGGACACTAGAAGCTGCCGGCAAAGATGCTGCGGACCTTGGCCTTCAACCCGCGCTCCTCGCCGGCCCGCCGGATTTGGGTGCGGTGCGTGTAGAGCAGCATTCCGATGGCCGCGGCAAACTCTGGCCGGACCAGCTCCTGCGGCATGCGGCTCAGCGGTACCGGCAGGCCGATGCGCGCAGGCACTCGCAGCAGGGACTCCGCATTGTCCAGCAGCCCGACCAGGTTCGCTCCGCCTCCGGTCAGCACGCAACCCGCGCCCAGCGCCTCGAGCACACCTCCCTCGCGAAGATTGTTGCGCAACATGGTAAACAGCTCCCGGGCGCGCGGCTCCAGGATCTCCGCCAGGAAGCGTTGCCGGACCAGGCGCGCCGGCTGCCCACCGCTACCGCCAATGCCGTTCTGCCCGCCGCCCACCTCGATCTCCGCGAGCGAAGGCACGCTCGTGACAACGCAGTTCCCGTACAGCCGCTTCAGTTCTTCGGCCTCTTCCACCGAGATATGCAGCCCCACGGCCAAATCGTTGGTGAAGTGATCGCCGCCGATTGGCAGCACGGCCGTATGCGCGATCGAGCCCTCAAAGTACACCGCCAGTTCGGTGGTGCTGGCGCCAACGTCGGCCAGGCACACCCCCAGTTCGCGCTCGTCGGCCGAAAGTACGGCTTCAGCCGAGGCGATGCCTTCAAACACCGTGTCCTCGACCTCCAGCCCCGCCCGATTGGCACAGGTAATCACGCTCTGCGCGATGCCACCCGAACACGTGGAAAGGTGCAGATTGACCTCGAGCCGGTTGCCAACCATGCCGATCGGGTCGTGGATGCCGGCCTGGTCGTCCAGGATGAACTCCTGCGGGAGCAAGTGCATCACCTCGCGATCCGGCGGCAGAGGCACCGAGCGGGCACGATCGACCGCGGCACGAATCTCGTCGCGCGTGATCTCCTTCATGCGCGAGCCCATCGAGATGCCGCCGCGCGAGTTGATGCCGCGCACATGTGTCCCGCCGATGCCGACGACCGCCGTCTCGATGGTCGCCTTGGCAGCGCGCTCGGCATGCAGCGCGGCGCGGTTGATGGCCTCGGCCGCCGGACCAAGCTCGGCGATCAGCCCCTTGCGCATGCCCTGCGAGGGCTCAAGTCCATGGCCGCGATAGCGCAGCACGCCATCAGCCACTTCGGCGACCAGCACAACGCTCTTCTGGCTGCCGGCGTCGAGCACGGTAATCAGGTACTCCGTCTTTGCATTCATTGCGGAACCGCCTGCGGATGCCTGGCCGGGAGGTCAATGGCCTTGGGCTTGACGTCGAACGAAGTCTGAAGATGGCCGCCAGGGGACGTCTGCGGAGACGCCGGCGTGGGCTTTACCTTGGGGGTAAACACCGGCTTGCCCACCGGCACCAGCTTGTGCGCGGGGGCTTTCGCCGCCGCTGCTTGCTCGTTTGCCGGTTCCGCAGACGAAACCGCAGCGCCCGGAGCCATCTCCAGCACTACCTGGTGCTCGTAGCGCATGTCGGCCGCAGCCAGTTTCGGATGCTGCGTCAGCCACTCCGGAAGATTCTTTTCGAATAAATCGTATCGGTGGCGGAAGTTATCCTCGCCAAAATGCACCAGGATGGTCGAGCGGCCGTTCGGCAGCAGCGCTTTCACGTCCTCGGGATTCGAAAGATCGACCTCGCTCAAATTCTTCGAGATACTCGCACCCTCCGCATCAAGCTCCTGCACAAAGCGCAGGTAAAGCTGCATGCGCGCAGCCCGCGTCGAGAGCGGGTCGGCCTGCGAAAGCCCCGTAACGACGGGAAACGAGTAATCGTTGTGAGCCGGCGCGTCGCCGTCCGAGGCCATGTCCAGCAGCACTCCGTCCGCATCGACCAGGCCGATCGACGCCCCCTGCCGGACAAAGGCGACCGGCGTCCGCTCCACGATGGCCACGCGGAATTTATTCGGCAACAGCCGCATCACGGTCGCCTGCTCCACCCACGGCAGCCGTTCCAGCTCGGCCTTGCGCTGTTCAAGCGGCACCGTCAGCACGTTGCGGTCCACATCGCCACCGAAGATGCCGACCAGCTGCGCCCGCGTCAGGTGCTGATTTCCGGTGACCTGGATGGAAGAACTTGAGCGGATGATCAGGCTCCGATTCTTCAGCAGCATCGAGCGCGCCTCCCAGGCCGCGGCAGTAAGCCCGCCCAGTGCCGTCAGGCTTGCGAGGCCGAGGACAATCCTCCCAAAGACGGTGCGCGGCAGGCCGGCCTGCAACCGGAAGCTCAGCCCGCCCGCACGCGGAGAGGCAAACTCCTCCGCCTGGTAGCCGGAGGCAGCCTGGACGGAGGAGACGGTGCCTCGTCTGCGTGGCGCGGCCAGGTCGTCGCCAAGATCCCGGCGAAGCGCAGGCCGCGGCACCCCAGGCTGAACCGTCGGAGCCGTGCCGGGCATCTTTGCCGCACGCGTCGTCATAGGCGCGTCAAGCACCGATGTGCCATCGTCTAAGCTCCCCTTTTGAGATCGCACGGCCCGAGCAAGGTCGCGAGAATCGCCACCCCCATTCTAGCGGGGAGGTCGCCTTCGGCCTCCAGGAAGTTCAGGGGGTATCCGCAAAAGAACTCGCGAACAGAACTACACGCTTCCGTGCGCCGCCCGCAGCGCCTCAACTACCCGCGGTGCAAACTGCGAGACGCTGCCCGCCCCCTGCGTCAGGATTACATCGCCCGCCCGGGCCTCGGCAACCACGGCGGCGATGGCCTTGTCGACCGAAGCCGCATAGCTGGCCCGCGTTCCGGCGAAGGCACCCGCGATCTCGGCGGCAAGTCGCTCCCCGGTCACTCCCGCGATCGGCTCCTCGCTGGCCGCGTAGATGTCCAGCACCTGCACTGAAGTCGCGTCGTGAAAGGCCCCGGCAAACTCCGCCATCAGGTCGCGCGTGCGGGTGTAGCGATGCGGCTGGAAGATGACGTGAATGTGGGCATAGCCGCACTCCCGCGCCGCCTGCAGCGTGGCCACAACTTCGGTCGGATGATGGCCATAGTCGTCGACCACCGTCACGCCGCTCACGTTGCCGCGCACCTGAAAGCGCCGATCGACGCCCCGGAACGTAGCTAGGCCGGCCGAGATTGCCTCCGAGGGGATCCCGACCTGGAAGCCGACCGCCACGGCGGAAGCGGCGTTCAGCAGGTTGTGCCGTCCAGGCACATGTAGCAGGAACGGCCCCAGCAGCAGCTCTCGTCCCGGAATCTGGCAGCGAACCTGGAACGCGCCGAAGCCATCCGCCGACCGGGGCAAAAGCTCCAGACGGAAGTCCGCCTCCGCGCTCTCGCCGTAGGTGTACACCTTGCGCCGCACCCGCGGGAGCACTGATCGCAACCGCTGATTGTCGATGCAGGCCGTTGTGGCTCCGTAGAACGGCAGGCTGTCCATAAACTCCACAAAAGCCGCGTCCACGTCGTCCATATCCGCGTAGCAGTCCATGTGCTCGCGGTCCAAATTTGTGACGACGGCAAGAATGGGCGACAGCTTCAGAAACGACCGGTCGCTCTCATCGGCCTCGGCGACCAAATACTGGCTATTGCCGAGCCGCGCATTCGAGCCAAGCGCGTCCACACGTCCGCCCACCACCACCGTCGGGTCCAGTCCGCCGCCAGCAAGCACCGCCGCGATCATGCTGGTCGTCGTCGTCTTGCCGTGCATCCCGGCCACGGCGATGCCATACTTCAGCCGCATCAGCTCCGCCAGCATCTCCGCCCGCTGGATCACCGGGATCTTGCGCGCGCGAGCCTCGACGACCTCCGGGTTCGCGGCTGAGACCGCCGAACTGGCCACCACCACATCCGAGCCGGCAACATTTTCCGCGGCGTGCCCTTCATGAACCAGCGCACCCAGCCCTGTCAGCCGATCCGTAGCCGGGGAACGCCGAAGATCTGAGCCTGAGACGCCTAAGCCCATGGTAAGAAGAATCTCGGCAATCCCGCTCATGCCGATCCCGCCGATGCCGATGAAGTGGATGCGGTGCGAGGGAGCGATCAGAAGGTGTCCCATTCCGGGACCAGGAACAAACATCGACTGCACGAAAGGTTCTCCCAGAAGGCTAAACTCTGACTGTACCAGCGAGGGCAGGTAAGGCGGCGCCCCCGCATCGAAACGCCGCCTTGGACGTCCTATACTGTGAGGACACTGGAGTCACTCCGTCATGAACTATCCCGTCAACCGTCAAATGGACTCCCGCACCGGAACCTGGACCACCACCATCGATGTGCCGCGCGAAGGCACCGCTCCGCTGCTCGCCAAGGTGCTCGGCATCACCTCGTTCGGCTTCCTGGTCACCGCCGCCGGCGTGGCGACGTCGCCTGCCTGGGCCACCTTGCCTGGCTTCATCGCGGTGCTTGGATTGATCTTCGCCATCAACTTTGCCCGCCGTGCGAATCCCGCCATGGCGCTTGGTCTCTTCTACCTCCTCACGTATTTCATGGGCTGGGAGATCGGTCCGCTCATTCATCGCTACCTCCAGACGGTCGGCCCGACGATCGTCTTCCAGGCCGCCGCGACGACTGGCTTGGGTATGGCCTGCATGGGTATCGTCGCCTACCTGTTCAACATCAACTATCGTCGCCTAACAGGCATCGCCTCGGCTGCACTGCTTGGAGTGCTGCTGCTTGGCATCGTAAGCATCTTCTTCCACTTTCTCCAGCCGGACACCTACTCCTGGCTGATCCTGGGCGTTTTCACGCTGCTCACCATCGGCGACTTCGCTCGCATCCGCGCCGGCGGAGACGGTCGTTCCGCGGTCTCCCTCTCGCTCTCCATCTATTTGGACGCTATCAACATTTTTCTAGCCGTGCTGCAACTGCTCAGTGGCGGTCGCCGCAGAAGCTGACACCCCAGGATGTGCCATGGTCGCTGTTTCACCCATATCGATTGCCGACTATCTCTCCACCAGCTATAGGCCAGACTGCGAATATATTGATGGCAAGATCTCGGAGCGCAACATGGGCAAGTGGGAGCACTCCCGAGTACAGGCACTCCTAACAATTTGGCTCGGAAACCACGAACAGCTTTGGGGGATTCAAACAGCAACGGAGTGGCGTACGCAGGTCTCTGCTACCCGTGTGCGCATCCCGGATATCGTCGTAGTCCGCTCCGGCCGCCAGCCGGACGTACTGACAGACCCACCTCTGCTGATCGTTGAGATTCTCTCTCCTGATGACAGCTACTCAGACACTCAGCAGCGTGCGCAGGACTACGTCCGCATGGGCGTCCAAACGATCTGGATCATCGATCCGGAATCACGATCAGCCCGCATCTGCACCGGCTCGAGTTGGATCGAGACTCGGCACCTGGAAATCTCCGGTACGCCGATCTACGTGGATACAGAAACTCTGTTTGCCTCGCTTGGAAGCAAATAGGCCTAAAGGATCCTTACCAACGGGCAAGCCGGCTACAAGCGACGGTAACCTGCGTCAAATTTCGTGTCCTCCCTGCAACCTTCGCGTCAGATCCGGGTCTAAATCTGTAAGCCTTGACCAGTCAATCGGCCGGCCCTTGAAGGGGTAAGCTTATGCGCCTTACAGACTTTGCGACGCCCGTTATCACCTCTGTCTCTCTTGCTGCGACTCTTATCGTCGCGCCTTCTCTTGTCTTTGCTCAAGGCATTCAGCCCTACAGCAGCCAGGATCCTCAAAACTACGGCGCGCCTGCTGCCCAAAGCTACTCGAGCGCTCAGCAACAGGGCTACTCCGCTGCGCAACAGCAGGGCTACCCGCAGCAGCAGGGCTACCCCCAACAACAGGGCTACCCGCAGCAGCAAGGCTATCCGCAGCAGCAGGGCTACCCGCAACAGCAGCAGGGCTACCCGCAGCAGCAAGGCTACGACCAGCAGCAGGGGTTCGCTCAGGGACAGCAGCAATACGACGCCAGCGGCTTCGGACAGCAGCCCGCTTATCAGTCCGGCCAGCAATATATCTACCAGGCGCCTCCCGCGCTGCCAAACTATGACCAGCCGCAAGCCCCGGGTGACGGATATCTGTGGCAGCCTGGCTATTGGGCTTACGGCGCCGCCGGCTACGCCTGGGCTCCCGGCCAGTGGGAGCTGGCGCCTTACCAGGGAGCACTTTGGACGCCGGGGTACTGGGGCTACGGTGATGGCGGCGGCTACTTTTGGAACGCGGGCTATTGGGGTCCGACCGTGGGCTTCTATGGCGGCCTGAACTATGGCTTCGGCTACTTTGGCAGCGGCTTCTACGGCGGATTCTGGCGCGGAGGACGCTTCTTCTACAACAACGCCTACTCGCACGTGGGCGGCGGCTTCCGCAATGTGTACAGCCAGCGCTTCGGTGGAATCGCCAGCGTCCGTCCTGGAGGTGCCAGCTTTGCGCGCGCAGGCTTTGGAGCGAACGGCTTCCATGGTGGCGCTGGATATGGCGGTCGGCCGGGCGGGTACAACCAGTTCGCCTCCACCCAGCATGGAGGCTATTCACAGGCGCAGTCCGGCCGCGGTTACACCGGCAATGGCGCAGGAGACTCCACCCGAGGCTCGGCTCCTTCTGCCAACTACTCCCGTTCGCAGGCGTACCAAGGAGGTGGGGCGCAGGCCTTCCACGGTGCAAACTCCGCGTCCGGAGGACAGCATTTCTCCGCTCCCAGTGCTGCGCACTCGGCTCCAAGCGGCGGAGGAGGGTCCCACGGCGGTGGAGGCGACGGTTCGCACGGGGGCGGACATCGGTAACACCCCGCAGAAAGACCGGCGGCCCGTCTCGGATCAACCGAGGCGGGCTTTTCCTTTTGTACCCAGCCCCAGGCAAAGCTGCGCAATCCTGGCGGCGGCCTCCGGGTGCGCAAACCTGCGGCTCGCCTTACCCAGGTCCAGGCGAACGTGCGCGTCGGCCAGCAGCCGCTCCAACTCCCTGAAGCCGCGCTCAGGCGTGAGGTCCGCCTCCAGAATCATCCGAGCCGCGCCTGCTTCCACCAGCACGTCCGCGTTCTTGCGCTGGTGATCGTCCGCCGCCGCGGCAAAAGGCACCAGGACCGCGGCCCGTCCGGCAGCCGCCAGTTCGGCAACCGTGCTGGCGCCACTGCGGCAAAGGACCACATCCGCCGCGGCCATCTGCCCGACCATCTCATCCAGATACGGCTGAACACACACGCGCTCTGCGGACACCTGCGCCTCCCGGTAGGCCGCGGCGGTCGACTCGCCATGCCTGCCGCCTGCCTGATGCACAATGGTCAGGTCTGGAAAGCGGTTCAAGAGCTCGCTGGCAATCCGCGGCAGAACCTCATTCAGCACCCGTGCGCCCTGGCTGCCGCCAAACACAAGCAGCCGCAGCGGGCCGGCGCTCTTTGGCTCAATCGCGAAGAACTCCCGTCGTACCGGAATTCCGGTCACATGCGCATTGTGAAAGTAAGGCCGGGTCCGCTCGAAGTTGACCGCCGCCGCACTCACCCGGCGGCCGACCAGCCGATTGGCCAGCCCGGGAACCGCGTTTGGCTCAAACGCCAGCGTGGGCACGCGCAGCAGAAGCGCCGCCATCATGGCCGGTCCCGACGCATAGCCGCCCACCCCCACCACGATCTGCGGCCTAAACTCCCGCAACACGCGCATGCAATGCTGGATGCCGAGCGGCAGGTCCAGCGTCGTGCGCAGTCGAGTCGCGAGGCTGACATTTTTAAGCTGCCCAACCTTGATCAGCTCCAGCCAGAAACCCGCCTCCGGCACCAGCTTGGTTTCGAGACCGCGGGCCGTGCCCACGAACCGAACCTGCGCCTGATGCGTATCCCGCAGCTCGCGCGCGATGGCCAACGCGGGAATTACGTGGCCTCCCGTACCTCCGCCGGCTATGAGCACCCGAAACGGGGTCAACGGCTCAGGACTCCCAGCGTGGCGACCAGCTCTTTCATATGGCTTTGCGTGACCTTGACTTTGCAGTCGACAAACGCGCCAGGGCCTGCTGTTCCCAGGCCATACGTCTGGTAGACCGCGTCACAGATCTGCTCCCGGTAGGTCTGCCAGCCGGTCTCTGCCTCGTCAAACGAGATGCGCCCGGGTTTGACCGGCGGGCTTCCAGGCTCTTGCAGACGCAGGTAGGCCCCGAGCGTCAACACCAACGTCGTATAGTCGTGATCGGTCCGCTTAAATTCGTTGGAGATGCAGGTCTGGAACTCCAGATTGTTGCCAGAAACCGTGTGCGCGCAGCGATCCTGTCGCGCTCGGTCCTCTTCAAGCGCCAACACGCCCTTGATCTTGGCCGCCAGCTCAGCCTGTTTGGCCTGAAACACTTTTTCTTCCGGACTTTGCGCCACAGCGGTGCTCAAGAGAAGACATACAGCGACAACCAGCAAAAAGCCTCGCATCAGTCCGTCTCCCGGGTGATATTCAGCAGCACGCCCATGCACGCCAGCGTGACAAAGATACTCGTACCTCCGAAGGAGATAAACGGCAGTGTAATTCCTTTGGTCGGCAGCAGCGCCACCGACACGCTGATGTTGAAGAAGGCCTGGATCAGGATCGCAACGGTAAATCCGAATGCCAGAAACCGCGCAAACGGATCGGTCGAAAGATACGCCGTACGCAGACCCCGGTAGCCAAACGCCACAAACAGACTCACCAGCGCCAGCGCACCGATCAGCCCCAACTCCTCGGAAATGTTGGCGAAGATAAAATCGGTCCACGCCTCAGGCAGGAAGTAAAGCTTCTGCCGTCCTTCCATCAGGCCAAGCCCGCGAACTCCTCCGGTCCCTACCGCGATCAGCGACTGCATGATGTGGAAACCCTTGCCCAACGGATCGAGTTCCGGGTGCAGATACGTCTCCATGCGCGCGCGGCGGAACGGCACCATCCACAGCATGTAATACATCACCGGCGAGGCGGCCAGCATGCCCACGCCCAGCCACTTCACCTGCATTCCGGCCAGATAAAGCATCGCCATCGTTACTCCCGCGCAGACCAGCGCCGTTCCCAAGTCCGGCTCCTTCATGATCAGCCCGACAAAGATCAGCGGAGGCAAAGACGCACGCAGAACGGTTCCCTTCCAGTCATCCATGCGGTAGATCCGCGTCTGCAAAAAGTAAGCGAGAAACAGCACCGTCACGGGCGTCGCCAGCTCCGACGGCTGAAACGTGAAGAAACGTCCAAACATAATCCAGCGATGCGTGTGGTTCAGCGCGTGCGTGGCGAAGACGCCCACCAGCAGCAGCATCGTCATCGCCATGATCGGAAAGATAACGCGCGGATTGTTGAAGCGCCGGTAATCCACCTGCATCAGGATCACCAGCGCTACCATGCCGAGCAGCGCAAAGATCGCCTGCTTCGCCACATAGTGATAGGGCGAGCCGGACTCCGCCTTCGCCATCACCGCCGAAGCCGAAAAGACCATCACCAGCCCAAACAGCACCAGCAGCAGCACCACTCCGAAGAGCCACTTGTCAACGCCGACCCGCTTTGCCATCGCTTGCTTCCTACTCCTTGAGCCCCATCACGAACTCGCGAAACACCCGGCCCCGATGCTCGTAGTTTTCAAACTGATCGAAACTCGAACAAGCCGGCGCGAGCAGCACGACCTCTCCCTCTTTAGCCTTATCGGCAGCAAGCGCCAAAGCTTTAGCCAAGGTTTCCGCAGACTCTATCTTGACCACCCCGGCCAGCTCGCGCTCAATCTTTTCGGCGGCCGAACCTATGGTGTAAACAACCTCTACCCGCTCGCGCAGAAGCGGCGCAAGCTGCGTGTAGTCGGAGTCCTTATCCTTGCCGCCGAGGATCAGGTGAATGCCGCCAGGAAAGGAGGCGATCGCCTTGGCCGTCGCGTCCACGTTGGTCGCCTTCGAGTCGTTGAAATAGGTGACCCCGCGCAGCGTGCGGACGAGCTCCAACCGGTGCTCGACCGCATGGAAGTCTCGCATTGTCCGGCGGATCGACTCAGCCGGGATGCCGGCCAGACGCGCCGCGCACACCGCCGCCAAGACGTTTTCGACATTATGCGCACCCCGCAGCGAGATCTCCGCCACCGGCAGGATCGGCTCCGGCTGCCCGTTCTCCGCGGCCAGGAAAAAGACGCTCTCGCCATGCACGAACGCCCCCTGCTTGATCCGACGCGTCCCGCTAAACCAGAAGATCCGCGCCTGTGTGTGCGCGGCGACCATCTGCGTCACCTTGTCCTCCGCGTTCAGCACCAGGCAATCGTTTGGCCCCTGCCGTGCCGTAATGCGCGCCTTGGCCGCGGCATAGCGCTCGAACGTCTTGTGCCGGTCCAGGTGATCGGCCGTGATGTTTAGCACGACCGCGATCGTGGGCCGAAACTCGACCGTCGTCTCCAACTGAAAGCTGGACACCTCGAGCACGCTCCACACCTCTCCGTCCCGCGCCACCAATCTCGCCTCCTGCTTCACCAGCTCGACCACCGGCAGCCCAATGTTGCCGCCCACCAGCGTCGGCAGCCCTGCGTCTTCAAACATCCTTCCCACCAGCGTCGTCGTGGTCGTCTTACCGTTCGACCCGGTAATGGCCACCACCTTGCCGTTCAGAAAGCGGCTTGCCAATTCCAGCTCGCCGATCACCGGCGTGCCCAGTCGCGCGGCCTGCGCAACCTCCGGCGTCTCAAGCGGCACGCCCGGCGACACCACGATCAGGTCCTGCCGCCGAAACGTCAACAGCCCATGGCCGCCTAACTCCACCGCGATCCCCGCCTCCAGCAGCGCCGGAATCTCCTTCGCCAACGCCTGTGCCGAGCGCGTATCGCTCACCGTAACCCGGGCTCCGCGATCCCGCAAAAACAGGGCAGCCGCCAGCCCCGACTTGCCCAGCCCAACCACCAGCACGCGCTTGTTCTTCAACTCCATGCGTCCAGCCTAACGTAGCGAAGCTGTCGCTGGCTGCAACTGCCGATCGTCCCGGCGCTCTTTCCAGGTGCATACCGGCCGCGTGCTCTAGACTGCGAAGGTGCGTCTTCCCTGCCGTAGCTACGCTTTTTCGCTCCTAACACTCCTCTGCGCAGGCTGCAGCCGCTCCACCCTTCCCAGCTACCCGGCCGGCTCCCGCGAGTTCGCCTATATCGCCAACCGCACCGGCAACTCCGTCACCGTGCTCGATCTCGTCTATCTCCGCCCCGACCGCACCCTCTCGGTCGGCGTCTCGCCCATCGCCCTCACCGTCAGTCCGCAGCGCGACGAAGTCTACGTCGTCAACGCACAGCCTCAAAGTGCCAGCGGCTCCATCACCGTCATCGACACCACCCAGAACACCGCCGCCGCCACCATCCCCGTCCACCGCAATCCCGCTTCCCTCACCCTCGACGCCAGCGGCCGCCGCGCCTTCGTCGTCAACACCGGCTCGAATACCGTCAGCGTCCTCGACCTCGACCTCCGCCGTGAGATCGCCGCCTACGTCACCGGAGACCGCCCCAGCGCCGCCCAGATCTCTCCCGACGGTCGCACCCTCGTCGTCACCAACCGGGCCAGCGGCACCGTCTCCCTCTTCTCCGCCCACGGTCCGGAGATCTCCGCGCCGCCGCTCGTCCTGCGCGCCACCTTGCCCGGCTGCCCTGGAGCCACCAGCCCGGTCATCCTCCCTGACTCCTCGAAGGCCTTCATCGCCTGCCCGTCTGCCAACCAGGTCCTCGCCCTGTCCCTTGCCGCCGCGCCTGGCTCCTGGGCCGTCCACCAGGATGCCACGCAGCTCCAGGACCACGTCCTTGCCCTGCTCGATGTCGGCAAAGATCCCGAACAGCTCACCCTCAAGCCCGACGGAGGCGAGATCTTCGTCTCCAACCTGGCCTCCGACTCCGTCAGCGAAATCTCCACCCAGACCAACGAAATTGGCAGCACCTTCGCCATCGGCGACCGGCCCGCTCACGGCCTGGTCAGCGAAGACGGCAGCGCCCTCTGGATCTCGAACTCCGGAGCCGACTCCCTTTCGCTCTACTCCATCTCCGACGGCAAGTTCATCTCAAGCCTCCGCCTCGGCAACGGCCCCGACGCCCTCGCCTTCTCCTCCGGCGAGCACCTCCTGCTCGCCGCCGACACCCGCTC
>CAXTQE010000020.1:23542-25307 GCA_964246225.1 uncultured Acidobacteriaceae bacterium | reverse complement strand
CCCAGCCCCCCCCCCCCCGAGCCCCCGCGCCCCGCGCCCCCCCCCCCCCCCCGGCCCCCCCCCCCCCCCCCCCCCCCGACACCCGCTCCGGCGACATCGCCATCATCCGCACAACCAGCAAGCTCGGCCCCGCCCTGCTCACCATGCTTCCCGCCGGAGGTGCACCCTCCGCCATCGTCGTCAAGGCCATGACCGCCAAACCCTGACCTCCGCTGTCTATCTTCTAGGCAGTCTAGGCACGCCTATAGCGTTTCCGGACAAGCCCCGCAACACTCAGGAGTCCCGTCGCCAGAAGCGCTACGCTGGAAGGCTCTGGCGTCGTGGCCAGTTCAGGAGTAAACGTCACGACTCCTGAATCGGCGTACTCCATTGGGTAACCCCCGTTGATAAAGCAATCTTCGTTGTAGCCATACGTTGTGGGCCCCACGCCGAGTTGAGACTGACAACTTGCCGTTCCCCCGTAGAAAACAAACCCGGAAAGGAAAGAGATTGCACCATCTGTGAATTGGACAAAGCCCAGGTCGATGGGGTCGACGGAGTTCACCGTGGGGCGTCCACCTGGAGGCGGTATGTAAGTCAGGGTGAACGCATCCACGGTGTCACCGGGCGTATACACCCGGCCGCCGGGAAAGCCGTAGGTCACAGTACCCGAACTCGGCGGCGCAACGCTCAAATCGAGACTTCCACTTCCTCCAGCGTTCCCATCGATGGAGGTAAGGGTGATGGTGTAAATCAAGTCAGCCCGGGCGATCGACGGTCCAAGAAGCATCGTTGCCAACAAGGCAAAGCTGTAAAGACGCATGCGCAGTCTCCTGATCGCGAGTGCTTCAGAGCTTAGCACGCTCGTGTTGCTAGCGTCGAAAGCTCGTTTTCGGGGCCGCCTTAGCCTAAGGCGTCTCCTCGGCAGCAGCCTCCCGCGCCAGCCGCAGCGTATAGCGAGTCGCCGAAAAACGCGCCCCCGCCAGCAGCAGCAGACCGGAGAGAAACGCCCACATCATGATTCCTACCGAGACCCGGAATGGACCGTACACCGACTCGAAGTCCAGCCGCGGAAGCACCAGCACGTACAGGTACTTCGCCACCTCCCACGAGAGCCCGACCACGACCGCCGTCGGCAGCACCGCCATCGCCGGAATCTTGCGATGCGGCAAAATCCAATAGATCAGGAAGAAGATCAAAATGCTCGCGATCACAGCAAAAAAACTCAGCACTCCTTCGCCGATCAACCGAAACACTATGTTGTCCGTGTGCCCGAAGAAGATCCACGTCAGCAACGTCCGCTGCGCCGCGGTAGCCGCCACCGAGCCCATTACCAGCGCCCCCACCGCCGCCGCCAGCCCAAGCGAAACGATCTGGTTCATCAGGTAGTTGCGATTCTCCTTTACCCCCCAGACATTGTTCAACGCCACCTCGAGCGGCAGAAACACCCCCGTCGAAGTCACCAGCAGCATGAACACTGAAAACGCCTGCGTACCCTTATGCGGATGTACGAGCGCCACCATGTTGCGCATGACGAAGTCCTGGTTGCTCGGCAGCATCGTATGCATTAGGTCGACCAGCACATCCACCATCGCCTTCGAGTGAAAGACCCGCTCGGCCAGCGTGATCATCAGCACCAGAAACGGAAACAGCGCCAGGATCGTATTCGCCGCCACGCTGAACGCATACGTGTGCACCTCGGTCTCTGCCAGGTACAGCGCCAGCGCCTTGGTCTGCGGCCACCAGCCCGCCTGCGGCACCGCCGGCTTCACATGCTCGATCGGCA
>CAXTQE010000020.1:0-23442 GCA_964246225.1 uncultured Acidobacteriaceae bacterium | reverse complement strand
GATCCTACCAAAGCACGTTCCGGCACCAGCCGCCCGATCGCCCACCTGGCGCTCTCGGCCAGCACCAGATCCTCACCGGCCGCCCACTCCTCCAGCCGCGGAAGAAACTTAGCCTCGCCACTGTTGCCCATCGCGATCGCCACATTCCGCTGCACCCGGCCGCGCTTGGTGCGCTCGAGCGGCGAGCCCGCAAACAGCTTCTTGAACCCCGCCTGGTCGAGCCCAGCCAGCCAGCCAAGCTCCGGGTTGACCAGCTCCACCCTCGTCCGCAGGTCCTCCCGCGCCACCACCGGAGCCTTCCGGTTCCACGGACAAACCTCCTGGCAGATGTCGCAGCCAAACACCTGCCGCCCCATCCCGGAGCGCAGCTCCACCGGAATGCTCCCCTTCTTCTCGATCGTGAGATACGCAATGCACGTCGACGCATCCATCTCCCGGGGAGCCACCAGCGCCCCTGTCGGACACGCATCCAGGCACCGCGTACAGCTGCCGCAGCGATCCGCTGCCACGTCCAGAACCACCTCAGCCGGAATCTCGAGCGACGTCACAATGACCCCCAGCAGCAGCCACGAGCCCTCTTCCTGGTTCAGCACGCACGTATTCTTGCCGATCCAGCCCACGCCGGCCCGCGCCGCAAAGTCCCGTTCGAGCAGCGGCCCCGTGTCCACGTAGCAGCGCGTCTGGCAGGCGACCCGCTCTTGGAGCGCCGCCTCCACCTTGCGCAGCCGAGCCAGCAAATCGTCGTGGTAATCCGTTGCCCGGCCCTCCGCATCCCCCAGCCAGGCATACCGCGCAATCCAGCCTGCCTCTGCCTCCGCCGGATCGATCGACCGAACCTCCGCAGCGTTGTAGTTCAGCGCGCACACCAGCACCGACCGCGCCCACGGAAGCGCCACCCGCGCCGACGTACGCAAGAGCGCACCCGCGCCATCCCGCCGCTTCAGATACTCCATCTCCCCTGCCCTGCCTGCCTCGACCCACGCGGTAAACCGCTCGCCTGTCTCGGACGCCGAAGCATCCTCCGCCGCCAGCGCCGGCGCAACCCCGGCCAGGGCAAACCCCTGCCCGAGCGCGCACCCTTCCACCCACGCCCGCAGCTCGGCACTCCACGCAGCATCCACCTACCTAGTCTAGTCGCCCCGTCCAGCTGCCCAGTCCAGCTGCCCAGTCTAGTTGCCCGGTTTGGGCCTCGGCCATTGAACAAAAGAAGGTCTCTCGGTAAACTCAGAGCAGTGCGGAGAGGTGGCAGAGCCCGGTTGAATGCACCTGACTCGAAATCAGACGTACCTTTACGGGTACCGGGGGTTCGAATCCCTCCCTCTCCGCCACATCCACGAACCACTTTTCTATAGATCGCCAGCGCGACTCGGCAGCCTGCGTGGGTCGGTGCTCGCCCCGTTGTCCTTTCTCAAAGAGAATTCACGCTTGCCCTCCTCCACGCCGTGAGCAAGCCAGCTCTGCGCAGACTCTGATAAGGTGTCTCGGTTGCCGACTTCCTAAAAAGATAAGGGTGTGGGGAGATCCCGGATGCGTTGGTCAGCGCACTATGCCGCCTGGTTGGTCCTTCTTCTCGCTTCCCTGGCAGGAGCCGCGGAAACCGAGACGCAGTACCTCTCTGGCCTGGGCAAGGACGACCCGGTCCAGTGGCAGTTCCTCTGCGACCAAGGCCAGAACGCCAATCGATGGTCCACCATCGCCGTCCCATCCAACTGGCAGCTGCAAGGCTTCGGCATCTACGAGTACGGTCGGCCCGAGCCAGCCGGCGGCTGGCCACGCGTACATGGCACCTACAAACGTACCTTCACCACATCCACGAGCTGGCGAGACAAGACCATCTTCGTCAACTTCGAGGGCGTCATGACCGACACCCGGGTCACCCTCAACGGTCAGTCCGCCGGCCCCGTCCATCAGGGCGGCTACTACGCCTTCAGGTACGACATCACACGCCTCCTCAAGCCAGCCGGTCAGCAAAACCAGATCCAGGTCGACGTCGACGACGACTCCAGGAACGACTCCGTCAATCACGCCGAGCGCCGCGGAGACTACTGGAACTATGGCGGCATCTTTCGGCCCGTTTTCCTTGAGGCGGTACCGAAAACCTCCATCGATCACCTGGCCATCAACGCCACCGTAGCGGGCGCTCTCGAAGTCGACGTCAGGCTCGCCGACACGCGCGCCACTGCCCCCAGCCGCCTCCGGGCGTCGGTCGAGATGCAGGTGCTCGATCGAAACGGCAAGCCCGTCGGCGAAGCGGTAACAGCCAACAATGCCGCCTTCAACGAAGCGGCCCATCTCGCCGAAAAGTTAGCCAACCCGCGGCTTTGGACGGCCGAAACTCCCAATCTGTACCAGCTTGAAGTGCGGCTGAAGGTAAACGGCGCAGTCGTGCACACGGTTCGTCAGAAGTTTGGGTTCCGCACCATTGAAGTTCGGCCCGGACAAGGCCTGTTCGTCAACGGCAGCCGTGTCTTTCTCAAGGGCTTTCCCCGCCACTCGTTCTGGCCTGACTCCGGCCGAACCTTATCCGAACAGATCTCGCGCGACGACATCGACCTGATCAAAGAGATGAACGGAAACGCGGTCCGTTCCAGCCACTATCCGCCCGACCGCCACTTCCTCGATGCCTGCGACGAACTCGGTCTGTACGTGCTCGACGAACTCGCCGGCTGGCAGGCGCACTACGACACCAAGGTCGGCCAGAAACTCGTCCGGGAGATGGTGGAGCACGATGTCAATCACCCCTCCATCCTCTTCTGGGACAACGGCAACGAAGGAGGCTTCAATCCCGCACTCGATGACGACTTTGCTAACTACGACCCGCAGAAGCGCGTGGTCCTGCACCCATGGGCGGTCTATCCTCCGGGGATCGCCGACACCAAGCACTATCCAAGCTATGATCTGCTGCTGGAAAAGCTGGCCGCCGAACCCGTCTTCTTCCCGACCGAAATGCTGCACGGCCTGTACGACGGTGGTGCCGGGGCGGGGCTGAGCGACTACTGGGACGCCATCCTCAAGAGCAAGGCCGGCGCCGGCGGGTTCATCTGGTCGTTCGTGGATGAAGATGTGAAGCGCGTCGACAAGGGAGGCATCCTCGACTCGGCCGGCAACCAGGCCCCCGACGGCGTCCTCGGCCCCTATCGCGAGCGGGAGGCAAGCTTCTACACCGCCAAACAGCTTTGGTCTCCGATCATCGTGACCCCGTCCGGGAGCGCCTCGCACGCCTATACCGTGGCAAACCGCTACTCCTTCCTCAACGCCGACCAATGCACCTTCGAGTGGCAGGCGATCGCCTTTCCCCAGCCGCAGGACACCGCTTCCGGTTCAAGAGTGCTGGCTTCGCGCACCGATCACGGCCGCTCGCTGGCACCCGGCGCCTCCGCAAGCTGGGACAACTGGGGACCACCGACGACCAACTCCGGCCGCAACGAAAAGACACCCGACGCCACACGACTCTTCATTCGGGACGCAACGGGACGCTTGATCCAGACCTATGTCTGGCCAGTCGATGGTCTTGATCGCCGCCTGGACCAGACAGACAACGCGTTCGCCGGCGCTAAACCGGCAGCCACCGAATCCGCCAATACCCTGACCGCGACTGCCGGGGATCTGTCACTAGGCATAAGCAAGACCTCCGGCCTGCTGGTCTCCGTCGCTCGGCGCGGCAGGTCTTTCTCCCTAAAGAACGGCCCTCGCGTAGTCGCAATGGAACCCAGGCCCGCTCCACCACGCAAAGGCGATCCTCCGACTCCGCCGCCCGTTTTTGCCGCGGAGTCCAGGCTGACGTCCCTACGTCATTAGACCGACGGCAACGATCTGGTCATCTCCGCAGCCTTTGAGGGCCCGATGAAATCGCTCACCTACCGCCTGAAACCCAGCGGCTGGTTGTCCATCGAGTACGTCTACGCCCTGAGCGGCGCCAAGGAATACTTCGGCGTCGGATTCGACTACCCCGAAGCAGAGGTTAAGGGCATGCGCTTCCTGGGGGAAGGACCCTACTCCGTCTACCAGAATCGCCTCGCCGGTGGAACTCTCGACGTGTGGAACAAGCCCTACAACAACACCATGGTCGGGGATCCGGACGACCTCAAGCCAGGAGAACGTTTCGACTACCCCATCTTCAAAGGCTTCTACTCCGGCGTCCGCTGGCTGCAACTCAACACTTCTGAAGGCCCCATCACCGCCGAGATCGACCAGCGTCCCGAATCGCCAATATACCTGCAGCTTTTAACACCGAAGTTCCCACCCCCCAACCTCATCGGCCAAACCGGCGTACCGTTCCCGAACGCGGGAGTCTCCTTCCTAAGCGCCATTCCAGCAATCGGCAGCAAATTCGGGGCACCACAAGCCAGCGGTCCCATGGGGCAGCCAGCGACCGCGAAAGGGGAGTACAACGGCCACATCAACCTTTATTTTGGGGCCTTGCCCAAACACTAGCCGCAGGCTTCGTTCTTGGAACAAGAACGGAACTGACGCGCGCGTGGATCGAGCGCCACTGCTGCTCCTGCCAGTGAAGCTGAACGGTGCAAGCCCGGCCACAATTCAGTCCGGAGTGCCGGCAGAAGGTCAGCAACGGCACAGGTGTGGTGCAAGTTCAGCGCACGAAATTCAGGTAGCCCCAGCGGTCCGGCACGTGCATGTTGATGACACCCTGAGAAGACCAAACCCAGTTATCCTCCTTGGGCTGGCCGGCCTTCCACTCGACGCGGCTGAAATTGAGGCGCCACTGCGTACCCGGTACCGGCTGCGGTACCTTCTGCCGCGCTTCAAACGCATTCAGCGGGTACGCAATCTCCAGAGTCCAGCCCTGATCCTTATCGGCGGAGTTATTTAGCGTGCCCTGCACCGATACGGCCGTACGCAGACTCGGAATGTCCCAGCTGTTGTCCGGACGTCCGCCTACGCTGTAAGGCTTGACCAGGAACAAGTCCCATCCCGTGTTGAGGGCATTCACCTCGAACTCGTAATAGCTGTCCGTTGCTGGCAGCGGCTTTAGAAAGATCTCGAAATCATTGTCCTTGAAGATGACCGAATCGTGTTGTGTCAGCGTGGCCTTCACATCAGGTTCTTCGAGCTGCGCAGCAATATAAAGATTCTGGTCATCCCACAGCATCTTCACGCGGGTGCGAAAGCGCGGAGTCGGCTTTGCAGCCCCTTGGATATCGACGAAGTCGCTGGTCCAGGAAGCCTGGTCCCAGACCGCGTCGTCCAGCCTACCATCGATTCTGGGTGGCTTATGGGTAAAGTGGCACTTGTAAGCCAGAGGCAGTGTGATCGGCGCCTGGGCCAGGCTTGGGAGTGACGTAAATAAGAGCAGCGCTCTCATCGAACGAAAGGAGGGAAACGGCCACACTGATGTTCTAAACTGCACGTAAGCCTCTCCTGTCGAAAGAAGACTCTCGGAAAAGGACCGATTCCCTGGAAACGCATTTCAATGGCACAGGCTTAACTCCACCGACAATCCGTCCGGATCCAGATTACCTCCGCGCTACCCCACAATGCATTTGTTTGTAAAGTTCTGGACGAAGCCTGCATTCTCGTTTTATGGTGAGATATTGGGATTTCCTTGTCGTCCGCTCTCAAGACGAATATGTCTACGGAGCTGAAGATTGTTGCTATGTATTACACAGACGAAAGTGAGTTGTGTTGAAAAAAGACTGTCTCAGGCCATGGTTGTGCGCGTATACCGCTTTAGTTGTTGCAGGTGTGGGTTCAGCATTTGCACAAAATGTGCAAGGCGGGATTACCGGAAACGTGACGGATTCGAGCGGTGCCGTTATTGCGGGAGCGCAGGTTGTGGCGCACAACGTGGATACTGGAGTGGACTCCACGACCATATCCGATGCGGCCGGCCTGTATCGCATCAACTACCTGCCAATCGGTCGTTACACCGTCACCATCCACGCCAACGGCTTCGGAGACAGCAACGTCCCGGCATTCCAGATAGAAGCTCTGCAAGTGCCAACGTTCAACGTGAGTTTGAAGCCGGGCGCTGCCTCCGAGACCGTTACTGTCTCTGATGCCGCACCGATCCTGGACACCAGCAACAGCACCCTGAGCGGCACCTTCACGGCGAACACCATTGAGAACTTTCCGCTCAACGGTCTCGACTTCTCTGCGCTGACGCTCTACGTTCCCGGCTCCGTCTCCACCGTCGGCACCTCCGGCACAACCTCCATCGAACGAAGCACAAATTCGAACAACACCGTAAACCTGAATGGCAATCGGGCCCAGGCAAACAACTTCACGTTGGATGGTATCGATCTTAATGAAACATTTAATAACCTAATCGCTTACAGCCCATCGCCCGAAGCTTTGGGCGAGGTCAAGGTACTTACCGCAAATTCGCCCGCAGACTACGGTAACGTCAATGGTGGTGGCGTTGTTTCAGTACTGAAGAGCGGAACCAACCAAATACATGGATCTGCATTTGGGTTTCTGCAGGACTACCGCATCAACGCGAACTCCTGGAACCATAACCACGCTATCCCCAAGATCCCGACAAATTCTTACAGTCAGGACCAGTTCGGCGGCACAGTGGGCGGTCCGATTATTCGGGACAAGCTTTTCTTTTTTGCGGACTACCTCGGCTCTCGCGAACACAGCGGCGGCACCAGCACCGCCAGCGTCTTTACCCAGGCCATGCGCAACGGAGATTTCTCAGCACTGCTCGCGACAGCATCTCCGATCCAGCTCTATGATCCGGAGAAAGGTTTCGCGCCGTACGTGGGCAACAAAGGAATCCCGATCCTCAACCCGGTCGCGCAGTTCCTCTTCGCCCATCCCAGTGTCTATCCCTTACCAAATGCAACGCCAGAAGACGGCTTAACAGAGAACGATCTACAAGGACCGGCGCGCAGCTTTCGTGCAAACAACCAAGGCGACGTTCGCATTGACTTCAGTCCGCGAAACGCTGACAAAATCAATGCATTTTATTCCATGTCGACCGCCTATGACGGTTCCACGTCGGTCCTGCCCGTGGCTTTTCCTGGCACAAACCTGTTTCCCAGCAAACTTGGCGGAGCGAACTGGATTCATGTCTTCTCGCCCACAATCGTGAACTCCGCGTTGATCGGTTTTACACGCGTGAACTGGAATGAGGGTTTGCCGGTGGATAACAGCGGAGTGTTCGGTACTTCAGGAGATGCGAAAGTTGGCATCAATTTCCCCAATCAGGTCTACCAGGGATTCACCTTTCAAAGCATCTCCGGCGGTCTCTCCGGCGTAGGTAATGCCGCCCTGGACAATAACACGCTGACAGATAATACCTATAGCTACATAGATAATCTGAATATTCAGCGCGGAGCACACACCTTCACCTTGGGCGTTCAGGCGCTGAGATACCAGAATAACTACCCGACCAGCAATGCCGACAACAATAACGGCGGAGGATACCTGGGGCAATTGGGCTACACAGGTGCATTTACCAGTAACTCCGCTATCTTGGGCGGTTCCGGTTTCGGTGGCGCCGACTTTGTGCTGGACCGAGTGGCGAATGCGGCCGCAACCCTGGGCAGCTCCAACGTCGGACAACGGCAATGGCGAGCCGCTGCATACTTCAACGACGATTGGAAGGCAAGTTCGAATCTCACGATCAACGTGGGCATTCGTTATGAATACGATCAACCCTGGTATGAGCAGAACAACAAAACCGGAAATATCAATATCGCCACTGGTCAGGTAATCTACGCCGGTCAAATCCCGGCAGGAGCTCCAGCGGGATCTGGCCTCTGTTCCAATCGTGCCTGCTACAAGGCAAACTACGACCAAATTATGCCCCGGGTCGGATTTGCCTATCAAGCCAGCAGCCGTTTCGTGGTTCGCGGTGGGTACGGTGCGACCAGCTTCTTTGAAGGTAACTCTTCGAACCAGCGCCTTACTTCCATCACCCCGTTCGTACAGGCCGTGAATGACACAACGAGCACTCCAATGCCAGGCAGCGCCACCCAACCCACCCCACGTACAGCTGAGCAGGGCTTCGCGGGGAGCACAGCGCAGTTCCTTGGATCCTTTAACGTCTACCCGCAAAACATTCAGCCCGCGTATGTGCAGGAATATAACCTGACTACCGAGTATGCGCTAACTCACACCATTTCCGTGCAGGTCGGCTACCTCGGCGAGCAAGGACAGCACATCGAGGACTACGGCAACCTCAACCAATGGCGCACTCCTGGCGATCAAACTTCTGCACCTTATTACAACAATCAGTACCTAGGCGTGAACGCGCTTGATCCAAGTGTCAGCATCGGCAGCGGACAACTCCTAATTACTGAGTCCCGCGCCGCGATGAACTACAACGCCTTGCAGGCAGTCGTGCGGGAGCGCCTCAACCACGGCCTGGAGTTTACCTTCAACTACACCTACGGTAAGGCCCTTACCAACAGCCTTGGCAACTACGGGCTGAACGTCAACGGCTATTCGGGAGCATTCCAGAACTATTACAACAGTGCTGCGGACTGGGGTCCTGCCGGTTACGATGTTCGCCACAACATCAGCTTCAACGGTACCTATGAACTACCGGTTGGACAGGGGAAAGACTTCCTAAGTCACTCCAATCTTCTCGTGGATGAAGCCCTGGGAGGTTGGCGGATCGGTGTCGCCGGTATTGCCTACACCGGCTTTCCGGAGACCGTCTACCTCAATGGAAACTATAACAATGCCAATAGCTATGGAACTCCTCGTCCAAATCAGTACCGCGCTCTGAAAATCGTAAATCGTTCGCTGACAAACTGGTTCGGCACCGATCCTTCAGCAACGCCTTGCGCTGCCGGCGTGAACAATGGGGTCTGTGCATTTGGATTACCCGCTCCGAACACCTTTGGCACCGCAGCGAACGGCAATGTGCGCGGCCCCGGTTATCTAAACGTGGACATGTCCGCTAACAAGGATTTCCGTACCTTCCGTGAGCAGGTCATCGGCGTGCGATTTGATGCTTTCAACGTCTTCAACATCGCCAGCTATGGCAATCCAGATACGAACCTCCAAGATACAAGCTTCGGCAACGTCGCGAGTCAAAACGTGCGATCCGTGGAGCGTCGCTTCCAGTTTTCTGCCCGGTACAGGTTTTAGAAATCATCCAATAACTCCGCATCCCGTTCGATGGAGGTCTAAGGTCCACCTTCTTGGGTAAGCCCTTATATCTATCTTGCCTAGCAAATAAATGACGTAACTCCTGACATTCTTCGTTGACGGTGGCACTGTTTCCGCAATAAGAGATCCCTCTCCAGCACTGGATTGACATCCTGCATCCGCACCGCAAGAACAGACGTAGGTAGTCCAGAAAAACAAAGGTCACGAGCGTGTCATGTCAGGAATGGAAGAACGGAGCTAGGATGATCTGGGGACGGCGGTTAGTTCTCAACCTCATGTGCGTTCCACTTTGTTGTTTTCACGCTACAGCCAGCTCGGCTCAAGTTCCACCAGCACCTGCTGACCCTCTTACCGCCTCTATGCACATTGAGGATGCGGAACGATTTGCACGGTTATACCTCGCTACCTATGGCAAACCATCACCAGAACAGATTCAGAAGAACTATCTGGATGGCGCCTCCTATGGCGTCACGGTGTTTACTCCTTACCGCATACAAAATGCAGCTCATCTAGCCGAAGCAGTTAGTCAAAATGCGGCCACCTACGACCATGCGATTCACGACTGTTTGCCTCGCCTGAAGCAGTACGATGCCGACCTAAGGTCCATTTATCTTGCGATGCATGGCTTGTACCCGGACCAGGCTCTTCCCCAAATTTACGTCGTGTTCGGGGCTAACAATTCGGGTGGAACAGCAGGACCTAACGTACAGGTTCTTGGATTGGAAGTAATCTGCAAGGTCAGTGGCGATGCACCGGAAGGTCTGAGGACGACCCTGCGACATTTTTTTGCTCACGAGACAACCAACACTTTCCAGAATGAGCCTTCCGGCTCCAAGACGTCTCCCTTGTTGGCCAGCATCCTTACCGAGGGTGCAGCCGACTTCGTTTCGTTGGTCGTAACCGGCACCACGCCGGAGCCGCAACGGGCGGAATGGGCTACCCATCATGAGGCAGAGTTGTGGAATCAATTGCAGCAAGATCTTTTAGCCACTCAGCCTCCGGGAGCCGAAGCTTCCCCAAAAGCTGCTGCAGAAGCTCGTCATAGATGGGTAGAGAACTACGATTTTGCATCGAAAGGCTGGCCGGGTGAGGTAGGTTACTGGGAGGGGATGCGTATCTGGCAGTGCTACTATGATGCCTCCATCGATAAACATCAGGCGATGCAGGATGTGATTCGCTGGAACGACCCCGACCTCATCTTGCGCAAGAGTGGCTACAGCGGTGGTACATGCAGCCGTTAAGGTTCAGCGCGGAGTCGCACAAGCCCTCCACAAACCTTCGTTTGTGCACACACGTGGCAACGCATCCGGCATAACGCAATTAAGCGCGATCGCATTGAATCGTTCTGTGATCCACGAGCATGCTTTCGCGTTTACAGGAGTGCGTCGCCGACGTAAAGTTTTTTTGTATGCTTCGTGCCCTTTTAGTCAGCGCTCTCTTCTTGCCTACTTTGTTGGCTTGCCAGACCGAATCACCATCTGCTGAAAACCTTTTAAAGCAAGCAGTGTCGGCGTACCACACACAAGAGTACAAAGAGAGCTCAGTTCTCTATGCGCGCGCTCTGGCTTTGCTCCCCACTAATGACCGTGCAGGCATGTGCCGCAACTGAATTGGGATCAGACCTACAGGGACTTCATCCCTCAGGTTCTCAACACATCGTCCACCCTCGTCTACTATCGGGTGCTTCAACGCTTCTACGCCCAATTGCAGGATGGCCACAGCGACGTCGACTTTCCAAAGCAGAGTTATGACCAAATGGTGCGCTTGCCACTCCATACGCGGCTCATTGATGGACATATGATTGTGCTCGGTTCGCGTGATCCGGAAGCTGACCTGCAGGGTCTAAAACCGGGTGATGAGGTTCTCACCATTAACGGGATGCCCGCAGTTGTCTGGGCCGAAAAGACTATCGGCCCTTTCGTCAGCGCCTCCTCTCCACAGGACCGTAACACTCGCATGTTTGAAAACATACCGTTCTTTGGAATGGTCGGAACAACGTTCACCCTAGAGACCGTGACACCTAAAGGACAGAAGACGGAACACAGATTTATTGTTGCTGAAAACAAGCCTTCTTCGAAACAGCAGTTCTCCTTCCGTGTACTCCCTGGCAACGTTGCGTATGTTGCCCTGAATGAGTTCGAGGACGAGATCAATGCTACAGAGTGGGACAAGCATTGGCCAGAAATCAGCAAGGCTCAGGGCGTGATCCTGGACGTGCGTGAGAACGGTGGAGGCAGTGATTCTATCGGTGCGCATGTGCTGGCGACTCTGGTCGACAAGCCCACTCCCGCACCGCTTTCACAGTCCACGCGGTGGATTGCAACCTATCGCGCATGGGAAATGTGGAAACTCCTCTACGCTTTCCCTTGAACACGGTGGAGCCGGACAGCTCAAGGCACTTCAGTGGCAAGGTGGTCATGCTCATCAGCCCGCGTACCTTTTCCGCCGGTGAAGACATGGCCGTCGCTTTCAAACAGGCCAAACGAGGATTGATCGTTGGTGAGCCGACTGGAGGCAGTACCGGTCAACCGCTGTACTTCGATCTTCCCGGCGGCGGAAGGGCTCGGATCTGCACCAAGCACGACAGCTTTACTGACGGAACAGACTTCGTAGGCATTGGAGTGCAGCCGGACATCCCTGTTCATCTTTCTAGGCAGGACTTCATGATGGATCGAGATTCCGTGCTGGAGGCGGCGGTAGCTTCTCTCAACGGTAAGAGCCAGGAGGCAAGATCAGCTTCACGTGAACCGTAGAAGAGGGTGATCCGACTCACCGCATGCATTTTCCCCTCACCGTCATCGTCCTGGGTGCAACGGCGCTTGCTTCAAGTCGAGGGCTTGCGAGAATCAGACCAGAGCTGCACAGCCGCTCACGGTAGAGCAGATCGATCGCTACCCGGCTCGCGATCGACGCAACACTAGTCCGGCAATGGACTCATGGCGATTACGATGTGCTGGCGCTCAGCGCGCCCACCGTGCTGATTGTGCAGAGCACCGTCGACGACACAACGTCCATCTGAGCAACGCCCTGCGTTCATCTTCGGACAGGATTAGTTCTTGTGCTCTCCGTGGGCACGCCTAAAAGCTTAGTTCAGCCTGTGCAATCGTTAGGACGGCGAAGATGCCACAACTAAGCTGCTCAGCTGAGACAGGAAGTCTTTGCTGATTTTCTACAGACCCGGAAGCCAAATTCTCCTCCAAATGCTCGTTATTGATGGTACCTGGAATGAGCAAGGTGTTTGGACTGTGCTGCAGTAGCCAAGCAAGGCCAAGCTGTGATGGGGTGACCCCGAGCTGCTTCGCAATGTCGATCACCTCAGGCTGATCTGTAACCTTCGGCAAGCCAGACATGGCATCCTCCAGGGGGAAAAACGGGACCCACGCGATTTGGTGATCGAGGCAGAAGTCAAGCAGCTTCTCCGAGTCGCGGTTTACGAGGCTGTAGGCGTTCTGAACGCATGCTATACCAGCGGGAAGAACACGTTCGACTTTCTCCAAGCTGATTGCGCTAAGGCCAATGTTGCCGATCTTTCCTTCCTTGCGCATTGCAATCATTTCGGCCATCTGGTCGTCGATGTCAACAATCTGATCGCCCTCCGCCTGAAGGCCGGGACCCATATCTGCTCTTCGCAGGTTGACCAAAAGAATTCGCTCCATGCCCAAGCTGACGAGATTCTGTTCAACGGTCGCTCGAAGCTGCTCCGGTCGCTGTGCCAGCCTGACAGGTATTTTCCCGCTGGTCTCAGGGTCCGCTCCAACCTTGCTTGCAATGACGATCCCATCCTTCCTTCCAACAACCTTCTGAATGATTCGGTTGGCAAATTATTGTCATAGAATTCCGCCGTGTCAATATGATCCACGCCCAGATCTAAAGCACGTCTGAGTAGCGCCTCTGCCTTTCCAGGGTCGGATTCTAGGTTGCGCAGCTGCAGAGCGCCATATCCAATACGCGCGACTTTTTTCTGACCGAGAGTGTAGGTGCCGCCAGGTGCTGGAATGGTTCGTGCTGGACTAAGCATTGCATGCTCCTAAAAGTAGAATCACATGCGGAGGGAGCTCCGCTACTAGGAAAACCTATCCGGAGGAGCCTCCGATTGTCAAAGTCTATGGCCTTGTGCGCGGACGCAACTCGAAATCGAGAGCGACTTCTGAATATAGCGCGCCAGCACTTCTCCGAACGGAACAGCTCTGTCACTCTGGAGAGGATCGATCGGGTGGCTAGAGTGGAATTGGCATACTCTACCAGGACTTGTAAAAGGGATGCGTTAAAGAGGGGTCGTGCCGCGACCGGACGCGCACCCGCAGACAGAAAGGTATCAGCGCGCCATGGAGTGGCCCAGGGTAACGGTTAACATAATGCTGCGGCCGGGAAGAATGCTGACCGCATCTTGACCGTTAATTGGCGTCTGACCAGTGGTAACGAACGGGTTAATGTAGTTGGTACCGTTGGCCGCAAAGGTCTGGGTAGCGGCACTCCCGGCATTGGCGATGCTGGTAATGCTGTGCTCATTGAAAAGATTATTAAAGCTGAGTTGTAGTTTGGTGTTGTTGAAACGGCCGCCGGACCGAATCGTATAGTTCACGTTCGCGTTGGTGAGGGTAAAAGGCGCAATGGTGGTCTGGTTGTGGTACCCACTAACATCCTCGTATTCCGTGCCGACACGCTTGTTGAACAGACCGACATCCCACCCCTTATGTTGATAGGTGATGCCTTCCGTCTCGACATCGGAGGGCGTCTGGGCAACATTCAGGCCGGAAGGTGCTGTAAAGGTGTACTGCGACGTGGCTGCAGTGCAGCCTGTGGCTGCAGTACCAGTGCAGGACTGAGTCAATGTGCCCTTGTAGGTCGCACTGTCGTAGCTTGCATTGAGATAAACGCTGACGCCGGCTGCGATGTAGAGATTCGATTCTCCTTCAAGCCCAATGGATGTGGAGCTGGGCTGAACGTAGTAAACCGGCTCACCCGTGGAGGTAGGCGTGAAGGACGAGTAGCTGTTGTCGAAGTGGATGTGATACACATCGGCGTCAAAGGTCGCGCGCTTTAGTTTGAAGACGGTTCCGGCCTGGTAGGTGGTGTTCTTCTGCTGACTGGGAAGCGTTCCGACTGGCGTTCCATTCGCCCCCTGGGTGAAGTCGAAAACAGAAGATGGCGGAACAATGCTGCCTTGCGCAGCCTGTACATAAGCAGACCAGTCGTTCTTGATGCGGTAGTTGATCGAGGCCGAGGGCAAAGTTGAGAAGTAACTGCCGCCATTGGTGATGAATCCCGCAGTATTTCCTGTAAGCGGACCGATCTTACCGCCGTTATCGGCATATTGCTTGGTGTCGATGGTGTAGTACGCGAACTTGACGCCCGGAGTGAAGGTCAGCTTCGAACCGAGTTGAACCTGGTACTCCGCGTAGGGCTGGTAGGAATCGGTAACAAATTTTTCAGAAAAATTCGGCAGAGCGGAGTCGATGTAGCCATCGAGTGGATCGGAGGGGAACTGGTGACGGTTGGTGGTGGCCCACTCGTACCACATGCCGGCGCGCAGAGTGCCGAACCGGGAAACCTGCGTGAGTTCGCTTGTCTCACCGTACTTACGGTAGCTGTTGTACTTGTCCACAGAGCAGGGGTAGACAGCAACGCCCTTCTTGAGTACCGGCACATTGCAAGGACTAATGGCCACGCCGTTGTACGTCTTTAAACCATTGATCGTGCTGGAATCCGTAATAGGAACGGCGTTCGCATATTTTTCCGAGTTGTCGTAGTTGTACGTGTAGGGCTTGATGTCTAGAACAAATCCCTTGCCCAGCTTGGAATGAACGCCGACATACTCGAAGTCGGTGGGCACATGGTAGAAGTTATATTGGTCATTCAGGTAAAGATACGGGTTGGAGTTATTGGTCAGCAGGAAGCTAAGACCAGCCCCGGTGTACGGGTATAGCGTGGTGCCAGAAACGAAGCAGTTATAACCGGTGCTGACTCCGTACATTTGGCAGCGCGTGGCATTGAAGTTCGGTGTATTAGCGTCGAGCCAGATGACGCCGGAAAAGCCTGTAAGCGTGGTCTTGGGGCTCAGTTGATATTTGAATTTGAGAGCGCCAGCATTGCGGGTCTGGTTGTTGAGGCTCTGATAGCCATGGCTTTGCAGATGATGAACGTCGACGTTCATATTGAATTTCTTGCCGGGACCAAAAGCACCCGAATCGTACTCGGCGTCGTAGAGAAAGGTATTGAAAGACCCACCTGAAAATGTAGCTCGTACGTTGTTCACCGGCGAGACATCCTTGGAGAGCAGGTGAATCGAACCGCCAAAAGGAGTGGGGCCGATGGTAGAGGCGCTGCCGGGCGAACGGTCGAAATCGACGCCACCGAGAAACTGAGAGGGGAAAAACGCCCAGGAATGGTGCGTGGGCGTGTTGGTGTCGTAGAACGGAATTCCGTCAAAGTCGATGTCGTAGTCGCCATCCGGAAAGCCGCGGAAAAAAGTCTTACTCTGTCCAAGACCGACACCATTGCTGTTGGTGGTGAATGTGCCCGGAGTCATCTCGACCGCTTCGCCGTAGTCAGCTACTGGCGATAGGAAGTTCTGAAGGAAGGCTGCGGAAACCTCTGTGCGCGCGGAAGTAGCCTCGAGCAAAGCGTCCATGGGAGCAAGCGCGGCCGCAACGGACCCGACACTGTTGGCCTCAACATCCACCTGCTCAGAGGCATTGCCGACTGCAAGCACGATGGCTGGGAGCGTTGTGTCCTGATCAGCCTGTACCTGAACATGACTTTGTCGCATCGCGGCAAAGCCGGAGGCACTCATTTCGATGGTGTAGGCTCCCACCGGCAGCGTGGTGACGTGAAAGTGTCCCTGCTCATCCGTCGCGAGCTTCTGAGTATTGCCGCTCACCTCGTTGCGGAAGCTGACAGTGGCGCCGGACAGTGCGGCCCCCGACGCATCCGTGATCGTGCCGCTCAGGGCACCAGTACCAGCTTGCGCCACACTGGTTCCAGTCAAGACTATCGAGGACAGCGCGCCGACAATGGCGGCACGGGCAAACAAGTTGAGATTCAAATGCATGTATCTCCGAACGCTAGCTTCTTTGCAGGACGTTATAAACGTAGAAAAAAGTGATTGCAGGACGGATAACGACGGAACAATGCACGATGAATCGTGGTGCCTTTTCAGTGACGATTAAGCACCTTCCGTCACTCTAACTATCAAGAACGATCGCAGGACGCTGCGGTATAAGTACGATCGCGACCACTGATACACACGTGGTTGCAAAAGCTAGGATCTGGCATCATGCCTTGTGGCACTTGGCGAGATCCTACTCTCTCCACGCAAACCGCCATAGCTTCACAGTTGCAGGCGGCTTGCCCAGGTAGCAATTTCATGCGCAACGGGAACCCTGTCATGCTCAAGGGCCGCCAACTGAACGGCAAAGTTTCCGGTGGTGGAACATTCCGTACCTGCGGGTCGGACCTCCAGACCTGTCGTCTCCGCTGTCAATCGGTTTAGCAGCTCGTTTTGACTACCGCCGCCGACGATGTAGAGCTTCCTGAGCCGCTTGCCTGTGATCCCAGTTACCGTGCGAAGCACCTCAGCATAACGCGCCGCCAAGCTGTGAAACAGAAAGGAAGCCATGGCAGGCGCCCCAGCGGGCGTCGGCTCTAGTTCCGCCATCCCGCGCCGCTTCAGCTGCGCATTAATACGTGCTGGCATGGCGCCGGGGAGCAAAAGGTTCGACTCGTCCACGTCTAAGACGTAGCCTCGCGGTGGCACCTTTGTCGCCGCCTCCATCAGCTCCGCATACGTAAATTCCCTGCCTTCTGCTTTCCACGTTTGCAGGCACTGCTGGAGCAGCCACATGCCATTCACGTTCTTGTGAAAGCAAACCACGCCACCCGCGCCGCGCAGGTTGGCGAAGTTGGCTGCGCGTGCGGCTGCTGTGTTGACTGGCTCGTGTAGCAGCGTGCCCACCAGCGACCATGTGCCCGAACTGATATACCCCCAGTCGTCGCCGTCGTCGGGCACCGCCGCAATAGCCGATGCCGTGTCATGGCAAGCCGGCGCGATCAATCGAGTGCTGGAGAATGCTGCCAGACTCGCCAACTCGCCGTGCATCGTCCCCAGGGTTGTTCCTGGCGCAACGATCTCCCCGCAGCTCTCGACAGGCGTTCCCACCGCTGTGCAGATCTCTTCGCTCCACCCACCGGTCAACCTCATCAACTGCGTATGGCTGGCATTCGTCAGTTCCGAAACCGCTCGTCCACCCAGGGTGTACAGCACATACTCGGGCAGATTCAACCACCTGCAGCGCCGCACACCGGGCTCGTCTGCGGTCAGCTGATAGGCCGTGTTCAGGGGAAGGATCTGGATACCCGTGAGCTCCCGCATCCGCTCTGCCGACACGCGGGCATGCAGAACATGCTCGCTTGTGCCTGTCCGCGTGTCGCGATAGCAGAACGGGTTGGCCACACGCTCCCCATCGTCCCGGAGCCTCACGTAATCAACCGCCCAGCCATCGACCGCGAGCGACGCGATTCCTTCCGGAGCCTGCTCGGCGCATCCCCGAAGGCCTTCATACAAACCACGCAGAATAGCCGTGATGTCCCATCGCAAACCATCGGCGCGCTGCACCGGAGCGTTTGCAAAGCGGTGTACTAACTGCATCCGAGGCGCCTTCGCCTTCCAACGCAGCAAGGACACGCGGCAGCTTTCCGCGCCGAGGTCGATTGCAACCAGCGCACGCGCGTCCGGGGGCGCGCCGCCGTTCATCGCAGATACGCCTCGGTCAGCCCGCCATCAACCGGGATCAGGTGCCCTGTTGTTACTGGTGCCTTCGGACCAGCAAGGAACAGGATCGCCTCCGCACAGTCCTTCGGATCGATCGGCACATGCGTCAGGGTGCGTTGCGCATAAAAGCCTGCAAGCTTGTTGCGCAGAGCTTCATCCGAGCCGCTCTCCTCAAAGGGAATCGCATACTTGGTCAGCGAGGCCTTCACGCGATCGCGAGGAAACATCGTCGACCCCTTCACCACGGTCGCCGGGCTAATGCCATTCACCCGCAGCAGCGGTGAGTACGTCACCGCGAGCTCACGCACTAAATGGCTCAGCGCCGCCTTGCTCACATCGTAAGCTTCCGTGCCGCGCTTCGGCACCACGGCATTGGCCGAGCTCGTCAGGACCACGCTTCCCGGCAGCCCCTGTGCTTGGAATACGTTCGCCGCTTCATCCACCAGCAGGAAGTTTGCTGTCACGTTCACTTCCAGCGTCGTCGCCCATTGCGCATCGCTGATCACCCCGGTCGGGGACGAAGGAAACATCGCTGCTGTGTTGATCAGAATGTCGATCCCACCAAACGCCTCGATCGTTGCGGCCAGCGCTTTTCTGATCGCGTCTCGGTTGCGGATATCGATCGTTGTCGCGATGGCAATCTCGTTTCCGCCGATCATCTTCGCTTCCTCGGCGACTTTCTGTGCAGCCTCCTGCGACAGATCCGCCACTACGATGTGCGCACCACGCTCCGCAGCCAGCAGCACGGTCTCCCGTCCAATGCCGCTCGCTCCGCCCACAACCAGCACAATTCTTCGGCTCAGTTCCTTCTCGGGCGGCTGTCGGCGAATCTTCGCCTCTTCCAACGCCCAGTACTCAATCCGGAACGCCTCGCTCGGCGGCAGCGCCACATAGTTTTCATGCACACTGAATGCGCTGGTGCCCGCCGCCGGCCCCGCCTGCGGGAGAACGGCGGGACATGTGCCTTCATCCATCCCGCCCGCGCCTTCCATCACATGGATCGCATTCGTATAGAACTCGCCCGTGATGCGCGCCTCGGCTTTGTTCTTTCCGAAGCTGAACATGCCCACACCGGGCACCAGCACAATCGTGGGGCTCGCATCTCGCATGGCGGGAGACTGTTGCAAGGCATGCGCCTTGTAGTACTCGGCGTATTCGGCTGCATACGTCTCCAACACGTCCGCCAGCTTGGCTTCGAGGTCCTTCTCATCCCCCGCAGGGTCCCAGTCCACAAAGAGTGGACGTATCTTCGTGCGAATAAAATGATCCGGGCAGCTCGTGCCTAGATGGGCCAGCTGTTTCGCCGAATGCGAGTTCACGAAGCTCAGGACATCGTCTGCATCGCTGAAGCTCCCAAGTACGCGCTGTCTCGCCGAAACCTTACCGCGCACGATCGGCATGAGCATTGCCGCGAGCCGCCCACGCTCTGCGTGGCTCGTGTGCTTCGGTCCGCCGAAGCTCTTAGCCTTTTTGCCGGCATGCTCCCCGATGAACTGTCCCAGCTCATCGATGATCGTAATCGTATTCAGGTAGCACTCGCGCTGCGTCGCGCCCCAAGTGAAGAGGCCATGGCCGCCCAGCACCACTCCATCGCACCCAGGGGCCGCGTCCACGGCCGACTTCATCATCATCGCCAGTTCGAACCCTGGCCGCTGCCAAGGGACCCAGATAATCTTGTGGCCGAAGCGCTGGTTGAACTCTTCCATCTTCTGTTTGCCGTTCGCCGACGCCGCCAGTGCAATGCCCCAGTCCGGATGGAGATGGTCAACGTGAGGCGCGGGAAGGAAACCATGCAGGGGCGTGTCGATAGAGGCTGCCACCGGGTTGTTCCCAAAGGTGCACAGCGGGTACATCGCCACCATCTCGTCTTCGCGCTCGACGCCGGCGTAGCTCTTCGCCAGCGTGAGCACCTTGTCCAAGTACAGCGTTGCAAACCCCGCCCGCTTGATGCTGCCCAGGTCGCCGCCGGAGCCCTTCACCCACAGAACCATAGTGTTCTTGCCGTCGAGCGGATCGGTCTGCTCGATCTTAGAGCTTGTATTCCCTCCACCAAAGTTAGTCAGGCGAAGGTCGGAACCCAGCAGGTTGGAGCGGTAGCGCAGCAGTTCCGGCTGATCCAGTGTGGATGCCACCGCGTCATCCCAGCGGTCCTCAAGAAAATTCAGTTTCGGCGTCATTGTGTGGGGTCCTATCAGGAAACCTGGCGGCCACCTACTGCAGTCGCGCCCGGCGAAACTAGAATGGCACAAGCTGTGCCTATAGGACAACTATTCCAATAGAGACACAAGCACGTGCTTCAGGCGTAAGCGCCCTGCGCGATCGCATTTCTGCTCCCTCGTTCCCGCGCGATCTGCTCTTCATAGCCGCTTTGGCGCAGCGCTTTCAGTGGGTCTCCAGGGAGCCCGTGCTCTTCCCGCCATTGCGCGACGAGCGGCCGGACATCTTCCCAAAAGGCCGCCCGGAACAGCTCTTCCGCCTCCACCAGCTTGCAGCCATCCTGCAACTCGCCGAGCGCGTCGTGATCCACCAGCGCGGCTTTCGCATACAGCTCCTGCGCCGTCACCACCGTTTGCACCATGGCTTCCATCTTGCCCTTCAGGTTGTGACTCTGGTCAATCATGAACGACGGCAGCGCCGCTCCTTCGCGGGAGCGCTCGACGAAGATTTCATGAAAGATTCGGAATACCTGGTAAGGATCGATCGAGCCCAGCGTCAGGTCATCGTCGGCATACTTGCGGTCGTTGCAGTGGAAGCCGCCGAGCATTCCCAAATGCAGCAGCCATGCCACGATTTGCTCAATGTTGGTTCCCTGGTAGTGGTGCCCTGTGTCCACCAGCACCTTCGCCTGGGGTCCGGCGCCGCGAGCCAATTCACAAGCCATGCCCCAGTCTGCGATGTCCGTGTGATAGAAGGCCGGCTCGAACGGTTTGTACTCCACCAGCAGGATCTGACCAGGGGCCAGAGCTGCGTGCGTCTGGGCGAGCGCCTCCTGCATCCACTCGATGCGCCGCCGCAGGCTTTGCGTACCCGGGTAGTTCGATCCATCCGACACCCATATCGAAACCTCTGCCGAACCCAGCGCCTTGCCAATCTCCACTGAATCCAACAGGTGCTGGATCGCGGTTCTCCGTACTTCCGCGCTGGGGTTGCAGATCGAGCCGAACCTGTACGCCTGATCCTGAAACAGGTTTGGGTTGATGGACCCCGGCCGCACCCCGTTCTTCTCACCGAGCGCCTTCACGGCTTCGGCACTGGCCACGCCATTCGGCAAATCCCACAACACATGGAGCGCGAGCGTCGGCGTCACACCGGTCAGCCTCTGCACGCATCCGGCATCGGCAAACTTCTCCTCGATGCTCGTAGCTGCACCAGCCTGGAGGAACTTGCCAAACCGGGTTCCCGTATTGGCGAAACCCCACGAGGGTATCTCAAGGTGAAAAGCATCAAGCGCGCTAAACACCCGCTTCCGTTGCGTATCAGTAGGCATGGAAAGGTCACCTGCGAGGCCCACACCTGCAGGCACTTCGCTTCGAGTCGGAGCTCATGATATCGCGTAAACGCGCTGGAGGTTTGTCTTCAGAAGCCGAACAGAGAGTCCCCTGGCCGCCAGATACCAATAGGTGAATCATTTCACACAACGGGAGTTCCGTCAGGTAGGATGGGCTGCGCACCTTCTCCATAAGGTTCTCCGTGCCTCCCAACTCTTTTATCGGCGTGCTCTACCACTGGCTGGGCGGCCTCGCTTCAGCGAGCAACTTCATTCCATTCCGTGGGATCAAGCGTTGGTCCTGGGAGATCTACTGGATCATCCAGGGTGTCGCCGCGTGGCTCCTCGCCCCCACGATCTTCGCCAGCCTCTTCGTCCCGCATGTCTTCCAGATTCTCCGCGATGCGCATGCGGATCCGAACGCCAGTCTCTTCTACCCCTTACTCATGGGTCTGCTCTGGGGAGTCGGCGGCCTGACGTTCGGCCTCTCGATTCGATACCTCGGACTTGGGCTCGGGTATGCAATTGCGCTCGGCTTCTGCACGGCGTTCGGCACCATCCTCCCGCCTCTCTATCACGGCCAGATGGGCGCTATCCTGCAGGATCGTTCCGGCCAGGTCACCATTCTGGGCGTGCTCCTCTCGTTGCTCGCGATTGCGGTCAGCGGCGCTGCGGGCGCTTCTAAAGAGCGCGAAATCACGGGGGAAGAAAAAGCTTCTGCCGGAGAACGGGACTACTCCTTCGCCAAGGGGCTGATCATCGCGATCTTCGCCGGCATCATGAGTTCGTTCTTCGCCTTTGGACTGGATGCGGGCAAACCCATCGGCGACATGACCAAAGTGCGGCTCCTTGCCGCGGGTCACAGGGACCTCTGGCAGAACCTTCCCGTTTTGATTGTCATTCTGTGCGGCGGCTTCATCACCAATGTTGTCTGGTCGGGCATCCTCATCGCGCGCAATCACTCGTTCGCACAATTTGGCGGCGAGCCTGGCCGCAACCCCATGCGTACCGCCGCCGCCACCGGCGAGACCCTCATGGACGTCGATCCAGTCAGCCTCGCACAGCGCATTTACCCCGCAGCTCTAACAAAGAACTATCTGTTCGCGATACTTGCGGGCGTCATCTGGTACTTCCAGTTCTTCTTCTACTCCATGGGAGAGACCAAGATGGGGAAGTACGACTTCGCCAGCTGGACCCTGCACATGTCGAGCATCATCCTGTTCGCAAATCTGTGGGGCCTTGCGTTGCGAGAGTGGAAGGGCACCAGCAGGCGCACCAAATCTCTTGTCTTCGCCGGCCTTCTACTTCTCGTGGGTTCGACGGTCGTCATTGGCTATGGCAGCTACCTGAAAGCCAAGGGAGCGTGACGCCTCGTGGTGCAGGCCGCATTATGTCGGAACGGCGTTCGCTTCCAGCAGCGTCTTACGGCTCACCAGCCGGTGCGATACGTAGTTGTACGGAGCAACCGTATTCCCTCGTAGCAGCGCAAGCCCCAACGTCATCAAACTTGGCCCGTAGCTGCTCGTTTCATGGGAGACCGAGCCGATCAACGGCGAGTTCTTACGCTTCATCTGCTGGATAGCCTCATCGATGCAGTCCTGGCCGACCATGGCCATGTGCCGCTGGCGCTTCTTCTCCACGGCTGCATCCACACCGCCGAGCGCGCTCGTATCGTTGACGGCGGCCACCAGGATGCGACGATCCTTCGGATGACGGTCGAGAAAATCCGCGATCACCTTGCGACTCTTCTCGCGCATGCCGCGTCCATCGATCCGCACATAGGCCTCGACCGGCAACTCCGGAAGAATGCTGCGGATCGCCTCAAATGCGCCGGAGATGCGCCCCTGCACGAACGATCCCGCCTCGGGAAGGTCCAGCCCGATTACCCAATCCACCTTCCCTCCCCACTCGCGTTGCGCGTGCCGTGCCAACTCCGCGCCGGCCGTCGCACCCACACGGTAGTTGTCCACTCCGAAGTAGGTCGCATGTGGATGCGGAATATCGATCGCGATCAGCGGAATATGCGCGGCGGCAATCTTATCGCCGATGATCGAAGCGACCTCCTCGGGCGCTTCGAGTGGCGGGAGGTGGCCGATGC
>CAXTQE010000019.1:0-38971 GCA_964246225.1 uncultured Acidobacteriaceae bacterium | reverse complement strand
CCCTTGCGCCCTTTGTCTGGGATTGCCCCTGGGCCATGCGGCTCGACCTCGCCCAGGCCGCCGCAAACGCCATCTTGGGCGAGCACGACTTCACCAGCTTCGCCGCAGCCGACCCCGAGCTGGGCGAGCGCGAAGGCACCCGGGAAGCCCGAACCCGCACCTCCGTCCGCTGCATCCATCGCTCCTGCTGGCATAGCGAGTCCGGCCTGCTCATCTACCGGATCACCGGCTCCGGCTTCCTGCACCACATGGTCCGGAACCTCGTCGGCACGTTCGTCGACACGGCTGCCGGCCGCCTCGCTCCGTCCGCCATCCCCGCCATCCTGGCCGCCCGCGACCGCAGCGCCGCCGGCCGGACCGCCCCTGCGCGCGGCCTCTTCCTGCTCTCGGTCGAGTACCCGGCATGACTGCCCAAATTGCGAGCCAGACCGCTCTCACCCAGCATCGCATCACGCGCCTCGCCACCTACCTCCCCGTCCACCGCGCCTTACACTGGCTGCACCTGCACCAGCCCCGGATGCGCCTATGGCAGCTCGAGCTGCTCGCCATCCCGGCCCCGCCCTTTGGCGAGTCCGCGCGCGCCGCCTGGTTTGCAGACCGCTTCTCCGAGCTCGGCCTAAGCAACGTCCACATCGACGCCGAAGGCAACGCGCTTGGCGAACTCCCCGGCAGCCAGCCGCAGGACCAGCCGCTGGTCGTCCTTTCCGCCCACCTCGACACCGTCTTCCCCGCCGGAACCGACACCATCCCGAAAGAGGACGGAACCCGCATCCTCGGCCCGGGAAGCTGCGACAACGGAGCCGGGCTGGCCGCGCTGCTGGGGATCATCGCCGCCTTGCGCTTCGCTCAGATTCAGCCGCCGCTCACGCTGCTCTTCGTCGCCAACGTCGGCGAAGAGGGCGAGGGCAATCTCCGCGGCATGCGGCACCTGTTTGAGCGCAGCCCCTACCGCGGCCGCATCGGAGCCCTGCTCGCGCTCGAAGGCTCCGGAACCGCCGCCGTCGTCACCCGCGCCCTCGGCAGCCAACGCTTTCGCATCACCATCACCGGGCCTGGAGGTCACTCCTGGTCCGACGCCGGATCGCCCAACCCCATCGTTCTCCTCAGCCGCGCTGTCAGCACGCTGGCCGAACTGCCCGGCCTCCAGCCCCGCGCCGGCGAGGACGCACGAACCACGCTCAATCCCGGTTGCATCTCCGGAGGAACCTCGATCAACTCCATCCCCGCCTCGGCCACCGTGCAGTTCGATCTCCGCTCCACCTCACCGCAGGAGCTCGCCTTCCACGCCGGCGAGATCCGCCGCGTCTTCGAGCAGACCATCGCTGAGACCGGCCCACCCAGGGCCGCCGCGCCCCTGGGACTAAGCATCGAACTCATCGGCGACCGGCCAACCGGCGAACTCGCCAACTCCTCTCCCCTCCTGCTTACGCTCTCTGCCGTCGATCGCCACCTGGGCATCCGCACCGAGCCGCGCATCGGCTCTACCGATGCCAACCTACCGCTCTCGCTCGGCATCCCAGCCCTCGCCCTCGCCGCCGGCGGCACCGGAGGAGGCATCCACACCTCGGCCGAGTGGTACGACCCGACCGGCCGCGAAACCGCTCTTCGCCGCATCCTGCTCACCCTGCTTGACACCGCCGCAACCGTGTCCACCGGAGACACGCGCCGAAGCCCCAGCGATATGTTTCGGTCAAGTTGATCCATCCGTCTTGCCCATCACCCGCTCCCGGACCCTGCCTTCGCCCATGAAGCATCCACGCACCGCGGCGTATCTCCTGCTGCTCCTCACGGTCCTGGTCTGGGGAGCGACCTTTACCCTCGTCAAGTCCGCCCTCCGCGACGCCTCGCCGCTGCTCTTCAATCTGCTGCGCTTCGCCCTCGCCACCCTAGCCCTCATACTCGTCAACCGGCGTCACCTCCGCTCCATCTCCCGGCTGCACTTGCGCCAAGCCTCGCTCGCCGGCCTCTTTCTCGCGCTCGGCTACCAGATGCAAACACTGGGGCTCACACAAACTGATCCCGCCAAATCCGCCTTCATCACCGGCCTGGTGGTCATCCTGGTCCCGGCCCTGATGTTGGTTCCCTCCTTTCGTCCGCTGGGAAGCGCACGTCCCCACGCCGGTGCTGCGGTCGGAGCCGTGTTCGCCTTCTTCGGCCTGATTCTGATCACCACGCCCGCGAAAGTCGAACTGCATCGCCTGTTCACAAGCGTGAGCCGCGGCGACGTACTCACCCTGCTCGGTGCGCTGGCCTTTGCGGCACATGTTCTCGCGCTCAGCCGAGCCGCCCAGACGTTGGCATCCGGACCGCTAGCGACCATACAGATCGGCTTTGCCGCCCTGGTCATGTTGACCATGCTCCCGCTCCAGCCTGAGCACGTCACCTTCACCCCGCGGCTGATGCTTACGTTGAGCCTTTGCAGCCTGTTCGCAACCGCCGCCGCCTTCACCATTCAGAGCTTCGCCCAGCGTGTCCTGCCGCCCACCCACACCGTCGTCCTGCTGACCCTTGAGCCAATCTTCGCCTGGATCACGTCTCTGCTGGTCTTTCACCAGGGTCTCGACCGGCGCTTCCTGATGGGAGCCCTGCTGATCCTGGCCGGCATCGCCATAGTGGAAACCTCCAGCACAGGACAAAGCGCGGAGATCCCGGCCTAAGTGCTCCGAATCCCTCCGTCAGGCATCCTCCCATGCAGATAAGTCTTGCCTAGATGGTCTGATCGGCCGCTTGTTCCAGGGTCGTGTCCTTCGCGGCACGCGACCATAGAATGCGCAAGCCACTCACGTTGTGCAGCGCAAAGTTAGGCTGCGGCGGCGCGGTGATGGCGAAGAAATCAGCCCGATGTACATCTTCCAGCCAAAAGGCCGGACGCGGGTCCTGGTTGATCGGCTTGATCTCGACATGAGACATATCGAGACGATTCAGATGTCGAACAAAGAAGCCGTGGGAAGATGTCTGGCCGAAACGATTCAAATCCGGGTACTCTTCCTCGATCTCCGGCACCTTGCGAGTACGCCAGTCGGGTAATGGCTTAGCAGGATCCGTCGATGGCTCAAGCCCACGATGCTCGAAGTAACAATCTGAAATTCGTACATCTTCGATCAGATTCTCTGGAATTCCCGATAATACCGATGCAGTGGACGCTGCGGAGTTACTGGAAACAATATTGGAGATAGTAACTCGCCGGAGTCGTCCAGGGCGCATCGTCTCCTTGGGCCCGCGATTGCGGCGATTCAACCGTAAGAAGAGCGGCGCGTCGGCGATGTCGCGCATGGTGATATTCGAAATGGCAATATCTTCCAGGTAGGCCCCATCTGCCGTTTCGAGCGCAATCCCCTTTGAGCCTTCAATGACGCAATTGGAAATCGCAATATTCCGAAAACCGCCGTTTGACTCCGTTCCACACTTGATGCGCCCGTTCCGGGGAACCTTTCCATCCGTAAACTTCTTCCACGTGCCCGCGATGACTGTGCCCATCTGGTAAGTTCCAGTAACAAAGCAGTTAGCAATAGTCACATTTTCTGTAGACCGCGCGTAGCCAAGGGCATAACTCGACTTAGGACAAATTGCATCGTCCCAGGGTGAATTAACCGTGCAGTTAGACACCCGCACATTCCGGCAGCAATCGATATCGAAGCCGTCGCGGTCGGTATCCACACGCAAGTTATCGATCGTAAGATTATCGACACCAGTTACAAGCACGGCAAAATGCCCGCCCTTTAGAATGGAGAAGTCCCGCAGTAAGACGTTGCGGCAATTTTTCAAAGCAATCGCTTTATTGCCGACCCCGGGCTGTTCGGCAACAAAGGAGGAGTAGCCTTCAACGGGCTGCCCCCGGGCGCTTCCCCGCGAGAGGCCCTTTCCATGAATCAGGCCCGGGCCAAGGATCGAGAAATCCGCAAGGTCAACCCCAACCAGCAGCGAATTTTGCCAGTGACTATGGCCGTAATCCTGAAAGGCATCCCAGGGTGTATTCGGCTCGGCTGCGTCGTAAGTCCCTCCGTTGTAGCCGGTAGACTCCCCTGCCTTGGGCGAATCGGCAGCCAGAATGGTGCAGCCATGCGAGAGGTACAAGTCGACGTTGCTGCGTAGATGAATGGTGAAGCACAGGTAGGTTCCGGCCGGAAAAAGCAGCATGCCTCCACCTGCTGCAGCTACCGCCTCAATCGCTCGATTGATAGCTGGCGTGTCGACCGTCTTCCCGTCGCCGGTTGCGCCGTAGGCTCGCACGTTGAAGGCTGTTTCCACGGCCGGTGCTTCGGCCAGAGCCGTACGGCCCACAGTGGAAGCGGCAGCTGCAATGGCAAGTGGCGAAAGTTTGAGCAGGTCCCGGCGGCGTGTATCCATGTGCCAGCCAGACTAGCATAGGAACGTGTATCGTCATGGAGTTCTGACAAACGATGTCACCCTTCGGAGAGGCGCCCATGCCAGTCCGCTTTGCCTCTCCCGTTCAGCCTGCACGCAGGGATCGCAGGGAGCCTCTGGCATCCTCGGCCTGGACAAAATTCAGCCAGTTCACAGGCGCAGTCCTCGTCGTTCTCCTTTCGATGGCAACCTCTTTTCAGGGCCAGCAAAGCGCATCGTCTTACCCGCCCATCGTCCACCTCACCGCAGAGCAGGATCACCAGCGCCTTATGGATCTGCTTGGCATAAAGACGCTTCGCCCCGGTCGCGAAGGCAACTCCACTTCTTCCCTGGCCGCCAACTACGACGAGTCCAAAGCTAACCCGTACCCGCAACTGCCTGATCCCCTCCTGCTTGACGACGGCCAGCGCGTCACCACGGCGAACCTGTGGTGGACCAAACGCCGCCCGCAGATCGTCGAGCTTTTCGATCGCGAAATCTACGGCCGCATGCCATCCAGCACACCCAGCGTCACCTGGGCCGTTACCTCTACCGACCGCACCACCGTGGGAGACGTTGCCGTCCTCATCAGGCACCTCACCGGTCACGTCGATAGCTCCTCCTACCCACTCGTCCAGGTCGACATCAAGCTCGACCTCACCACACCTGCCAACGCAAGCGGCCCCGTGCCCGTCCTCCTGGAGTTCGGCTCCGTAAGCGCCGCGCCATCGCACCCCAGCCCGTCGCCTGCATCCACGGACGCCGTGCCCTGGCAGCAACAGGTGCTCGCCAAAGGCTGGGGCTACGCCATGCTCGATCCCGCGAGCATCCAGGCAGACAACGGCGCCGGCCTTACCGAAGGCATCATTGGCCTCTGCAACCGCGGGCAGCCTCGAAAGCTGGACGACTGGGGCGCCCTCCGCGCGTGGGCCTGGGGCGCAAGCCGCGCTCTCGACTACTTCGCGACCAACGCCTCAGTTGATGCTCGGCAGGTCGGCATCGAAGGGCACTCACGCTGGGGCAAGGCCGCTCTCGTAACCATGGCCTACGATCCTCGCTTCGCCATCGCGTACATCAGTTCCTCCGGAGAAGGCGGAGCCAAACTTAGCCGCCGCAACTGGGGCGAGGTCGTAGAAAATGTCGCCGCCGTCAAGGAATACCACTGGATGGCAGGCAACTTCCTCAAGTACGCCGGTCCGCTCCAGTGGAGTGATCTTCCCGTCGACGCCCACGAACTGATCGCTCTCTCAGCGCCAAGGCCTCTGTTTCTCGGCGGCGGCGCCACCAACGGTGACGGCTGGGCGGACGCCAAGGGGATGTTCATGGCCGCGGTTGCCGCCAGCCCTGCCTATCGACTCCTTGGCAGACCTGGCCTTGACTCCACCGTGTTTCCGCCCATCGAAACAGCGCTCATCGGCGGCACCCTGGGCTTCCGTCAACACGCCGGAGGCCACACACCTGCTCCCAATTGGCCAACGTTCATTACGTTCGCCAGCCGCTACCTGACTGTCGCCGCGCCTACTTCCTCGCACGCTGCACAATCAGGCTCCCCAAGCCGCTAACGCTGCGCGGACACAGACGAGAGACTAAAAACACCTGCGACACTCTGTCCCGATCAGCCTGCCTGCTTGCTGATGTTGAACTCGGCCCGGACTGCATCCCCCTTCACGTCGGCAGCAACATCGGCCAGTTTCGCCGCTCCTCGAACATCGCATCCAGAGATCAGCAGGTTGTTTGTCTGACTTCCTTCCACTCTCGCCAGAGCACTCGAGTTCGGAGGCGCCACGGTACCGGAGACCCACGCATCCTGGACACCAGAGAACACAAGAGAAGGCACACCTCCGCTCGCCGGCGTGGCTCGAAATCCATCAAGCCTCAACTGCTTTACATCGTCGAAGATCATCGTGTTCCGCCACTCCTCCGCCGGTGCCGTGAAGCTGATATCTTTCAGGCTCAAGCCACGCACATGGCGGCAGTAAAGGCCTGATGCAGGCAGCCAGCCAAACATACGCGATTGCGGATACGCGGCCGGAACCTCAGGCACGGAGTCGTGCAGCCACTCCTTCTTGCCCGGCATCACCGTATCGATGTGAATGTTGGAGAGCCGCACATCCTCCACTTCCATGCCGGGAATCCCCGTAATAGAGCTGGTCAAAATAGCCCCGGTCGCATGAACGCCATCGATCACCACACCGCGAAGCCGCGCCTGGTCGTTGGGAAAAGGATTGGAACGCTTTCCCCTTCGAATCAAAATAGGAGCGCGAGCGTCCTCGATCTGAATGCCGGAGATGACAAGCCCGTCGATCCATCCACCATCCACCATCTCGACGGCAATCCCGGCGATCATGCGGGATGCGATATCCGGGTCGCTGCTAACGATGGTCGAGTTAGAAAAAGTAATATTCTCAAAACCGCCCTGCGTCGCTGTTCCTATCTTGAAGCCATTTGTGCTGCTGGTAATAATGCAGTTCGTCACCGCTATATCTTTTGAAAGCCGCGGCCCGTTGCCGTAAGGATTTTCGCTCTTCAGACAAATGGCATCGTCGCCCGTGTCGAGCAGACAGTCCGAGATCACGACCTGCTGACATCCCGTCAAATCAATTCCGTCCGTGTTCGGCCCGATCGCCGGGTTCCTGATCACGATGCCCTGAATAAACACCCGGGTGCAGTTGATCGGACGCAGCGTCCAGCCCGAAGCGCCGGTCAACTCAATCGATTCCAGCCGCAGATTGGTGCAGTTGACGAGCTCAAGCATAGGAGAGACCCGCGCGTTGGGCTTCCAATCACTATGTCTCGAGTCCGACCACTGGTCTCGTTCGGCCACTAGCTTGCGATTCGTCGCAGTCCAGAAGCTGCGCCCCTGGCCATCGATCTTGCCCGGCCCGACCAGGCTGACATTGTCCGCATCACGCGCATAGATCAGGTGTGCCTGTCCCGCGTCTGACTTCGGATCCGGGCCGGCCTTGGGCGTATATTGCGTCACATCCGTACTGCCCAGAAGCACCGCCCCCGCCTCAAGATAGAGCGTGACATTGCTCTTCAGCTCCACCGTGCCACACAGATAGTTGCCTGGCGAACAGTAAACCATGCCGCCACCGGCCTTCGTGCAGGCGTCGATCGCTGCATTGATCGCCGGAGAATCGAGCGTCTTGCCGTCGCCGGTCGCTCCATATTGGCGCGGACTAAACACATTCGCGGAAAGCACATTTTGTGGACCGTTCTTCTGGCCGGCAAACGCGCCAAGAGGATAACTGGCTGACGCGGTAATTAGGGCAAGCGCTTCTCTGCGATTCATTCCTTCATCCTTTTCAGAGCTGTTCCCACTCGGCTGTCGCTGGCGTTCATCGTGCTGCGGACGTACCGTCAGACGCTCAGTGTTGCTGTTGCAGGTCGAAACTGTACAAATTACCGCTGGAAACTTCAACGTGCATCAGAGGCACATCTTCAGGCGTGACAGCAGAGAATTCAGCAAACGTAAGACTGCCAACGTGGAAGTTATCGAGATCGGCAACCTCGCTCCTCTGTCCATTCAACACAGAAACTCGATAAATCGGCTTCTTATCTACAAAAGAAGCATGAAAATAAATGGCTTTGCTATCTTTGGACCAGAATGGATGGTCCGCGGAGGTCGTCGCCAGTGTCTTCCATGTGTTCGTCGCTGTGTCGTAGAGCATCAATTTCTTTTGTTCAAGGGTGAGAGCCGCCAGAAAGCGCCCGTCAGGAGACCACCTTGGACTATACATCCCTTCCGTGTGAGGAATGGTTGTCACATGATGCGTAGAAAGATCCAGCATTTCTAGAGAACTCGAAGCATCGCTCTGTCCCATCAATTCGGGAATAATTCCGAAGACAAGAGACTTTCCATCGATAGAAAACGTTGGGTCTCCGAAGTTCCGATTATCCTGCGTAAGTCGTTCCGGAGTACCACCCTCCGCGTGAACCAAATAAATCTGCCAGGGTTGGTTTGGACTACGGGACATAAAAGCCAATCGCATATCATCGGGAGACCACGCAGCCATAAATACCTGCATGGACGGAGGCGTAAGCAGAACTTTTTCTGTGCCGTCGCTTCGCGCTCTCCACAAACGGCTACGCGGATCGACCCACGCTACCCAGCGGCCATCCCGGGAATAACTAAGATGTTCGGCCGTAGAGAGAAATCCCTGCACCGGAACATATTGCTTCTGCGCGGCATCATAGCGCTCCAGTCTCGAATGAATGTCTTGCCCCACAAAGAAAGTCTCTCCTCCGGTACGACTAGGGAGAGGTGCCTTGAAGTTGAGCGGTCCGTTCGTAACTCGCACCGGGTCCATGTCGAACGAGGCATCGGTCTTCCAAAGATCCGTATGTCCGTCTCGAGTCGCCTGGAAGACAAAACTTTTTCCATCAGCCGTCCACGCTCCGCAACATTCCGGTCCGGCGCTGCTCCATCGCTTCAGGATCTGGTGCGCTGCGCTTTGGCCTTTTGCAATCTCCCAAAGAGACGAGGTGTGGTTCACCGTGTCGAGAATAGTAAACCGAAGCGACTTCCCGTCTGGCGACCAGCGTGGCCAAAACGCGCGACCCGGTACACTGGCCAGTCCCGTCGATCGCCCATACTCCAAAGACACGACGGAAAGTTGATTCCCGGAAGCATAGAGAATATTTCTTCCGTCCGGCATCCACGTAGCGGACTGCGCCATCACGTCCGAGACCCGAAACGCAGAACCCCCATCAATGGGAACAATCCAAAGTGGTTGTTGCGATGCCGCTCCCAGATTGCTGCGCAACAGGAGCTGCGCCCCGTCCGGAGAGATGTCTTCGATCTCCGGAACCCCGATCTGGCTCGGAATCGGAAGTGTCTGACTCGCTCCCGTCGAAAGCGAAATCTGAGATAGTACGATCCGTCCATCCTCGTTGGAAGGGGTAAACAGGTGAGTTCCATCGGTCGCCAGCGCAGATAAGGTGCCTAGTAAGAGAACCTTCGGAGAGTAAATCGTGCCATCCTGCGTAATCTGCGAGATACGAGGCAAAGCAAGGGAATCGCGACGCGCGCTCCAAAACCCATACGCTACCCCGGTCAGGACACAACCCAGCAGAAAGAAGAACGCAACCTCTCTGTACCCAAACCGCTTTGAGCTCTGAACAGCCAGCGTCAAGCTGCTCTGGGGAGCAACGATGGAGAGAACAGGCTCCACCAACGCGGGAACTGCCGGGGGAAACATCTGTGCCGGACTTTCTACGGGCAGAGTTCTGCTTACCGGAAATCCGACCGGAGCGATAAATCGGAACCCACGGCGCGACAGAGTTTCGATGAAGCGCGGATTGTCGGCACTGTCGCCCAGAGCCTCTCGCAACTTCTTGATTGCGTTCGAGAGGGCATGCTCAAAATCGACAATGACGTCCGGTCCCCACACCGCGCCCTGGAGTTCTTCGCGACTGACCACCTCGCCGGCGTTTTGCAGCAGTACCTTCAGCACCTTAAATGGAAGCCCTTGCACCTTGACACGATAACCAGCCTTCCAAAGCTCACCCGTCCTGAGGTCAGCTTCGAAGAGTCCGAACGTCACGCGAGACTCGGCCTTGTTCACCAGCGTTTGCATCTGCAAGCCAGCATACATCTCGACTGATGGCTTTGCCATACCTCCAGCACCTTGCGGCGGTTCGGGTAGCGCGGAGTGCACCCTGCGCGAATCCCTCAAAGTAAGTCGCGAAAGGGGCTCATCGAAGCTCATTTCCCGAAGAGGCAAGAGTTCTCCTCCAGAAGAGAACTTCTCGTATCTCACACAAAATAGGACGCTTCTCTGGGTATAGAAACAAGGCAAAAAAATCACAAGCTGATCCTTGTCCATACCAAGCAGAAAACCCGATGTTCCGTTCATACCAACATCCACGGGACCGGCAGCGTGCCCGACGCCTTTGAGCACGCCTCTGAAACACGCACACAGTCCCCTTGACAGCTCGCTTCAACAGCATCACCTCTCAGCACTCTGACCAGGCCGTCATCAAGAGTGTCAAGATCAACCTTCAAAATCTTCAGCTCCGGAGAAATTGTGCAAAGGATGCCCGCCGTGATCGTAAGCAGGGAAAAAGAGCTCCGTTTGAGAGCCTGCATTCCACACGTCTTCTTTGGCCTCATCGCCTCTACCTCCATATTCAGCACAGCGGCCTCGGCCCAGGGAGGGATCCAGCAGTTTGAAGGACACGTCTCCGATCCCTCCGGAGCGGCAATACCAGGGGCGACCGTAACCATCCACAACGAGGCCACGGGGGTCGACGTCGTTGCCAAAACCACAGGCGCAGGCGACTATACAGCTCCATACCTGAAACCCGGAACCTACACAATCTCGGTCAAACTTGCCGGCTTCAAGGAAGTCAGCAAGACCAACATTCATCTGGACGTTGACCAGACATCGAAGATGGACTTCTCGCTACCGCCTGGCGAGGTCAGCGAAACTGTATCCGTGAACGCGGACGCCGTGCAGATCGAGCTCTCGAAGGCCGACCGTGGTGAGGTCATCGACAACGAGCGCATCGAGGAGGAGCCCAGCAACGGCCGCCAGGTACTCGACTTATTCGCCCTCAGCCCGGGTGCCATTCAGAGTAACAGTCCCCAATACACTCGTCAGCAGGATAACGTAAGCCAGAATCTGCAGGCCAACGGAGTCAGCATCAACGCGGTGGCCGAAAATATCGACGGCGCCACCAACGATAACGCGGGAAATTACATGGGTTACAACCCGCCCCTGGATTCAGTGGGTTCCTTCAAGGTGGTGCTCAACGCCTATGACGCCTCTTACGGCCGTTCGGCAGGAGCAGCTGTTGACATCTCTCTGAAATCGGGAACAAACAGCATTCATGGCGATCTGTATGAATTTGCGAGGCGCGGCTGGCTTGACTCGGACAATTGGATTTACGACTACTCAACCTCTCTTTACAACCAAACTCCGGTTGGCGCAGCTCCTCCTCTGATAAACCACAAGCGTGACCAGTTCGGCGCCGAAGTCGACGGCCCGGTCGTCATTCCTCACCTCTACAACGGGAAGGACAAGACGTTTTTCCTTATGCAGTGGGAGCAATCGTACGAATCTTCACCAAGTTCCACTCCTACGATCAACTCCGTACCGAATCCCGCCTGGCTTACCGGGAACTTTGCCGGGGCTCAGTACTTCAATACGGTCACCCAGAAACTCGCGCCCTTGACGATCTACGACCCGCTTTCCCCTTTGACGTCCTTTGTCGATGTCGATGGCAAAACCAAGACGATGCATAGTCCCTTTCCCGGCAACATCATTCCTCAGAACTGCACGCCCATCCCGCCGGCAACCGCCTGCAGCCATCTTGACCCGGTCGGCGTGGCTCTAGCCAACTACTACGCGGGCGTTCCGGGCAATACCAACCCGGGAGCGGGCTTTGCCCCATTTCAAAACAATTTGTACTACATCCAGGTACAAACCTTCGTCACCCGCAACGGCACGGTCAAGCTCGACCAGGTCTTCGGCCCGCATGACCGGGGCACGCTTCGCTGGGGTGGCTACGAGGCTTATAACATCACCAATCCCAACGGGATTCCCGCAAGCGATCCTGCCAACGAGATTGCCTCTCAGGTGCAGCCAAGCGAACTGCAGTTCGCTCTGGACGAGGTCCACACCTTCAGTCCCAATCTTCTGCTCGACAACAAGGCGATCGTCTCCACTTACAAGCAGGGGCTGACTTACGGAACACGAGGCAATTACCTGAGCCAGCTGGGCTTCTCGCAGAACCTGATCAACAATGCCACGATCAAGAACATGATCCCGTACATCACGGCGACCAGCAATCTGGGTGGCAGTGGGTTCGTGCCGCTTAGCTACAACACGCCCGGACGCCGCAACATCTCGCATGAGGTCGCGTATGAGCCGAGCCTTACTTACATCCGGGGCCGTCACAGTATCCGTGCAGGCCTTGATCTGCGTCTCTTGCAGTACACCACCACTGCCCCCAACCTCCCTTCCACGACTCCCGTCAACTCGCAAAATCTGGACCTGAACTTCACGCCCACCTTCACCGGGGAACTTGGACCGGGATATGCGTACGCGCCAGGTCTAACGGCAGGAAACTCCATTGCCAGCCTTCTGATCGGCGACCCAGCCAGCGGAAGCATAGGAACTCCCACCGCCCCGTTTTACTCGCAGCATTACGAGGCCCCCTGGGTCCAGGACGACTGGAAGGTAACGCCGAAATTGACGTTGAACATCGGCGTCCGCTACGACCTGCTCGGCGCACGCACGGAACGTCACAATCAGCTCACAAGTGCGTTCAACACCACCTCACCAAGTACCATCTCCGTTGCAAATCTCCCTGCCGGATTGCAATTGCTGGGCGGGCTCACGTATGCAGGAGTGAATGGAGCTCCCAGAGGCGCGTACGCCATGGGCCTCAATCATGTCCAGCCGCGCTTCGGAGCTGCCTACGCCGTGAGTAGCAGGACTTCGCTCCGTCTAGGCTTTGGCGAGTTCTTCGTCAACGATGAAACGGTCAACACGGGCAACGGGTTCAGCACCAGCACGAGCTATAACAGCTCCCTGAATAACGGCATCACTCCCTACGGCCATCTGTCGGACCCCTTTCCTTCCTACGTTGCTGCCACCGGCGCCAGCCTGGGGCTTGCGACGGGAGCGGGAGGAAGCCTGAGTTTTGTCAATCCCAACCTGCAGATTCCTTCCGTGTGGATCTCAAGCGTTTCACTCGAGCAGCAGCTATCCTCACGCGACATTCTGGATATCAGCTACTCTTCGTCACGGGCTTATAGCCTTCCAGGAAACGACGACATCAACCACGTTTCAGAAGCGTTCTATGCTCAGTGCGATGTGGAGCGCGGAGGCAATCGACAGCTTTGTGATGGCACGACTTCACCTGCACAAGTGGTAAATCCATTCCAAAACAACGCTGCCTTCAAAGGAACTTCCTACATTACGAACGCAACGATTTCAAGCAGCGCGTTCACGCGGCCGTTTCCTCAGTTCACCAGCGTCACTGAGACCAACTTGCCGCTGGTACACACCTGGTATAACTCCATGCAGGTCGTTGCTTCCCACAATGTGGCCCGGAGCTTCACGTTGCACTTTGCCTATACCTGGGCAAAGAACATGCAGGCCGGCAACATCATCGATACGGTCAACCGAGTGTACGGTCGAAGCTTAATGGCCACCGATGTAAAGAACGCCCTTACCTTCTCCGGCGTTTACTACCTTCCGTTCGGCCGCGACAGGACATTCTTCGGACAGAGCAGTCGGCTGCTCAATGCCGCTATTGGAGGCTTCGAGGTAGCACCTTATTATGTGTATTCCGGAGGCGTTCCCTGGTTTCCGTCATCGACAGCCTATCCGAGCGGCACCAACTTTAGAATCCTTAGTCCCCTCTATGTAACCCAGCATGATCTTCCGATCGATGGCACACACACCTACAAGCGCCTCCAGGGAGTAAGCCCATGCGTCGGTTACGAAGACTCCGACACTCCGGGACTTATCCATCCAGGGCCAACCTACACTGCAAGCGGCTGTACGAACTACGCAATCATCCGGCAGGAGTCAAACCCAAGCTCCAGCTTTGCGAACGACTACTCGGTGCAGCAGAACATCGTGTACACGGGTGTCCGGCTGCCCGCTCAGCATCAATTTGATGCAAGCGTCTCAAAGCGAATCGCCTACAACGAGCGGATCAACCTGCAGCTTCGCGTTGACGTGTTCAACCTGCTCAACCATCCGAACTGGAGTCAGGTGAGCGGGACGGGGCAAAATCTCTACAGCATAGATCCCACAAGTTCAAACTGGGGAACAATCCAGAAAGGACCGCAAGGACCCACCAACTTCTCACGCGAGTTACAGCTCTCCGGCAAATTAGTCTTCTAACCGCAAGCACTTATGTGAAAGCAAATCCCTCGGAGTGCCACTCTCCAGAGGGATTTGCTTTTACGGCTAACTCTTCGTACTAAAGATGACCTGTTACTAAGTCGACCTGGCTCAATTTCTCACCATCAACTTAGAAGCCGGCGAACAAAAGTAGCCAACCTACGCTGCACTTAGAACGTAAAAGAAAGTCCCGCCTGAATGGTCCGCGGCGCCTGAGCGAAGTACACCGTCTGCCCGTCCGCTGAAAGATAAGGACGATAGCCCTGCGCCAGCAGATTCGTCACGTCGATTGTCGCATCCAGCCCGCCCGCTCCGTGGCTTCGCAACAAGGATTGCCGCGCCCCACAGCTCAGAAACGCCTCCCCACTGAACTCCCCATACGGATTCACTGCGGATACCGTCCCCGCCGTCTGCCACCGGTACGCCGCATGCATCCGCATTCCAGTCTCCAGCACCTTGCCCTTCACGGCAACTCCCGCAGCCTGCGCGCCCCGCGGGCGCAGACCCTCCGGCGCCCGCTGCCCGTCCGCCTCCAACGCGGCTCCCGTGCTATATTCTGCCGCCAGCCACATTCCTCTCGCCACCGGCGCGGTCACCGTGACGCGCGCGCCGTTCGAGGTATACCCTCCGGCCAAAGTTCGCAAAGCACCCGTAGTCCGGTCGACCATCCAGCCCTCGGCCAACGCCGCCGTCTCGGCCCGCAGCGTGCCAGCCACTCCCGATACGGCCACATTCTCAAGCGCGTCATGGGAGTACGCGAGCTCCACCGTTCCTCGCCCGACCCGCCGTGCCAGTGCCAACTCCTGGTGCCGCCCCGACTCAAGCGCCAGCTTTCCATTCCGCACCAGCGCCACAGGAACATCGCTCTGCCCCGCAGCTACCTCGTCAAAGCCCTGCACCTGCCGGTCGCTTGCCATCCGGTACCGCAGCGTCCACACTCCCACCGGGTGCGCCGTAATCCGCAAAAATGGGTGCGCTGTCACCCCGCTCGGACCGGCCTGCGCCGCTTCCAGGCTGCCCCCAGCCTCAACCACCAGCGCATCTCCAACATTCATCCGCCGCACGCTGGTCAGCGCCAGAACCTGCATTCCCTCTGTCTCGCCCGCTGCCAGTAACTCCGGGTGCGCCTCGTACCGGACGATCGTCCGTGCCGCGCCATCGCCCCCCGCAGCCCTCTCGAAACCTGCCTCGAGCCGCTGCGACAAACCATACGCGGAAGCCGCCGAATCCATCCAAAGGATTCCGTCCCCGCGCTCGCCGGGAAGCTCATGGTGGATCGCCAGCACGCTATGCGTGCTACCCTCCCCGAACGCTCCTGTCCGGTTCACCAGCCACTCCGTTGCCTGCGTCGCTGGCCGACCAACCGGAGCTTCTGCACTGACCTCGATCGCCGAACCGTCCTCGACAACCCGCAAAATCGGCCGGTTTGCACTTGAGCGCAGCGTCCATCGCCAGTCATCTGCTGACTCATCCGGACCGCGCCGCACTGCCGGCAGCCATGCTGTGTCAAACAGCGCCGCCATGGTCAGGTTCACCACCGCCCGAGCGCCGGTGTGGAGCAGCACGTTCTTATGCGTCGCCGGAACATACAGACTCTGGCTTGCACGCACCAGGTATTTACCCGCGCTCAGATTGCTGATCGCATAATGTCCGTGGGCATCCGTGAACGCCGTTCCAACTGTAGACGAATCGCCTGCTAGAACCTGCACCAGCGCGCCCATCTGCACCGCGCCGCTCACGTCCCGGACCACGCCCGAGACCGCCGCCACTCCGGTGCCCGCAGCCAACGCAGAATGCACCCAGAGACAAGCCCAAACGAACCCGGTCCAGCTCGCTTTCGTTCTTATTTGCCTGATTCGTGGCACAGTGTTCCTCTGTGCGTCGATGGCTTCCCCTAGCTCCCCGCTACCCTGCAATCGAAGGTCGCCTGCACTCCGCGCCTCCGTACCGCCCGCTCCCGGTAAACGCAACGGCCTGCGCCGGCGGTGTCCCTGGTCCAGTACTGCTGCCGCCTCGATCTACTCCACCGTAAACGGAGCAGTCTCAGCAAACTGCTGCTTCTTGACCCCGTCCTTCACCGTTATGCTCACCTGATATTTGCCCGGCTGCAGACTCGCCAAAGGCAGGCTTTTCTCGAGCGTCACCTGGTCCGCATTGGGGCTCAGTTTGTTGGTCTGCTCGGACGCGTCCAGAACTGCCTTGTTCGTCGCAAGATCCATAATCTGGTATTCGATCGTTGCACCATTCTGCTTGTTATCGCCGATCCCGAGATTGTAGACCTGCATCCAAAAATTGAGGCTCTGGTTCTGCTTGAACGCGATCGGTACCTGCAGACCGGTTGAAACTCGCGGCCGCACATGCGTGTTGCCGATCACAAAGTTCCCCGCCCCGATATCCTTCGACGGCACCCGAAACATTTGGTCCGCCAGGATCAACGACGAGTGCGCCAGCTGGTCGTCATCGTACTTCGGCACGTTGATGCTGCGCTCCCAGCGCCCAACATGATCCGGATTGTTGACATCCTTAATCACGACGTCCACCTTGTACAACCCAGGCTTCAAAGGAAGCGCCTTCCAGTACACCGACTGCTTCTGCTGCTCCTGCGCCAGCAGTTCGCTTGGAGACTGTACCGCTACCGTCTCCTCAAACGTCTGCAACGGACGCCCGGTCAAGGAAGATACCCGGCCCAGGATGTTCACCGTTCCCATCGAGACGCCGTCCTTGGTGTTGAACGTGATGTCCTTGTTATGGATCTGCAGCGTCAGCGGCACCAGCACTGTATCGTTCGTGACCTTCACATAATCGGTGCGTACCTCGAACAAAAACGGAGGCCCGGTCAGGATCTTCGAGCTCACCATAAAGCTCTCGAGATCCTTAAACTTGATCACCGGCGCGGCTTGCAGCTTGGCAAACCGATCCAACCGGTCGAACTGCTTGGACTGGTTCTGCTCCGAGCCCGGCCCCCTGCCCAATTGCTCCAGCCCGCCACCCGAGAACCGGTCCGCCTTGCTCGCCTGGCCTTGCTGCTCATAGAGCGTCTGGCCTGCGCCCGGAACATTTTTCAGCGCGTCTTTCTCAGAGCGGTCGATCGTCATGTGGTAGTCGCCACACATGCATGTATCGACAAACTCGATGTCAATGTTGTCGCCAATTCCATCCAGATACCGGTAGTGCCAGATCTCAAATGGGAAGGTCGATGTGTTGCCGCCGCCCTCTTCCATCGGCCGGTCATAGTTGCCGCCGCTCGGGTGCGAATCGATCGAGTCCGGCTTGCCATAAGCGATATACATGTGGCCACGATCCGTGCGCCAGCCCGCTTTGCCCGCCGCAAAGTGTTCATTCGCATATGCAATGCGGGAATAGTGCTCTTCGCGGTACTCGTTCTCCGGGCTCTCCGGATTCGGGTTCCGCCGCAGCCAGAAGTTCTCAATGAACTGGTCGCGCTCTTCATCGTTCGACAGGTGCTTGAACGCGGAAAGCTCCTGGTCGGTAATAATCCACCGCACGTCTTGCTCCACCCAGGTCTTGTACGAGCCCTTCAACTCCTGCTTCAGCGCCTTGTTGGTCGCAATCTTCTCGGAATCCGTGCGGCCACGCTTAGTCGGATCGGGCTTGTCATCCGTCACTGGCCCTTTCTTCACATCCGGATCCTGCGTCTGCGCCTGGGCCGTCGCCCCGCTCACTCCCAGGGTCGCCACGCTCAAGGTCGCCAGGCACAGCCCCATGGCACCCGCCCGCCATGTACCTGAAGAAAGAACACCTCGGAGAAAGCGAAACCCCTGGATCGTCATCGATGAACCCCTGCTCCTGCTGATGGCAATAGTGTAGGCCGAATTCATACAACATTCAAACGGATTACAGCATCTGCGCGTCCTCAAATCCACTCTTTGGTAATCAAGTCGCCCTTCCGCTTTGGACGAATGCCGCGGCGCAAAGCACCTGCCCTCACGCACATTCCACTCCCTTCTTTCCAGGAACTATCCCTTTCTTTCCTGCGTACCTGCCATCAGAGGTATCTTGAAGAGGATGTCCCACCACGGAGCCCGCCAGAACGTGAGAATAGCCGAAGCATGAAGACCAGAAACATCGTCCTAGCCGTCATCGTGCTTTTGGCCGTAGGAGGCATCGCCGCCTTTGCGGTCTACCGTAAGCAGGCCAACATCACTAAAGTCACCACCGCCGTCATCGCCCGGCAGGACCTCACCTCCGTCGTCAGCGGCACCGGCCAGATCAAGCCCAAGACCTACGTCAACATCGGTGCCACCGCCTTCGGACGCATCACCAATCTCAACGTCAAGGAAGGCGACCACGTCAGGAAGGGCGCCGTCCTAGCCACGCTCGAGAACGTACAGCCCAGTGCGACCGTCGCCGCACAAACCGCCACCATCGCCTCCTCGAAGACCGACGTCAACTCCTTCCTCGCCGCAGAAACCACGGCCAAGGCCAACATCGCCGCCGCCCAGGCCGATCTCGAACAGCGAAAGCTCGACTTCACCCGCGCCCAGGAGCTCTACAAAGACCAGCTCATCGCCAAGCAGGATTTCGACTCCAAAAAAGCCGTCTACGACAGCTCCGTCGCCACCCTCGACCAGCGCAACGCCACCTATCAGCAGTCCCTCGCCCAGACTGCCTCGCAGCGCGCCAAGGTTAACCAGGCCGTCGCCAGCCAGCGCTCGAACTTCGACGCGCTCGACAAGACCGTCAGCCGCGCCCCCTTCGACGGCCTCGTCACCAACGTTCCTGTCCGCGAGGGCGAAACCGTCGTCGTCGGCATCCAGAACGCCGAAGGCTCCACCCTCATGACCCTCGCCGACATGTCCGTCATCACCGCCGAGGTCAAGGTCGACGAAACGGACATCGTCAACGTCAAGATGGGCCAGGCCGCCGATGTCACGGTCGATGCCCTGCCCGGCCGCATCTTCAAAGGCCATGTCACTGAGGTCGGCGACCAGGCACTGCTTCGCACCACCGGCGTCGCCACCAGCCAGTCCACCACCGGAACCGAAGAGGCCAAGGACTTCAAGGTCGTCGTCACCATGGATGCCTCGAACGGCGCCATGAACGACGAACTGCGCCCAGGCCTCTCCGCCACCGCCAAGATCACCACCGCCCGCCGCACTAATATCCTCGCCATCCCCATCCAGGCCCTCGTCCAGCGCGACCAGGCATCCGAAACCGAGCTCGCCCAAAACGGCGGCAAGGCTCCCACCCAGAACGCCTCTTCGCCCGTCCTTTCGAGCAAAACTAAAACCACACTCGTCCAGGGCGTCTACATCCTCAAGTCCGACCACGGCAAAGACCGCGCCCTCTTCGAGCCCGTCTCGACCGGAGTCACCGGGGCCACTGACATCGAGGTCACCGGAGGCGTCGACCCGGGAGCAACCATCATCACCGGACGCTACAAAATCCTGCGCTCCCTCAAGAGCGGAACCGTCGTCAAACCCGACAACACCGCCGAGCTCGCACCCGACTCCTCAAAATCCTAAGAGACCCACCCATGGCCACCACCGCGCTCGACCCCACACTCATCAACGCCGAAGGCCCGCTCGCCGGCGACGTTATCGTCGCCAGCAATCTTTGGAAAACCTATGAGATGGGCGACCAAAAGGTCCACGCCCTCCGCGGAGTCAACCTCCGCATCCGCCACAACGAGTACGTCGCCATCATGGGTCCCTCCGGCTCCGGCAAGTCCACCCTCATGAACCTGATCGGCTGCCTCGACACCCCGAGCGAAGGCCGCTACTGGCTCAACGGCCACGACGTCTCCGCCCTCAACGACGACGAACTCGCCCGCATCCGCAACAAAGAGATTGGCTTCGTCTTCCAGACCTTCAACCTGCTCGCCCGCGCCACCTCGCTCCACAACGTCGAACTTCCGCTCATCTACAACGGCACCCCGTCGGCCGAACGCATCAAGCGCGCCACCGAAGTCCTCGAAAGCGTAAACCTCGGCACCCGCATGATGCACAAGCCGAACGAGCTCTCCGGAGGCCAGCGTCAGCGCGTCGCCATCGCCCGCGCCCTCGTCAACCGGCCCTCCATCATCCTCGCCGACGAACCCACCGGCAACCTCGACTCCAAAACCGGCGATGAAATCATGGCCCTCTTCGACGAGCTCCAAGCCCGCGGCAACACCATCGTCGTCGTGACCCATGAGCCCGACATCGCCGAGTACGCCCACCGCGTCATCACCATCCGCGACGGCGTCATCGCCAGCGACCACCCCTCGTCGCGCCACCTGGCCAAAGCCCAGTAGTCCCGCCCCAAATCCATCAACAAGTGACACTGTTGTGGGTAAGACCCTACACGCTTAGGACAGATCGGTCGTGGCGGATGGCCAATTGTCAGGACGGCCGGCTTTGCACCAGGCGCAGGCGCATGCTTCTTTCGGGGGAAGGTCTTGGTCCAGCGCTGTCATTCTGCTATAAGCGGGTGTCCAATGGCCGCAGAGGGTACAGCGGTTCGTTTGCCGCGGTCAGGAACTCGTCCGGCGCAGCTAGGTACAGCACAGCTAATCGAATTAGGCAGACCAGTGAACCGAGCCATGCCTTACTCTAACCGACCCGCCGCAAACGATGAGGGGGTCAAGATTCGCACCTTCGGATGGGGTTAGCCCAGGAGTGCTCCACCCAGCCCCGCTGCTTCTAGCTTCCGCTGATGTAAGGAGATTTACGGTGATTGCGCACTTGTCGTAAGAGAAAGCCTTTACACTCTTGGCATGTCCGCAAGCGATGAATGGCAAGACCGGCACCTAACACCTTCTGGCTGGCTGGAGGGCTCATATCGCGTAGATGGGTCAGGGGTTACCTTTGTAGATGAACCCGCCGATCGAGTTCTGACGGTGCGTCACTCTGCTTACTGTGGCTGGGGTTCAAAGGTTGTGAATTCCGCCGATGTTAGGTGGGAACACCCGGACAAAGCGTTGATTGGCGACCTTCTAACCAAGCATGGTAAAGCTCCGCAAACGCTTTGATATAGACCCACGCAACAGGAGGGGTATACGGATCATGGCCGAAGCGACGCTAGGACAAATCGATGCCCGCATCACGGAAATAGACGAGTTGGTGTTTCGCGGGCGTACGGGACAAATCTCCATGACCGTCGCGCAGCATAACGTGTTACAGCAAGAGGTCGCCTACCTAGTTCCGATACTGGCAAGAGGCCTCTCCGAGTCAGGCGCGGGCGATTACGAAACGGTTCACCAGGCGCGCGAAAGTATAAGACAGTTAAAGCTTCTTTCTGCTTTGTTCGGTCGGTATACCGAGTTGAACCCTGAGTCAGATTTTGAGGGATTGGGGAATGCCATTGCGGGCTCTTTAGCTAGTGGAAACGCCCCGGATGATCTAAAGGACCACGCGGAAGCATTTGAGAGGCTTACAGCCATTTTGAACTCGGTATACGTTCCGTTGATCGAGGAATCACTAGCCAGGCCTCTAAAGCGAAGTTTTCTATACAGATTTCTGAGAAGTTAGTTGTCCGCCGGAGCCGCCAAGCCGTGGCGGCGTCATCGCCAGCCGGGTGCCCCATTCATCGCGGTCCTACCGCGATGAATGGGATCTACTCTTTCCTTGCATCCCACCCCGGCGTATCCTCATTCTAGGAGGCTTCATGGCCACCACGACCCCCGTCCTCATCTCCGAAGCAGAGTACCTCCGCACCGTCTACCGCCCCGACTGCGACTTCATCGATGGAGAGGTGATCGAACGAAATATGGGTGAAATGCCGCACGGCTGCCTGCAAACCTTCTTCGCCTACTTCTTTCGTTCGCGAGAGGAACAATGGAATATCCAGGCGTTCACCGAAACGCGGCTTCAGGTAAAAGAAGAGCGCTACCGCATCCCCGACGTCATGCTCGTCCCCATCCCTCATGAGAACGACCGCATCGTCCGCACCCCGCCCCTGCTCTGCGTCGAGATCCTCTCCAGCGAAGATCGTATGCGCAAGGTCCAGGAGCGCGTCGACGACTACGCCGCCATGGGCGTTACCGCCACCTGGGTCGTCGACCCCTGGCGCGGCCTCGCCTACGCCGCCGGCCCGGACGGCAAGCTCCACCCCGCCGAAGACCGTCTCACCGTAGCCGGCACTCCCATCGCCATCACCGTCCCCGAGATCTTCGCCGAGCTCGACCGCCTCGAGCGCCGCGCCGCAGCTCGGCCCGGCTCTTCAGGCACGCCGGCAAGCTCTTCCTCTTCCTGATCCTCAAATCGGGCTGTCAAGTGCCCGCAGCCCTTATCTCGTGCTAGCTGAACGACTTACACCTGGCATATCTCCCCGTCAGACCCGCTATACTTAAAATATAGCCTCAAACCTTAAAGATCCATGCTCTCTTCGGGGAGCCGCAGTCCTGTGTTCAAGGCTTGGTCCATCTTGTCAGGAGATACCCAACCGAGCGAAGTCCAGACTTAAGCTGTTTGTTTTGAAGACTTTGAGACATTTGGGGGGGGGTGGAATACCTTGCTCTACGACTTCCCCTTCAACCCCATCGCCGCCATCACCATCTGCAAATCCTTCCACGCCTCCCCCTTCTGCCGCGGGTCCCGCAGCAGAAACGCCGGATGATACGTGATCACCGCCTGCGCCCCGCGCACCTCATGGAAGCGCCCGCGCAAAGACGCTAGCGACTGCTTCACTCCCAGCAGATACGTCGCCGCCGTCGCCCCCAGCGCCACCACGAACTCCGGTTGCACCGTGTCCATCTGCTTGACCAGGAACTGTGTGCAGGTATTTGCCTCCACCGGCTCCGGAGCACGATTGGCCGGCGGCCGGCACTTCACAATGTTCGCGATATAAACGTCTTCACGCCGCAGCCCCATCGCGGCAATCATGTTGTTCAACAGCTGCCCGCTCTTGCCTACGAACGGCAACCCCTGCGCATCTTCATCCGCACCCGGCCCTTCGCCCACGAACATCAGCCGCGCATTCGGGTCGCCATCCCCGAAGACGATCGTCCGCCGTCCCGCGTACGCCAAGGGACACCGTGTGCAGTCCCCTATCTCCGCCTGCACCGCACCTAAGAAGGCCGCCCGATCCGGAGCAGCCACGCGTACCGAGGGCAGAGGAGCCCGCGCCTGCAGCGAAATCAATTTCGGAATATCAAGCTCCCCAGGCTCGGCATTAGGCACCGACTCGAACGGAAAGATAGCAACCGCCTCAACTGGTGCAGGCGGTACGTTCGATGCGCTGAGAGCTTCAACAGGAGCAAGGATTGTGGGCGCCAGGCCCGCTCCCGGTTTGGCTTCCCCGTGCGCGGCTTCGCCTACTCTATAAAAGTCCAGCACGCCCAGATCGCGATAGAACTCCATGTACGCGCGAAGCTGAACAAGCTCATCGGTGGCAGCTGCCATCTCCCCAGCTTACAGCGGCTTGAGCGACAACGTGTCATCCACCACGGCAACGATCCGTTCCGGCAACACAAAGGTCACGAACCCCTGACGAATCTCGTCCTGAGCCACACGGCACGCTTTCATCGATTTCGAGTTGGACAGCGGAGGAGCGCCCGATTGAAGCTGCCGAGCGCGGCGAGCTGCACCCTTAACCAGGCTGTACTTGTTGAACAGTGCATTGTCCACGGACATATGTTCACTCCCTATTAAGTTTTTGGCTGTGTGTTGACAGTATCTCAAAACGCTAGTTGAACCAACCGCCTTGAGACATCCTTAGCATAGAGCCTGCATAGGAAGATCGCGCATCGGTGATCTACAACTTTTGGGCGGCCTTCTTCGGATCCTCTTTAGAAGCTCGCGAGCGCTTTCAACAAACGATCCGAAGGCGCAGCGGTACGACACTGAGCCGACAGCTCCTCCACCCCATCGCCCCCTCCGCGTTCCGCCATCACAATCGCCCGCAGCTCGGCCACCGCCTCATCCAGAACATCATTGACCAGGGCGTACTTGTACTCCCGCACGCGGTCAACCTCCTTCCGCGCCTCCGCCAGCCGCCGTTCAATCACCTCCGGCGACGTCGTATGCTCCGCCTCACTGCGCATCCGCAGCCGCCGCTCCAGCACCTCCGGGCTAGGAGGCAGGATAAAGACCGAGACCGCCTCCGGCACACGCCCCGTCACCTGCAGCGCTCCCTGCACATCGATGTCCAGCAGCAGATCCTTACCCGCGGCACGCGCATGGTCGAGCGCCGACGAAGCCGTGCCGTAGTAGTTGCCAAACACCTCGGCCCACTCCAGAAACTCCTCGCGTTCAATCATCGAGCGGAACGTCTCGCGCGAGGTGAAGTGATACTCGCGTCCGTCCGTCTCGCTGCCGCGTGGCTGCCGCGTCGTGTACGAGATCGAAAACTCCAGCCCCTCCACAAGCGAGCGGACCCGGCCCACCAACGTCGATTTACCGGATCCCGAAGGCGCTGAAACAATAAATAAAATCCCTGCCATAACCGTGTCCCGCCAGTCTATCGTTTGCCATTGCACATGCTTTTACTCCAGGTTCTGCAGCTGTTCCCGAGCCCGCTCCAGGCCCACCTTCATCTCCAGTCCAATCTCTGTCAGCCGCAGTCCCCCAGCCGCACCGCCCGTCTTCGACAGCAGCGTGTTCGCCTCCCGATGAATCTCCTGCAGCAGAAAATCCAGTTGCCGCCCTACCTCCCCGCCCTCTCCCAGCAGCGCCAGAAACCGCTCCAGGTGTGTCCGCAGCCGGACCAGCTCCTCCTCCACATCGCCTCGCGCCACCAGCAACGCAGCCTCGGTCAGCAGCCGTTCTTCGCTCAGTTCCACGTCTCCCACCAGATCGCGCAAACGTCCCTGCAGGCGCGTGAACTCCGTACCAGCCGCCCCTTCGCGCAGCTGCCGCGCCTCCCCGGCCAGCCGCAGCAGACCTCGCACGTTGCTTTGCAAGTCGGCAGCTAACGCTCGTCCCTCCGCATGCCTCGCCTCGTTGAACCGCTCCAGCAACTCTTCCATCATGCGCAACACAGCAACTTCCACCGCCCTTGCGTCGATCGCGACCGTTGCGGCCGACATCACCCCCGGCATGCGCAGCAACGCATTCAGATCCGGCTCCTGCGCCGTCCCGTAGCGTTGGGCAGCCTGACGGAAGCCTCGCACATACGCCTCCAGCAGCCCTTCATCCACCTCCACCCGCGCCAAACCAGCCTTCTCGAGCATCAGCGTCAGCTCCACGTGTCCACGCCGCACCCCAGCCTTCACACATCGCCGCAGGGCAGGCTCGAGCGCCTCCAGTCCCGGAGGAACACGCACCGCAAGGTCCAGATGGCGATGGTTAACCGCCTTGATCGTCAGCGTACAGCTCCTGCCGCCGGCCTGCTCCGCGTCGAGTGAACCAGACACACTGGCGAACCCCGTCATCGACATCACCCGGCTCATACCGCCCCTTCCACTTGCGCTCCATCAACCTCATCGGCAATCTCAACCGAATCTTTAGCAAATTGCATGTCATATAAACGCCGATATGTCCCGGAACGAGACAGCAGCTCCTCATGCGTGCCCATCTCTGTGATTCGGCCCCCCTCAAGCACCACGATCCGTGTCGCGCGCCGCACCGTCGACAGCCGGTGCGCGATAATAAACGACGTCCGCCCCTCCATCAGGTTACCCAGCGCCGCCTGCACAAACGCCTCGCTCTCCGTATCGAGCGCACTCGTTGCCTCATCCAGAATCAGAATAGGCGCGTTCTTCAGAATGGCCCGCGCAATCGCCAGGCGCTGCCGCTCGCCGCCGCTCAGGCGCACGCCCTTTTCCCCAATCCGCGTCTCGTACCCTTGCGGCATGCGCAGAATAAAGTCATGCGCCAGCGCCATTCGCGCCGCCTCCTCCACCCGCGCAGACGGCACATCCGGCCGTCCATACGCAATATTGTTCCGCACCGTGTCGTTGAACAGCACCGTCTCCTGCGTCACCTTGCCGATCTGCCGGCGCAGGCTCGCAATCGAAACCTCGCGCACATCGTGTCCATCGATCGTAATGCTTCCCGCCGTCACATCGAAGAACCGCGGAATCAGGTTCACGAGCGAGCTCTTGCCCGCGCCGCTCGGCCCCACCAGCGCAATCACCTCACCCCGCTTCACCTTGAGCGACACGCCCGCCAGCACCTTGTCGCGGCTCCTTCTATCGCTTCTGGTCTCGTCCTGGTAATCGAAATCCACGTCGCCAAACACGATCGAATCGCGAAAGCCGTCGAGCGTACTCGCCTTCTTTTTCTCGACCACATCGTCCTGCGCGTCGATAAACCGAAAGATCTCCTCCGACGCGCCCAGCGCCTGCTGAAAGCTGTTGTAGAACAATGCAAACTTGCGCACCGGATCGTACAGCGAGAAGGTCGCAAACAGAAATGCAATAAACGATCCGGCCGTCATCTGGTGCGCCTTGATAGTGTCACGGCCAATCAGCAGCAGCAGCGCAATTCCGATCGAACCCAGCGCATCCATCAGCGGTGAGCTGATCGCCTGCACGCTCACCGACTTCAGATTCGCGCTCAGCAGCCGCTTGGCCGCATGGCGAAACCGCGCCATCTCCCACATCTCCATGCCGAAGGCCTTCACGATGCCGTTGCCCGTGATGGTCTCGTGCAAAATATTCTGGATCTCCGCGAGCTTGTCCTGGCCTGAACGGGTCGTCTGCCGAACTCCGCGCCCGATGCGACGCGCCGAAGAGATCACCACCGGCACAAACAACAGCAGCACCCACGCAAGCCGGCCGCCATAAAAGATCGCCGCGCCCAGCGTAAACAGAAACGTGAACACCTGTTGCAGCGCGTCGCCCAGCACCGCCGACATCGCCGTCTGCACCCGCTCCACATCGTTGATCAGCGTCGAAAGCAGCGTGCCGGTCGTATGCTTCTGAAAGAACGCCATCGACCGCCGCAGCACCGCTTCATACAAGTCGTTGCGCAGATCCGTGATCATGCCGAAACCGGCGTAGTTCACGCAGTACGTGCCCACGTAGTCGCACACCGACTTCAACAGCGCCGAAGCAATCAGCGCATACGCCACCACCGTCCACGCGTTATGAAACTGATGCGGAACCAGAAAATGCAGATCGATCACCCGGTGCAACGAAGCCACCGGAACCCGCAGCAGATCTTCCGGCGGCGAATCCGGTTGCAGCACTCTGTCAAAGATCGGTTTGACCAGCATCAGCCGCAGCGCCGCCATCGCCCCGACCACCGCCATCAGCACCACCGAACACAAGGAAAACAGCGCGTACGGACGCACATATCCGAGCAGCCGAAAAATCCGTCTCAACCCTGCACTCTCCGGCCGTCCCAGCGTTCTCGCACCGTCGTCATTCTATCGTTCCGTTCCGGCCCCTGCGCACGGTGCTCATCCTGAAGTGCAAGGCTTTCCTTCCGGCGACGCGATAAACTGGAGTCATGATTCCCACCCTTGAATGGCTTCCGAAAGGCGTCTCGTTTCTCGATCAGACCAAGCTCCCTTTGGAAGAAACCTATGTCCTCGCGACCGACTACCGAGAGGTCGCCAACGTCATTCGCGACATGATCGTGCGCGGCGCCATGGCCATCGGCGTCTCGGGCGCCATGGGCGTCGCGCTCGGCATCGATCGCAGCACGGCCCTGTCGCTGCCTGACCTCGATCGCGAGGTCGAACTCATCTGTGCTACGCTCGCCGCCACCCGTCCCACGGCCGTGAACCTGTTCTGGGGAATCGGCCAGATTCGGGACCTCTACAACTCACTCGCTGCCGCGCACGCGCCCATACCCGAGATCAAGACCGCCGTCGTCGCGCGCGCCCGGCAGATGTACGACGAAGATATCGCAGCGTGCCGGCAGCTTGGCCAGTTCGGGGCAGAGTTGATGCCGCAGAAGGGCACCGTGCTCACCCACTGCAACGCCGGCGCGCTGGCGGCATGCGGCTACGGCTCGGCGCTCGGCGTCATCCGCGCCGCGGTCGAGCGCGGGCAGCAGATCGATGTGCTCGCCGACGAAACCCGGCCCTATCTGCAGGGCGCCCGCCTCACTGCGTGGGAGCTGATGAAAGACCACATCCCGACCACCGTGCTTTGCGACAACATGTCCGCGCACCTGATGAGCAAAGGCCGAATCCAGGCCGTCATCGTCGGTGCCGACCGCATCGCCGCCAATGGCGACACGGCCAACAAGATCGGTACCTACGGCGTCTCCATCCTCGCCAAGGAACACGGAATCCCCTTCTACGTGGCCGCGCCGTGGGCCACCATCGACATCGCAACCGCCACCGGCGAAGCCATCCCCATCGAGCAGCGCGATCGCCGCGAGGTCACCCATTCCAACGGCCGCCAGATGACCCCCGACGGCGTCGGCATCGAGAATCCCGCGTTCGACGTGACTCCCGCCAAATACATCACCGCCATCATCACGGAGCGCGGTGTGCTTCGTGCGCCGTTTACCGCCTCCATCGCCGCGCTGGCCGACCGTCGGCCGCAACCCGGCCCGGCGTTCGAGCCGCAACTCACCGTCTAAATACAGGCCGCCCGCGCGCTTCCATTCCGTCAACAGCGACTCCGGCCCGGTGCCCCGGTTTGCGCGCGAGTCGCTTATCCTTAACACAGTTCGGGGCACACAGGACGTGCGCAGAATGCAAACGGACCTATCCACCTTTTTCAACCTTCGCCGCCGCTCGCTGATACGCGGAAACGCACTCGTCTTCGCAAGTCTGCTCGTCGCGGTTCTGCTGTCCGACTTCCCGCACAACCGCGCCACAATGTTTCTTTCTCTTCCCGCCATTACCGCCATCGCCGGCACGTCGGAAACCGTGCGCTGCCTCCAGCGCCGATGGAGCTTCTACCATGCCGGAGTCATGCTCTGCGTGTACATGGATCTCATGGCCGTCTCCATCATCACCTTCCTCCTGGTCTATCCCTACTGGCGCTTTCTTTCCTCCGCAAGTTGACCGAAAGTAGCTATTCCCTAACGTCTTCGCCCGGGAATATAATTGCGCCCGGCGCGAAAGAGAAAGCCCAAATCTCCGCAACTCCCATTTCTGTTTAGGAACGCACTTTGCTCAAAGGTTTCAGAGACTTCATTCTTCGCGGCAACGTAGTCGATCTCGCGGTCGCCGTAATCATCGGAGCCGCTTTCGGGGCGATCACCTCCTCGCTTACCGCCGACGTCATCACCCCGCTCATCTCCGCGCTGGCAGGCACACCAGACTTCTCCAGTCTCGTCATTCACATGCCGGTGCTGCATGCCGTCGTGCCTCCCCATCCGCTGCCCGCAAACTACATCCCGCCGGGTGAAATCCACATCGGCAAATTTCTCAACAGCGTCATTAACTTTTTGATCGTTGCCTTCGTCGTTTATTTCTTGGTCGTCGTTCCCATCGCCAGGCTGCTGGTCCGCATGGGTTTGGGTCCAGCTGCCAAGATCCCACTCAAGCTATGCGGTCAGTGCCTCTCTGAAGTCCCGCTCGCCGCCATACGCTGCAGATGCGGCACGCAACCCATCTAACGACCGCGTTCCACCAACCACCACCGGACCTGGGCCGCGCTTCCCCGGACTACAACTCGCGACTCGCTCTACACTCCTTCGTGGGATAGTCCCCACGAAAGACTCGGAGCAGGATGGATGTAGAGAAGAACGGCACCCACCGCACTCTTTCGAGGAGACCTCCCCCGTGATTCACGACGTAATCTTTGCCTTGTCCTTTCTTGCCATCATCACCGCCCCAGCTTTTATCGTCATGCGTAGCGATCGCAGTCATCAGGACCTTTAGGACATGGGGAAGGGTCCCGCTCCTCGTGGGAGCAGGACGTCAGATTCGCCGTCGTTGGGCGAAGCCATCCTCCCAAAATTTTTCACCGGCATCTGCTTCCGCGTCGGGGCATCCTGTCCAAGCGATGCCACCAGCCTATGCGCGAGACTTAGCCCCGCAAAGCCATCTGCTCCGTGACGATCTGTGTGAGGTCCGGCTTCTTCAGGCCAAACTCCGTCTCATTGAACTTATCCACCTTGCTCGACCAGTTCATCGAACAGAACTTCGGTCCGCACATCGAGCAGAACGCCGCTTCCTTGTAGTAGTCGTCCGGAAGCGTCTCGTCGTGCATGCCCCGCGCCGTCTCCGGGTCAAGCGAGAGCGCAAACTGTTTGTCCCAGTCAAACGTGTAGCGCGCATGCGAGATAGCGTCGTCGCGGTCGCGCGCGCCCGGCCGGTGTCGCGCCACATCTGCCGCATGAGCCGCGATCTTGTACGCGATAATGCCGTCCTTGACATCCTTCTCGTTCGGCAGTCCGAGATGCTCCTTCGGAGTCACATAGCAAAGCATCGCAGCGCCATGCCAGCCGATCATCGCAGCGCCAATCGCGCTCGTAATGTGGTCGTACCCGGGAGCGATGTCGGTCACCAGAGGCCCCAAAACATAGAACGGAGCTCCGTCGCAAAGCTCCACTTCTTTGTCCACCTGCAGCTTGATCTGGTCCATCGGAATGTGCCCCGGACCCTCGATCATCACCTGCACATCGCTCTTCCAGGCCTCGCGGGTTAGCTCGCCCAACGTCTTCAACTCGGCAAACTGCGCCTCATCGCTTGCATCCGCGAGCGAGCCCGGCCGCAGCCCGTCCCCCAGCGAATAACTCACGTCATACTTGGCCATAATGGCCGTGATGCGATCAAAATTTTCATACAGGAAATTCTGTTTGTGGTGATGCGTCATCCACTGCGCCAGGATCGCCCCGCCGCGGCTGACGATGCCGGTAATTCGCTTGGCGACCAGAGGAATGTACTGCACCAGCACGCCCGCATGGATCGTGAAATAGTCCACGCCCTGCTGCGCCTGCTCCTCGATCACCTCGAGATACAGGTCGATGTTCAGGTCTTCGAGCCGCTTGACGCGGTTGAGCGCCTCATAGAGCGGAACGGTTCCAATTGGCACCGGCGAGTGCCGCAGAATCGCCTCGCGAATCATAGGAATGTCGCCGCCGGTCGAAAGATCCATGACCGTGTCCGCACCATAGTGGACGGCCGTGTGCAGCTTGCGCAGCTCCTCATCCACATTCGAGCTCAGCGCCGAGTTCCCGATATTCGCGTTGATCTTGCACAGCGATTCCACGCCGATCGCCATCGGCTCCAGCTCAGGATGGTTGATATTGGCCGGGATGATCATCGTTCCGCGCGCAACCTCGCTGCGCACCAGCTCCGCGGCAATCTTCTCGCGCTGCGCCACATACGCCATCTCTTCCGTAATCAGGCCCTTGCGCGCAAAGTGCATCTGCGACATATTTGTGTCGCCCGTCCGTGCAGCCTCCGCCTTGCGCTTTACGATCCACTCGGCCCGCCCCATCGGAACCGTGTAGGCGTTTGCCGCCCCGTTGCCGTTCACACCCGGCTCACCATTCCCGTTCCTGCCACTTCCATTCAAGCTCACGCGGTGCTCCTTGAAAAATCCTCTCGTACCTTTTATTCGCCCAAGTATACGCCGCATCCCTGCCCGCAAGAGCAGCGACGGAGCCATCCAGCCAGCCTCTCCCTGTTAGACTAGAACCAGAATGTTCAGGATGGATAAGAGTCAGATCAAGATCATCGTCGCGAGCCTCATCGTTCTCGCCACCGTGGGCTGGCTGGCCATCTCCGGCGCGTCGGACGCGGCAAACAAGAGCTACTACGTCACCATCTCCGAGCTCCAGGGCATGGGCAACAAAGCCTACACCCGCCATCTTCGCGTGGCTGGCAACGTCGCCCCGGGCAGCATCCATCGCGCCGGTTCAAGTGCCAACTTCGCGCTACTTGAACTAGGCAAGCGCCTCGACGTGGTCTACAGCGGAACCGAGCCGCCGCCCGACACCTTCAAGGATGACGCCCAGGCACTGGCCATCGGCACCTACGGCCGCGACGGAGTCTTCCACGCAACGCAGCTGCAGGCCAAGTGCGCCTCAAAGTACGCCCCCGCCCCAGGATCCCGTCCCGGTCAGCCTGCGACAGCGAAGGTCACGGGCAAAAGCGCGGCCATGGTCACCCCGGCACTCCGCTGATCTTCAGGGCTGCGCCAAAGCCTTCAAATAGAGATACGTGAACTCCACACCCTTGTAATACGCCTCCACGCCAAGCCGCTCGTCCTTCCCGTGCGCACGAACATCATCCGCATCGATCTGGAAGCCGTTCAGCCCATAGCTGGGCACACCCGCCGCCGTCGTATAAATGCTGTCGCTCGCCCCGGCCTCCATCGTGGGCACAATCGGCAGACCCGGCCAAAGCTCCCCAACCACCTGCACCAACGCCCGCTGAACCGTCGCATTCACAGGGGGCGGAGGTGCCGACGTACGCTTCGCACCCTGCGCCATCACCATCCCGGCATCGGTCACGTACTGGACCGTGATCGCCGGGTCGGCAAAGATCCGGACTAACTGCTGACGCACCTCCTCGCCGGAATGCCCAGGCAGAATGCGGCAGTTCACGTTGGCCTGCGCCTCTTGCGGAAGCGCATTGGGAGCGTGCCCGGCAGACATCATCGTCGCCACGCAGGTCGTGCGCAAGGTCGAGTTATACATCGGGTCTTCCGTCAGCTTGGCAGCGGCAGTCGTATCCATGGGCTGCTTCAGTACCCCGCGAATCTCCCCGGCCGTCTCGCCTTGGACGATGGTGGCCATCTTCTCAAAGTAGGCTCGCGTCACAGCGTTCAGCTCGATCGGAAACGGCGACTTCTGCAGGCGCTCCAGCGCGTCGGCCACGTGGTAGATGGCGTTGTCCGGCACAGGCAGCGAGCTGTGGCCTCCCTTGCTGGTCGCCGTCAGGCGAAAATCGGCATAGGTCTTCTCAGTTGCTTCCACATCGAAGACAGTCGCTTTGCCGTGCTCGGCATAGACGCCGCCTGCATCGGGATTGATGACGAACTCCGCCCGCATCCACTCCGGATGATTCTGCTCCAGCCACTCGACGCCGTTCGACTTGCCGCCTTCCTCATCCGCCGTAAGCGCCAGCGTCAGATCCCGGTCAGGCACAAAGCCTTCGCGCTTCATCCTCAGGAACGACATCACAAGAGCCGCGTCGCCCTCTTTGATGTCCTGGGTTCCGCGCCCGTAGAAGAAGCCGTCTTTCTCAGTAAACACAAACGGATCGGTCGTCCAGTCCTCACGTTTTGCCTCGACCACGTCCAAATGACAGATCATCAGAATCGGCTTGAGCGTGCTGCCCGCCTTGCCGTGATACGTGGCCACGAGGTTCATCTTGCGGTCGTTCGGTCCAAGCAGCTTCAGGTCTTCGGGCGCAAAGCCGCCATCCAGAAGACGTTGCCGCATCGCCGTCGCCGCCGCCGTCACCGAGCCCACCGAATCGGTCGAGTTGATCTCGATCAACTGCCGGAAGATATCGTGCGCAAGCTGCCGGTCGGCCGCAGACAGCTGGAAAGACGAAGGTGGCGTCTGCGCCCAAACGCCCTGGCTTGCGGCTAGTACCCCGGTCATCCAAATGGCTGCTGCTTTCATGCGCTCTCGCTCCGGCTCTTATACTCGCATAGGTGCTTATGCCCGCTGAAACCTCGCCGCCGGCCGCGCAACTAACCGGAGCCGCCAAGCTCTATGGCAGCTTTGCCGCGCTGCGCCCCACCACGCTCTCGCTCGCGGCAGGCACAGCCACCGTCATCCTGGGCGAGAACGGCGCCGGTAAATCCACCTTGCTGCGCCTGCTCGCCGGCCTGGCCGAGCCCTCCCAGGGAACGCTGCATGTCCTCGGAGCACCGCCCGCCCAGAGGCGCGGCCGCGTCGCCTACATGTCGCACACCTCCATGCTCTACGACGAGCTTTCGGCGATGGAAAACCTCAAGTACTTCGCCTCCCTGCACGGCGCCTGCGACTGCGTCGGCTCGCCGGAGATGGCGCTGCGCGCTGTGGGCCTCGACCCCAGGCTGACCCGGCCCGTCGGGCAGTACTCGCAGGGCATGCGCCAGCGGGCGTCGCTCGCGCGCGTGCTCCAGACCGACCCCGAGCTGCTTCTGCTTGACGAGCCGTTCTCGAACCTCGACGTCGCGAGCGCCCACCACATCGTCGAGCTGCTGGCCGACTTTCTCACCTGGCCCGTCGCCGCCAGCGCCTACCGCCGAACCATCGTTCTGACGACTCACCAGGCGCATCTGGCGGAGCCGCTCGCCGACCTCACCCTGACGCTCGATCGCGGCGAGGTCGTCTCCTCGGTCCAACGCGGAGCAGCCACATGAAGTCCTCCGCCCCCGCCAAGACCAACGCCGCCCGCCTGCTCGACTCCCTCCGCATCCCCTACGAGCTCCGCGCTTACACCGTCGACCCCGAAGACCTTTCCGCCGTAAGCGTCGCAGCCAAGATCGGCCTGCCACCGGAACAGGTCTTCAAGACCCTGCTCACCACCTCCAGCACAGGGGAGCACTGCTTCGCCGTCATCCCCGGCGACCGCGAGCTCGACCTCAAGAAAATGGCCCAGGTTGCGGGAGCAAAAAAGCTCGATCTTGCCGCCCTGAAAGAGGTCGAGCCGCTGACCGGCTACATCCGCGGAGGCGTCACCGTCCTCGCCGCCCGCAAGCCCTTTCCCGCCTTCGCCGACGAGACGATCGAGCTCTATGACCTCATCAGCGTCTCGGCCGGACAGCGCGGCCTGCAACTCCTGCTCGCCCCGGCAGACTATCTGCGAGCCTCTGCCGCCCACCTCGCCGACCTGACCCGGAGCCCGGCGTGAACTTCGCCCGGCACGTCCTCACCCACCTCCGCAAAGACCTTCGCCTGGAGTGGCGCTCGCGCGATGCCATCACCGGCATGCTCTTCTTCTCGTTGCTGGTCGTCGTCGTCTTCTCGCTCGCCTTCGACCCCACCGCGGCCGTGTCCCGGCAGATCGCCGGAGGCATCCTCTGGATCGTCATTCTCTTCGCCGCCACCACCACCCTCAACCAGTCCTGGAACCGCGAGCAGCGCAACCAGGTCCTCGACGTCCAGCGCATGGCTCCCTCCTCGCCGGCCGCGCTCTTCCTCGGCAAAGCGCTCGCCAACATGATCTTCGTCACCGCCGTCGAGCTCGTCCTCGCCCCGCTCTTCACCATCTTCTACAACCTGCGCGCGCTCGGACAGGCCTGGCTTCTGCTGCTTGTCCTGCCGCTCGGCACCTGGGCGCTGGTGGCCAATGGAACCTTCTTCGCCGCGCTCGGCCTGCGCACCCGCAACCGCGAGCTCATGCTGCCGCTCGTGCTCTTCCCCATCTCCCTGCCCGCGCTGCTCGCCATGGTCCAGGCCTCCACCAACATCCTCTCCGGAGAGTACGAGCCCGCCATCTGGATCAAACTCCTCGCCGGCTACGACATCATCTTCACCACCGCCTGCCTGCTGCTCTTCGAGCTCACCATCAGCGCCGAATGAAGCGGAAGAATCTGCTGTCTCCTCAAAAACCACCTGCCACCAAAGAGCCTTCTCGCAGGCAGTCGAGCTAAAATAACGTATGGCGCAGCCTACTCACCCCCAGCCGCAAGCCGCCCGCATCCTGGGCTCTCTCTGGCTTGCCGCTTCGCTTCTCGTTCTTGCCTACAGCTTTTATCTAGCTCTCTTCGTCGCTCCCACGGAAGCCACGATGGGCAACGTGCAGCGCATCTTCTACTGGCACGTTCCCTCGTCCTCAATGGGCCTGGTCTTCCCCTACGTCAACTTCGCCGCCTCGGTTGCCTTCCTCGCCCTGCGCCGCCGCAATCCCTCTGCCGCCCTCACCGCTGATGCCCTGGCCGTCGCCTCCGCCGAGCTCACCCTGGTCTTCCTCACCATCTGCCTCGCCACCGGCATGCTTTGGGGCAAGGCCTCCTGGGGCATCTGGTGGGCCTGGGACGCGCGCCTCACCTCGCTCCTGCTCCTCTGGCTGCTCTATGTCGCCTACCTCATGACGCGCCGCCTCTCCTCCACCGGCCAGACTTCTACCGTGGGCGCCGTCATCTCGGTCTTCGCGGCTATCGACGTCCCCATCGTCTTCTACTCCATCCAGTGGTGGCGCACCCAGCATCCCTCCCCTGTCCTGCGCGGCGAAGGCTCGCTTGACCCCTCGATGAAGCCCGCCCTCTACTGGAGCTTTCTCGGCTGGCTGATGTGGGGCGTCTTCGCCTGCGCCTTCCGCTTCGCCATCGAGCGCCGCCGCCAGCACGTCGAGCAGGCCGCCACCCGCCTCGCCCTGCAGTCCGCCCTCACACCGCGTGAGAGCTACCCAAGCCACGCCAACGCGGAGGCCGGCAATGCATTTTGACGGCTGGAACACCATCGAAGGCCGCCACCTGGTCTTCGCCTACGCGGCCATCTTCCTCATCCAGGGCGGCTACTTCGCCTGGATGATCCGCAGCTGGCTCAGCCTGGGCGAGAAATCGGTAGAACGCGGCGACTGAACAGCCTAGGCAAGCTCTATCGCACGCAACTTCTACCGGTACAAAACGTCGAGGGGTACCCGATGGGAAAACTCAACCGGCTGTTTGGTCCCACAGCAAGACTCTTCGCTGTTCTCCTGATGGTCGCTCCGGCATGCTTTGCGCAGGACGTTCCGGTCATGGCTGCTGACGCTAAGCCGACCTTTGATGTCGCCACAATCAAGCCCAGTCAGCCGGAAGAAAAACGGGTAGTGCAGGTACGAGGCACACGCCTGTTCACCGAAGGTACCTCGCTCGTGGATCTGATCGTTTTTGCCTATAGAGTCCACTCACTCCAGGTCATCGATGGCCCTGACTGGATAAAGAGCGAAAAGTTCGATCTCGTCATGCAGCCGAACATGCCGGGAAGACCCAGTACCGACCAGATGAGATCCATGCTTCAAAATCTGCTCGCGGACCGCTTCATGCTCACCTTTCACCAGGCCCGGAAAGAGCTTCCGGTCTACAGGATCGTCGTTGCCAAGGCTGGCCCTAAACTAACTCCGGCTCCAGTTGAGAGCACAGTAACAAACACTGCCAGCATCTTCTTCAGTGACCGAGGCATGACAGTAAGGAATGCGACCGTGGCTGAGTTTGCAAACCTCCTTCAGCGCTATGTTGACTTGGAACGACCAGTGATGGACAACACTGGAATCCTTGGAAAGTACGATTTCAACCTGAGTTGGACACCCGACTTCTCTCAGTTCAATGGGAAAGCACCGTGGGTCACATCGAATGAAGCCAACGCTCCCCCAGGTCTCTACACGGCGATCGAGGAGCAGTTGGGATTGAAGTTGGAAGCCGTCAAACAATTGACCGACGTGTTGGTCGTCGATCGCGTACAGAAGCCTTCGGAGAACTAACACGCTGTATCACCGCAGCTGGCTCAACGTTACCGAAGCCGCGAAAAGTGGCGCAACTCGTATTTGTTTGCTGCCGCACAGAATCAGTCAAAGCGCTCAGCGCTCCTTCGGCACTGGAGGACCATCCTCCTGCGGCACTTCCACTCCCTCGCTCGGGAACGGCCACGTACGGTTGATCGGCTGCATCTGCTCCCGCATCGCCTTCTTCACCTCGTTTACCTTCAGGTTCTCGAACACATGAACGCCCAACTTTCCGGCCGTCGCCAGGTCGAGATCGCCGTCATGGTCGAAGTCCGCCACTACAATCTGCGTCCCGATCGACGCCGTCCCATTCACGGACAACGCGATCCGCTCAAACGCCGGATCCGCGGCCGCATCGGCCACCGTCATCGTCGCGCCACCCGCACCCGTGCCCGCATGCGCCTTCGCCGCAGCCAGCTCCGCCGCACCCGGCAGACGATACGCGTACACCACCACCGGATCATACGAACCCGGATCGTTTCCCGAGTGCCCGCGATAGCGTTTCCCCGTCACCAGCTCCGGCGTCCCATCCCCATCGAGATCCACCATCGCCACCGCGTGCGATTGCGAAAACGACTCATCGATCGTGTGCCGAATCCACTGCGGATGCTCGCGCGCGCCCGCCTGCTCCAGCCAGTAAAGCCCGTAGCCGTGCCCCTGCCCATAGATCACGTCCATTCTGCCGTCATGGTTCACGTCGTAGCCAAGGATCGGAAAGCCCGCATCGCCCAGCGTCCAATCCGCATGCCACCGCCACTGATCCCGGTCGGCGTCGATCTGCTGGAACCAGCCATGCGTCGTCAGTAGATCCGCTTTGCCATCGCCATCGATATCCGCGACGCCAATGCCATGCCCATCCTGCTCTTGATCCCCCACGTGGTGCACCTTCGGCGTGCCCTTGCTGAAGTCCACCCAGATCACCCCGGCGCGGTTGTAGTGAGCCAGCGCGACGTCCGGCTTGCCATCGCCATTGAGATCGGCAAACGCGCCGCCCTCCGTATCGAAGCTGTCCGTGATCCGTTCGCCCTTCCACTGCGCGCCCGCCGCCGTCGCCTTTGGCCCAGGATTTCGAAACCACCAAAGGCCATTTGAAATCCAACCCGCCGTCACCAGGTCCGGCAACCCATCATGGTCCACATCCACCACCCACTCGCCGCAGTCGGAGACAAACTCGCCGTGGATGCCGACCGTACGAAACTGATGCCGCTTCCACTCGCCGCCCTGCGCCCCCGGATTCTCGTACCAGTAAGCTCCGCTCAAGAGATCGACAAAGCCGTCCCCGTTCATGTCGATCATCGAGATCCCTTCCGCATGGTCGTCGCCCAGACGATGCGTCAGGAAAGCAATCCGTGGCCTGCCATCGGGCTCCTTGCCGGGCTGCTGCATCCGCTTTTCGGTCGCATGTGCCGGGTCCTGCGCCTGAGCCGCGACACCAAGCAACAACGCTACACCCGCAACAAAAGCGCTCTTTCGCACCATCGTCATACGCGCTCCTCTAAACAATCTTCATGGTCTCGGGATTCCAGTGAACGACGCCGTCGCGCTCGACACTCAGGTTGCTCAGCAGAGCCGCGCCCGCTGCACGAAAG
>CAXTQE010000018.1:0-40903 GCA_964246225.1 uncultured Acidobacteriaceae bacterium | reverse complement strand
ATTCTCACGGATGAAGCTATGAAGGGTGAGAACGTCTTCTTCAGCATTAATCTTTGGTGTGTGCACATGCCCCTCCGACGTCGGACAACCTGAACAGCGTGGTCTTAAGATACGTGAAACGCCGTCGTGGGAAGGTGCCGGTTCTACGCAACCAGAAACCTTGGTTTGTGGAGGGTCCGTTACCTCCGGCACTGCGATCCAGCGCTACCTGGTTTGTCAGTGCGGCTGCTGCAGATCACCCAAACTACGTTTCGGCCAAGACGTATGCTTCTTCAACTCGGCGATCCCTCGCATCAGAATCCCATTCTCGGTTTGATCTGCGAGAGGCTCCTTCACGAGAACGGGTGGCAGCCAGTTCTGCCGAGGCACGCCGTCCACGCAGTAAATCTGCTCCGTTGCATAGGCAACATCAACCCCTGTCTTCGGGAGCTTGTCCTCTGACACCGCTCCCGCCAGATGGGCCATGGGCGTCCCCACGACCACGGCCCGTTGCATTGCATCGAAGCCCACGGCCATGCCTTCCCCATGCTGCCGGTCCAATGATTGATAAGGACCACGACCGGCGCAGTGTAGCTGAAGGGGCCTCTAAGCGCGACAAACTCAACCCAGTTCCGCTCGACATCGGATTGTCCGTAATTGGGAATACGATGCCGCTGGTATGGAGTATCTTCGATACAAACGTCCCAAAATGCCGAGAGCAACCGAGCTGTCCCCTCCACTCGGGACATCCCGAAGATCCAAGATGAGACCTCTGCTGTCTTTACTTCGAGAAGTGCCTTATCGAAGGCAACGACGGTCTTCTGCTCGCCTAGCGAGTTGTTGAATCGGATTATCGCTATGTTGCCGGGAAGACGTTCCAGTGAGAGCTCTCCGGGAGCGCGTTCGAAGTGACGTTCCACCGATAAGCTCACGGTGTATGAACGCCCCGTAGGCGTCACCAGGCCAGCACTCTTGGCTCATCTGATTTGCCGGTTATAACGGAGAGCAATGCCCACTCTCGTGCCTGCTGATCTTCCTGCGGAGCGGCTGGCGTGAGCCGGGCTGTAATCGCCTTCTCCATTGAAACGGAACCTACGCTCGTAATCCGATCCCCCGCGTGTATGCCCGCACGGTCAGCATCGCTTCCTCGCCGAACAGCAGTGATCACGGCACCCGAAAGATCGAATTCGGCCCAGACATCTGCAAAGGTAGGAACGGGTAACCAGCGGTCCACCAGACGGGATCGCACTTCGGCATGGAAGTCGTGCAATTCGCCCAAAGCGGAGGCCAGCACGGCATCGAACGTTTCTTTCGAGTCGGCTCGCTCCACAGCCTCAGCATACCGAATTTCCCATGTCGACCACGGTTTTTCGGGGCGGTCCAGATAGGCGTAGCTGTTCTCGAAGTCCTGCACGAAGGTCTTAGAATCTGCCTGCCTTGCAGGCGCGGAAAAGTTCTGTGCGGAGGCATTTACGCAGGGCGGTAGCAAGCCCAGGCAGCATTGAGCGACAACAAGCAGCATGAACCCTTTTCCCTTTAACACGCTTCCTTCACAAAAAGGTGAATTTCAGAATAGACCCATTGTAGCCTTGCCCTGGGATCGGTAATCACAACGCGGTTGTTGGAGGTTAGCCGGTGCTACGCTACCAAAACCTTCATTTGTGATAAGGGAGGGAGCCAACCTATCGAAAGCCGACTCCCGAGTGTTGAGTGTTTCAGGCATCACGGAATCAGGATGAGTTTTCCTCGCGCTTGCTGGCTCTCGCTGGCAGAGAGAGCCGTCATCCAGTCGACTAAGGAGAAGATCTGTGCGATGGGGATCGAGAATTCTCCCTTTGCTGTCAGATCAGCGAATTGCGCAAGTACGTCATAGCGAATACGCATTCCGGGTTCTTCCAGGTTGGAGCGGACGCCAAGCTCTTTGGCCGCGGCAAAGTCACTGATGGTCATGATGCGTTTTGGATCGCCCGCGATCTCAACCAGGCCTGGCAGAGCGCCGCTCACAGGCGCTGTGTCGAGGATCAGGTCTGGCGATATGCCGGACAGCGCTGCCACCCTTTCCGGCAGGCCATCGCCGTAGGGCGTGACAATGGCTCCAAAACTGCGCAACCGGTCCGCAAAAGCGCTGCCCGCCGTTGCAATCACGTGTGCGCCGCGCGACAGCGCAATCTGAACGGCTGCGAAGCCGACCGTCGTTCCAGCGCCGTTAATCAGAACCGGTTTCCCTTTTTCCACGCCCAAGCAGTCTAGGCTGCCATATGCAATGGCGACTGCCATGGGCAGAGCTGCGGCGCTCGCTGGATCGAGGCCATCCGGTACTGGTGTCCAGTGCTGAAGGATGGCGTAGTCCGATGCTCCCGCGCTGGCAGGTCCAAGGAAATCGACTGGACCGAAGACAAGTTGGCCGACTGCCACGCCCTGCACACCCACACCGACGGCATCAATAATTCCAGCAACCTCCAACCCGATGCCGCGTGGCAGGTTGCCGGCGAACAGCCCCCTGCACAAGGCCCAATCAGCGGGATTGAGGCCGCACGCTTGTACCTTGACGCGCACCCGCTGCTCGGCAGGGCCGGGAAGTGTGGCTTCCTCCAGGTGCAACACCTCAGCGGGTGCACCGTAGGCGTGGAAACGGATAGTACGTGTAGTGACATCTGCGGCGAGTGCCATGATCTTCCTTTCGGGTTTTCAATCACCCCTCTAGTCAAATTAGGCGCTGTTCCCTGTACGATCAAGGCTGGAACGTTCAAATTCTTGTCGGCATCGTACGGAAAAGATGGACCCACTCTCAGACGTTCTCTCCCTTTTAAGGCCTCGCGCTTACGTCACCGGACTGCTTTCGGCCGGTGATCCATGGTCGCTGCAGTTGCCCGCCTATCGCGGGATCAAGTGCTACATGGTCGTAGCTGGAACCTGTTGGCTGGCAGTAAAGGACGAGCCTGAGGCCCGGCTCTGTGAGGGTGACTGCCTCTTGCTACCGCACGGGAAGCCCTTTGTCCTTGCTAGCAATCTGGGCTTAACGCCACGAGACGCACGCACCGTCGTTTCGAGCACAACGAGGTATAACGGCGTGCTTGCCGTGACACCAGGCGAGGACTTTCTCCTCGCTGGGACCCACTTTGATTTAGGCGGTGATGCGGATTTCCTTCTTAGTATCCTCCCACCGGTTGTCTCCTTCGCAGGTGAAGAACAATGCGCCTCAATGCGATGGGCCGTGCAGCGCCTGCTTAGCGAGATGCGCGAGCCGCAGGTAGGCGGCACGCTGGTTGCGCAGCAAGTGGCGTATACGCTGCTTATCGATGCATTAAGGCAGTACCAGGAGCGGAGCCATCATTCTCCGGGATGGTTTGCCGCTCTTGCTGAACCGCAGATCAGAACGGCGCTTGCGTGTATGCACGAACGGCCCGCTCACGCCTGGACATTGGAAGAGCTGGCGCGTGCCGCAGGGCTATCGCGGACTACGCTCGCGCAGACATTTCGGAGTGTCGTTGGGGAGACACCGATTGTCTATCTCACACGCTGGCGGATGACGCTTGCGGGGCAGAAGCTTCGCGACGGTACGGAAACCCTGACCTCAGTTGCACTTCAGGTGGGGTACCAATCCCAGAGTGCATTTTGTGCAGCCTTCAAACGGTACTCAGGCACGTCGCCGAAGCGTTACGTATCGGAGCAGCAGGACCGCCTACCGAACCTAATGACGAGAACCGCCGTTCTCGGAAGCTGAAGCCGGACACGCTAGCAGAAACGTTCGATGGTAGTGAAAAACTCCCTATTCGCCGCTGAGGGTCAGCACGGAGGGGATGTCTAAGGCTCACCAAAATTTTAGACGTTGCGTGTAGGGCATCCTCGCACGGCGCGCTTCGACGGTTTTGACGGGTTTCTGAAAAGCCGAGTTTTTCAACACCATCGTTTGTTTGTGGTAGTGGCCAGAGGCAACAGGATCACTTTCGAGAATACGACTCTTCGTTCCTAATTGCAGGCCAAGAACGCTGGTTCTCTCAGCCCTGCTTTTCTGTTTACAGACGAACCGGGGCAGACGCCCCATTGGTCCGACCGCCTCGGCCCATCAAGGTTTAACTTCAGCACAGACCCTCTCTTTTCAATTGTCGCCCGGGGAGCGAACCACCCCATGCAGAAAGAGACGGACGACGTGCTCTACATGCAGCGTGACTTGCGAGGGCAAAACTCGACTGCCGGTGAGAACCTTCAGCTGCAGGTGATTGATCAGGCCGTCCAGAAAGATGGCGGCCGCAATGTGAGGGTCCTCGAGCGCGAGCCTTTTCTCCGAAACGCACTTTGCCAGAAAGCTTCCTAAAAAGGCATTGGCACCGGCCGGCCCGGAAGAAAAGAAGAATTTAGCGATCTCCGGTACGCGGGGCGCTTCGCTGATCATAAGCCGATGAAAAGCAATCGCCTGGGGTTTCAGTATCGCTGTGAGGACGGTATGGCCAACCTGCGTGAGCGCTTCGTCGAGCGGCAGCGCTTCCAGAGCAGGGCTGGCGAGCGCTCTTTTCATGGGAGCCAGAATCTCTGTACACATGCCCTTCAAGACGGTTTCGAATAACTGTTCCTTGCCGCCGAAGGCGCTGTAAAGATCGCGGTACGACCCACCCGACTCGGCGATGATCCGTTCCAGGGACACGCCCTCGTAGCTGTATCGAAGAAAAAGTTTACCGGCGGCAGCAGCGATTGCCACCGCTCGTTTGTCGGCACCCACGTTCGGTCTGCGCGCACGACGTGAGGGTTTGGGCGAGTGCTGGACCTGTGTAAGGGTTTGCAGCTTGGATTTCATTGGTAATATAGACTACCATTCGTCGTGGTAATGCTTCTTACCATCTGTACAGGGATGTGAAGAAGCTTGGTGCACGGCAGCATGCCGGTGTGCCGGGTGGTCGGAAGGTTCAGGCCCAACAGGAGCGAAAATGAATCGTGAACGCAAGCCGTACATGCTGACAAATCAGAACAGCACGGCATTTTGGCTTATCGATAATCTATGGATGCCGCTGGCGACGAGCCATCATACACAAGACAACTTCTCCTTGATGGAGCAGGTTTGCGGCACCGGGATTGGTGGACCGCAGACCCACATGCACCCTACCGACGAAGGCATGGTGATTCTTGAGGGCCATGTAAGCTTCCAGGTAGGTGGAAAAGCGATCGCTGCCGGTCCGGGAACGTTTGCCTCCATTCCCAGGATGACCGAACACAGCTTTACCATTGATGAACCGGGTACGCGGTTACTCAACTTCTACACACCCGGTGGCTTCGAGGCGCTCATCATGAGCCTGGCTGTACCTGCTCCCGAGCGCCGGGCACCCGAGCCTGGAACGACGCCCATGCCCCCGTACTGGATGGTGATGGAGGCCTCCAGGGAGTTCGGGCAGATTGCTGCTCCGACAATGCCCGCCGCAGATCCGCCGACGGAGGAGCACAGAGCGACAAAGGCGAGTGGGACCAACCCAACGCTACCCTTTGGCGTGAAGTTGGACGAAGCTCCGGTTCTCCAGGGGAAAGACGGCCCGATCGCGGTAGTCGCCTCTGCGGAGCAGACCGGCGGTTCCTACTCCTTGCTGTACCTGAAAATCCCGAAGAACTCTGGACCTTCGGTCCATTCGCATGAGCAGGATGAGGCGCTTTACGTGCTGGAAGGTAAACTCACCCTCAGTGCCGGAGACGAACAATTCACAGCGACTGCAGGCTCCTTCCTGTACATCCCCGCAGATGTGCCGCATAGCTTTCACGTAGAGAGCGATGAAGTCCAACTGCTGAACTGGTATCTGCCCGGATGCTCCGAGCAGGTGTAAGGATTTTCGCGCCATGCTTCATCGGTTGCAGCACGAGCAGACGGCTGAAAGCCCCCCGTGTGGCCCATTCACGACGGATCGGCTAGGGACTTAGCAAATAAACCATAAGTTGAGGAATAGCGAAATGCCTGACATTAACAGCCGCAAAGCAAACTATCCCATTCACGACATGTTTCTGGAACGCTGGTCGCCCCGCGCCATGACCGGTGAGCCAATCCAGAAGGAAGACCTTTTCACCATGTTGGAGGCAGCACGGTGGGCTGCCTCGTCGTATAACTCGCAGCCTTGGCGCTTTCTGTATGCCTTGCGAAACACACCTTCCTGGGAGCGCTTTCTTGATCTCCTGGTACCGTTCAACCAGTCCTGGGCAAAAGGAGCATCAGCGCTTGTCTTCTGGTTTCGAACTCAACGATGCGTTCCCCACAGAGCGGCAACGAGGTCCCTTCACCCACACATTCGCTCGACCATCAAGACTTTGCAACAGAGCCGTTTCGACTATACCCGCGTCACTGAGCCGGGACCTATCTTTGCCGTTCGGCTTCCCGGCATCTACGCCGACGTTGCAAACACTAAGGACTCCATCATCGAGACGAACTTTACCAACGGCCAGATTACCCAGGCGACCGGCTTTGTCGCCGCCTTCGGCAGCAACACCGGCATTCCCGCACGCCTGCTCCAAATGAAAAGCCTACGTCATGCAGATTCTGCCAAGGCGAGATGCCGTCCTTTTCGACCTGCTCACGGTCGATCTCGCAACCCTCGGAGATGGACGGGGAACCCGCTACAGAGCTGAATGGAACGTCAAGCTCCCAGGCTTGGATACTATGACTCCCGAAAATATAAAGAAGACCATCGACGCAGTGCTCACCGACCCGGCCACCGCCTCAGCTGTCGAAAGCAAGACCATCACGCTCGGCATGAGTCCCGACGACGTGAAAAAGTCCCTTGGCAATCAAGACAAGATCGTGGACCTCGGCCCCAAGCAGGTCTACATCTACAAGGATACGAGAGTGGTATTCCTCAACAGCTAGGTATCCGACGTTCAGTAGTTGTGCCTTTGTACCTTTTCCACGCTTTGCACGGTCCCGCCATTTCCACGGCCTTGTACGCTTTACAAACAAACCTATAATGTCACTTCTAACGAACGAAATGTCTGTCAGTTCTAATGAGCAGCAACAGGGACTCTAGCTGCCAATAGAAATAATGTCGTATGATCCGGCGACACTTTGGCCTTGCAGAGACTTGGAGCAAGCGATTGTGAGGGTGACGGATTCGGAGCTTATGCCGTGGCACCGCATCCACTTCGCGGATCGCCGAAGCTTTGACTATGGAGGGACGGAAGAGGAGTTGATCGCTAAAGTAGCCGCTTTCTCCCCAGTAGATGAAGCTGGCTACCGAACTCTGTTGCGAGGAGTTGAAACAATATATAAAGTAGGCTTCGATCGCCTCGCAGATGTTCCTTTTGATCGCTTCACAGCCATGCTTGGCCTGTTGCCGGAGATGGCCAGGCTGCGGAGCGATCGTTCGGTGTACAAATTGTTTCGCAGCACATCCAGGATGAATCGCTGCGTCGCGTGTTCTCCTTTCAGCCTCTGCTGGTGGGCGGAAATCCTTTCACAACAACGTCCATCTACTCGCTCATCCAGCATCTCGAGCGGACCTCCGGAATCCACTTTGCCATGGGCGGGACCGGAGCCCTGGTCGCAGCACTGGTGCAGCTTATGTATGAGGAACGCATCGAGCTTTCCTTGAACTCTCCCGTTTCCGAGGTGTTGATTACGGACGGACGTGCCCGTGGTGTACGGCTCTCAAACGGACAGGAGATCATGGCGGACGTCGTGGTAGCAAACGCAGATGCACCCGCGCTGTACAAAAAGTTGGTGCCTTCGCGGTGGCGTCGAAAGTGGAACGACCGCCGGATCGAAAGCCGGCGATATTCGATGGGCTTGTTCGTGCTGTACCTGGGTACGCGCAGGACCTACCCACATCTTGCCCATCATACGATCGTGCTTGGTCAGCAATATCGCGAGCTGTTGAGTGAGATTTTTGAACAGCACAAGTTCTCTGACGACATCAGTCTTTATCTCCATGCGCCAACCCGCACAGATCCTTCCCTTGCTCCCCCCGGTTGCGAAAGTCTTTATGCGCTGGTTCCAGTACCCAATTTGCAGGCAAACATCGACTGGGCTGAAAAGGGACCGGAGCTCGAAAAGCTCACTATAGACCTGTTGGAGCGGACCGTCTGTCCCGGTTTGCGAGATGAAATTGAGCTGAAGTTCTACGTCACGCCGGAACACTCGAGGCGCAACTTCTTACGCATCATGGCAGCGGTTTCTCGATTCAGCCGACGTTGTTGCAATCGGCGTGGTTTCGCTTCCACAACAAATCTGAAGACGTGGAAGGGCTTTACTTGGTCGGCGCTGGGACGCATCCTGGCGCGGGTTTGCCCGGGGTACTGTGTTCGGCGAAAGTGCTTGAAGCCTACGTGCCGGAGATGCTCGCGCAAAGAGATCAGGACACGATAAAAGCGGCGGAAAGAAGGATGGCGCGATCGGGCAAGACGTTCTATCGCGCTGCGCGGCTTCTGTCCCGACAAAGCCGGCAATCGGTCATACAGCTCTACGGTTTTTGCCGGCTCGTCGACGATCTTGCAGTTGAATCAGATGCACCCGTTCCTTTCCGCCAGCAGCATTCACAGGATATTCAGTGTGCCCTCATAGGCAAATCGGACGCTCTTAACAAGTCCACCCTTGCGCCCTATGGCTGGACGCCGGCTCTTGCGCATGCCTTGAGGCAGACACGTTTTGCCGCAGCGCTTCTGGTCTGTACAGCGTCTCGCGATCTGGCGCCGCAGCAGCCGAAGGACACGGCGGAACTGGAGCGTTATGCCTTCGGTGTGGCAGGAACGGTGGGCCTGATGCTGTGTGAACTGCTCAAAGCAAAACCGCAAGGACGTACCGCTGCCATCAACCTTGGTATTGCCATGCAGCTCACAAACATCGCCCGCGATGTGGCGAAGATTTCGGAGAAGGACGCATTTACATTCCGGTCGAAGAGGCATCGGGCGAGGTGGTACACAGCGCGTTGACGTTCGCCGAGCCAACCGCCTGCCGAGAGCTTTGCAGGGCAACTTCCCAGCTTCTTACTCTGGCAGAGACTCATTACCACGCCGCTTTTGACGGCGTATGGACGCTCCCCTGGCGTGTGCGCTGGGGCGTCCTTGCCGCCGGCATGTGCTATCGCGAGATCGGTGTGAAGGTGGCACGGGATATCCCCGCCTCGTGGCGACGACTGACTGTGGTCAGCCGAGTGCGCAAAACTGCGCTCATCCTTTGTGCCGCGCTCCGGCTTTTGCACCCACGCTTCTGGCGTGGTGTTCAAGATCATGCCTCCACTCACTCCTTGTCTGCTGGCCTATGACCTACGATTGCGACGTTCTGATCCTTGGCGGGCGCTGTGCGGGACTCAGTCTTGCGGCTGCGCTTACGGAGGCACGGTCCTCCCTGCGCGTCAGAATCCTGGAGCCTCGCAGCGAGTACAAGCGTGACCGGACCTGGTGTTTCTGGAACACAGCACCTCATCCATTCGAAGCCTGTGTCACGCATCGCTGGAACTCCTGGAGCATCAGCAAGGGGTTTCGACGCGTTATAAGAAGCAGCAGCCAATACGCCTACGAACATATTCAGCCGACCGGTTCTATGAAGCTGCCATTGCCGGAATCAAGGGCAGCCAGACTCAAAAGCTGTGCCGCGGTGTGACGGCGACAGCCATCTCAGCAATGCCGAACGGCTATAAGGTGGACACCTCTTCCGGCCTGCTTTCTACGCGCTTCCTGTTCGATTCAAGGCCACTGAAGTCTTCCCCTGCAACAAATAGCTGGACTCAGCGCTTCACCGGCTGGCACGTGCGCACACAAGACCCAGTCTTCAATTCTTCAGTCGTTGAACTGATAAGTTTTCAACCGGTCACCGTAGCTGGTCGCCTCCTCTTCTTCTACGTTCTTCCCTTTGCGCCGGATGAAGCCATGGTGGAAGCTACCTCCCTGGACATGGCCGGGCTTTGCACTTCCGATCTCCAGGGAGAACTGCACACCTGGCTCGAAGAAAAGACCAACGGACGAGCCTACGAAGTGCTGTTTCATGAACAGGGCGCGTTGCCGATGCCCGCCCAGGCTCCGTCACCCAGACCGGTCGACGGCGGGTATGGCATCGGCATTCGAGGTGGTCGCATCAAGCCTTCGAGTGGGTACGATTTTCTCCGCATTCAACGTCAAAGCAGGTTGTTAGCCCAGGCTCTCACGATGCATCAACGCCTGCCCCAGCAGTTCGAATTGGCTCACTACGCGCGGCTTGACAGAGTTTTTCTCCGGGCAATGACCCAGAATCCTACAAGCGCGCCGGACTACTTTTTCCGGTTATTTGAACGGACTCCAGCCGACGTTCTTGTTCGTTTCCTGTCCGAATGCGGAAGCCTTGCTGAAAGTGTGCGAACCGCGCTTGCCCTGCCCTGGACTCCGTTTACCAAAGCCGCGCTCATGGCAGGTCGCTCGTGAAACGTGCCATTTTCGAACCGTTCAGCCTCACTCAGCGCACGATGTTCTTCGCGCTGTGCGTCCTGGCCGTCACGTTCGGGGTAGTCAGGACGGGTACACCCTCAGCCGTATTCTAGGCACTCGCGCTCGGTGGTGTCCTGATTGCAGTTTGGCATGGAGCCTTTGACGGCGTGCTTGCGCGACCGCTGTTGAGGCCGCGTTTCGGAAGCCGCTGGGTACCCGCTTTTGCGCTGGGCTATCTTCTTCTGAGCACATTTGTTGCGGTGCTTTGGTGGCGTGTGCCACGGATTGCCCTTCCACTGTTCCTTGGCTATTCGGCATGGCATTTTGGAACCGAAGGGACGGACTGGAAGCCCACTCTTCTCTCTTCGGCTGTGGCTCTTTGCCAGGGCTTTCTGCCTATTGCCGCCAGCTGCTATTGGCATCCAGCCGAAGTTTCACAGCTGTTCAGCTTCATGCTACGTGACGCAGGCTCTTTTGCCCCAGAAGTTACCCACGTGGGGGCAATTGCTTTATGGCCTGTGTGCGCCGCAGTCTTTGGCTGTAACCTTCTCCAGTTCACGAAGCGAATAGGCATCCTCTTACTGACAGGATTAAACTTCTGCTTTTCTGGCGTACCGATCCTCTGATCGCATTCGCCATCTTCTTCTGCTGTTGGCATACGCCGGAGCACCTGGCCGCTAGTTCCAGCTCTCGCTCAGGCCGAGTTTCGTTGCGGACGATGAAATTACAACTCCGTAGCGGCCTTTGGTCATGGCTTATTTGCACTATCTTTTTGGGTCTGGTGCTCGCCACCGAAGCTCATCAAGTGATCGCCGCCATGTCATCCGTCTTCCTCCTTCTAAGTGCATTGACGGTTCCACATATGCTTTTGAACGAGCTGCGTCGCCGGACGCACGCACAAGTTTCACTCGCAACGGGAGGAGCCCATGCAAGCTAGCGTGAAGCTCGACCAAGCTGATCTGATAGCCGACCTTGACCTAGCCCTCGCAAACACACTCGATCGTGTCGCTGCGCCCCTGCGTGAGGTGTGCGGGCACCTGCTTCCTTATGGGTCACATCCGATCCAGGCTGCTGATGGCGTTCGTGGGTGATGTAGACAGCCGTCAGTACGAACAAGCTCTCAAAGCGGCCTGTTCGCTTGAGGTGCTACACACAGCCACTCTGATTCAGGATGATATTTTTGACAGCGGGCACACGCGACGTAGCCGCACAACGACGCATCTGGTGTACGGAACCCCATTGGCTATCCTTGCTTCGGATTGGCTTTTGCTGGAAGCAGCGCGTCTAGCGGTGGAAGTAAATCCAGCCTTTACCATGGTGCTCGGTCGTGCGGCTCAAGCGATGACCGTGGCAGAGGCGCTCGAATTGTGCCCTCCGAAAAACGATTCCCTCGATCAGGCGCGGTCCTACGTTGAGGAGGTTGCTGCGGGAAAGACCGGCGCGCTCTTTGCCGCCGCCATGGCCGGCGCGGCAACCATCCGCAACCTTCAGCCGATACAGGTAGAGAGCCTCTGGGACCTGAGGCGTGAGTTCGGGATTACCTTCCAAATGATGGACGACGGTAAGGACCTTTTCTCCACGCACGAGCAAACCGGTAAAGATGTGCGACAGGACGTCTTCGCCGGTAGACTAACGATGCCACTGCTACTAGCGTGCTCCGGATGGATCGGCCAAGAAGACGCAACCACTGTCGTGCGGGATCTTCTTCACCGCAGACTCTCGCGGAGGCAAGGCCGGGAGCTCTGCAGGCTGTTTGACAACACCTTCAAGGGAGCACTTCGACAGCAGATATCGCTCCGTCATGATACCCATCGATCCGCGATTGAAGCGGCAGACTTGCCTGCCTCAGTGGACGCTCTTGTGCAATGGTCATGCGAAGTGAGGTTCTAGGAGCCAGCGTGAAGAAGAGGTTGAGTGCACGACCGTGCGGAGCACCCGGACGAAACAGGCTGCGCAATAAGATGCACTTGCCCCATGCGGCTTGGCCCAGCGCCGAATCTCATCGTGGTCCACCGTAGGTTCAGGTCCCATAGCGTAACTTCTGCTTTCGGACTGGTCGAGAAGCACGGTGGATGGCTGAAATTTCGCAGCAATCAGGATCAGACATGCAACGGGACCGTCTTCTCCGTCTTCCTGCCCAGACTCAATGAGTAGCGGCATTCTCGCTCTGATTAGCGAGCGCTCTAGTTGAGGTGATGTCTACGTCTTTAGAACGTTGAGCGGTAGAACTCGCCCGCTACGGCAGCATGTATTGCCGGGATGAGTTCCTCGTCGATGCGGTTCTTGAGCACGTAACCGGATGCCCCCATCTCGCTCGCGGCTTGCACGTACGTAGGATCCGCGTAGTTGGAAACAAACAGCACCTTGCATTCGGAGTGCAGGGCAAGAATCTTTCGTGCGGCGTCGAAGCCTCGCAGCCCTGGCAGGGAAACGTCCAGCAACACAACGGTGGGCCTATGCGCCTCTACGGCCGCGACGGCGTCCAGGCCATTGTCCACTGAGGCCACTATCGTGAAATGTTGCTCCATCAACGGTTCCAGGTGACCTTCACGGATCAGGAAGTTGTCTTCTGCGATTACTACTGAATTCTTCATGAGACCTTTCCGTGTCGCTTAAGCGCAGGGTTGATGGCTTCTCGTAAGTCCTCTGGCCTGTACGGCTTTGTAAGGTAGCCATAGTGCCCACCTCCTGAACGCGGCGCAGTGCCTCCTGACTCCCGAACGCGGTTACGAAGATAACGGGAATCGCCGCACGCCGCTGAAGCTCTTCCGCTGCGGCAACGCCATCCATGGGCCCACGGAGCTTTACGTCCATAAGGACGAGATCAGATTGCACTGTAGCCGCCAAGTGCAGGGCTTCGTTACCCGTGTCTGCCATTCCTACAACCTCAAAGCCAAAGGCGAGCAGCTGCATTTCCATGTCCATCGCAACAAGCTGCTCATCCTCGACGATCAGTATCCTTGCCGGTTTGTTGAGGTGTTGGCTAATACTCATGGTTGCGCTCCGTCGCCGTCTTGGGAAAGCACACAGTCACCGCAGTTTCCAGTGCGGAAGTGACAGAGACGGTGCCCTGCAACTGACGGGTTAGAGCATGCACCAGTTTGAGTCCTAGAGACCGTGCTTTCTGATAGTCGAAGCTCTCCGGTAATCTCCTTCCATCATCGGCGACGGTCAGGTTCAGATCATTGCCTGATGGCTGGATGCTGATTAGCATGGTGCCGGTCCTTGGTGCAGGAAAAGCGTGCTTACAGGCGTTCGACACGAGCTCGTTGAGCAGCATGCCAAAAGGAACGGCTCGCTCCAGCTCAAGCGTGTTCCCATCTCCTCGCAGGTTCACCTGGACGCGCGATTCCAGTCCGTAAAAGCGGACTAGACCGGGGACGAGTTGTCGTGCGTATTCCATAAACGATATGCCGGCAAACGATTCGGCGCGGTAAAGCAGCTCATGGATGGAGGAAACGGCCAGCACGCGATTACGCGCCTCCTGAAAGTGGCCAAGAATATCCTTGTCTTCCAGCTGTCTGGCTTGCATATTCAGCAAGCTAACGATGACCTGCAAGTTGTTTTTTACGCGATGGTGAACCTCTTTTAAGAGTTCTTCTTTTTCCCGCAGCGACGAGCGCACGAGCTCGTCAGCGCGCTGCCGATCCGTCTCGTCACGCATGACCTTCGCCAGACCTCTAAACTCGCCCGTTGTCTCATAAACGGGCTCTGTAACCCAGCGTGCCCAAAAACGGGAACCGTCCTTCCGTACCATCCAGCGGACGTCCTCACTCTTTGCGCCAGTGCCTACGAACTCCAGTTCTTTCGCGAATATGCTTCTCTCGAAGTCATCCGGCGTCAGCATCACGGAAAAAGACCGGCCAAGAACGTCCGCAGTGTTGTATCCGAACATGCGTTCCGCCCCCGTGTTCCAACTTGTAATCTCACCAGCAGGATTCGTTTGCATAAAGGCGTACTCACGGACGTTCTCCACGAAAAGCCGCAGCTGCTCATCACTCGCGCGAGCAGCTTCTTCACTTCGCTTGATTCGGTCCACATCAATGACTACTGTGAGAGCGCCAGTTATATGCCCTTCACCGTCCCGTAGCGGCGCAGACAGGACCTCAGTCCAGATCTCTGTGCTGTTGTCGTCGCGGTAGATCATCTGTAGTCCCGGGTCGACTGTCTCTCCGCGAAGCGCCCGGGCGCTGGGAAAGTTAAGCGGCTGCATGAGATGCCCCTCTTTGTCGCATGCCTTCCATCGCTCCATCTGGTCAGGGTCGCGGGAAGGGATGGAACCGGCTCGGCAAAAACCGCTGCATGTGTTCATTCGACATATTAAGTCCGCCATCCGGGTCGATGATGGCCATCCCTACCGGAAGCATCTTGAACGCCAGCGCGAGCCTTCGCTCGCTCTCGCGCAATGCGGCCTCGACTCGGGCTCGCTCTATCGAGGCCCAGATGCGTTCAGCGGTTTCTTCGGCGATTGCGAGGTCTTTCTCGGTCCAGCGCCGAGGTCTGTCCTGAACCACACACAGCGCGGCTTGAATCCTTCCGCGTTTGATGAGAGGCACGTTAATCCACGCGACGACGCCCAGTGCAATGTACTGTTGCCGTTGAGAATCCGCTATTTCCGTACCAAGCGCCGCGTCCTCCATGACCCAGGTCTCACCTTAGAGATCCGATCATAGGTGGAACCGAACGCATCGTTGGGATATCGACCCGCCAGGCTGGGTAAACCGTCTTCAGCATAGTCGCTGACGACCTCGCCATATCGTTCTCCCTCCGGCCAGTCAACATAGTAGGCATGCTGAGCGACCAGCCACTCGCCCAACATGCGCGTGGCCGTACCTGTTATATAAGCCGGTTCGTCCAGCACGCGTAAACCATCACTGAGAGCGAGAAGGAACTCTTTCCGCTTCCCACTCTCGCGCAGAGTTTCTTGGGCACGTTTCCGGTCGGATACATTACTGAAAAGGACAGCAACTTGACTGGGATCGTGCGCGCGGAACACTTCAGCGTCCATCCAAAGGTCAAGCGCTGCTACATAGCTCTCGAAGCGGTCGGACTCGCCTGTCTCGACCACGCGATCATATCGCTCCATGATGGAGGCCTCAGCGCTCGGGACCAGTTGGCGAATCGTCTTACCGATAACTTCTACTAGCCCGGTGTGCCGCTCGAAAGCTGGATTGGCAGCGAGGTAGCGGAAGTCGGTGGGGGCGCCGGGATCCGTTGGGACTTTCTCGATGAGACAAAAGCCTTGCTCCATTGCTGTAAACAGGGTACTGAACCGATCCTCGCTTTCTCGCAGCTTGGCTTTTGCAACTTCTTCCTGCAGGCGCAATGCCGCGGCTTGCGCCGTCTTCCACTCCCCACTCTCCTTCGTGGTGGTAGCGACTCCATCACCTAGCTTCACAACAGATGGTAGAACCAGCTGTCGAATTGCTCGTGCACGTAATGACGTTCGGCCTGCTCGGCCACTCCGGTCTCCGCCACCCGTTTGAAGCTGTCGAAGATGCCTTCCTTGACCACGCCCGGGTTGCGTTCAAGCAGGCGTTCGCCCACCACATCGCCATACCATCTCTCAGACGCTTTGTTGTTGAGCAACCACCTGAAATCCACAATCTGCCCGGAAGCGTCTCGGAGGGCCTCAAATACCTGGATCATGTCTATAGAACTATCCATGGTTGCTTTAAACAGATCGCGGCTAGCCTTGAGTTCCGCAGTTCGATCGCGAACCTGCTGTTCCAGTTCTGCCCGGTACGTCTCTTCATGTTCGCGTAGCTGCTCAACGGCTCTATGCCGATCGGTAACATCGCTACCTGCTCCGAACCATTCCGTGATCTCGCCATCATGGCCAAGCAACGGCACAGCTCGTGATAGTATCCTGCCTGTGTCCCCGCCTGCGAGCCTTACCCTATGCTCCAATTCGAAAAGCGACTTGGTGCGAATCGCATTCTCGATTGAGGCAGACACGGCAAGCAGATCCTCTTCTGGAATGTATTTTCAACCCAGTTTTCGATAGGGCCCGCGGTATTGGCGAGGGTCTTGCTGTCCAACTGATACATGACTCGCCAATCCGGGCTCATGCGGTAGATCGAATACGTGCCGGCAGTCACGAGCGCCCGGAACCGCGTCTCGCTGTCTTGGTGCGCCGTTTCAATCTCAACCCGCCGTTGCTGGGCAAGGACACGACCAGTGGTTTGGAACGCCGTGTTGAGTATCGCAACAACAGCCCCAGCCTCATCTCGTATAGGACTAAGCGAGTAGTCAAAAGGCGACGTTTCAGGATGGTTTCCACGCGATAGCGTGAAGGGAGCACTCTCGAACCGTAGCGCTTCGCCGGTGTAAGCCTTAGCAAGCTGCGGGGCGAGGATGTCGGACGCCTCTCTCCACACATCAAGGAACGATCGACCGAGCGCGTCGGCTTTTCTGCCAAGCAACGGCAGGTAGGCGTCATTGTGAAGAACAACAAGTTCCGGTCCCCAGGCCAGCACCATCGGAAGTGGATGATCAAGCACCATGGTCAAAGCGGCTCGCAAGGGTGCGGGCCAGCTCTCAATCGGCCCAAGTGCTGTTGCTGTCCAGTCGTGTACCCGGATGCGATGGGTCATCTCACCCGTGCCGACAAGCCATTCAAGACCCGCAATTGCCATCCCGTTCGCCTCCTTCCTGATTGGGTACCGCACTCGCAACTTAGATGGGACAAGTCGTTGGCAAGAGTGGGGATCAATCGCGAATTAGCGCCACTGGGCTACTTACAGTCGCCGCGCGATCTTCCACAAACAAGCGGACTGGTTCTGTCGGAGGTACTCTGCTTGTAAAATTGAGCTGGACCTGTTCATGCCCGTCCGGGTGCTGTTCTCTCCAGAGCTGCAGCAAAAGCGGTGGCATGGCCGAAAGAGCGGCTCTGGTGCGATGAACCTTGGCATGGCAGGCAGGACACAGCGACAACATCAGCTTGAGGATGGACCTGCCAGGCACCCGATGGTGTACAACGATCGAGCGCTTGTCCCGACCCGAAGCGTCACAGACCCGGCAGCGGTAACCGTCCCGCTCCAGAACCGCCTCCCTCAACCCGCCGGAGTGTTCTTGACCTTGCCTTTTGCAGCGTGTAGCAGGTCGCACACAGGCCCAGAGCCGAACCTTCGCGTTTCCGCAAGGACAATGCAACACCTGCCGGCGACCGGCCTTCACTCCCCTGCTCCTGCGACGTATCGATAGAGGGTCTGCCGACTAATGCCAAACTCATGAGCTAGTTTGGTCTTCGATTCAGCTAAGGCCACCCGCCGACAGAGCTCTTTAGCCTCGGCGGGCTTCAGGGAGTGCTTTCGTCCGACATACGCTCCTTCGCGCAACTTTGCTAGGGCAATCCCCTCCCGCTATCGCTCCCGAATGAGGTCCCGCTCGAACTGCGCAAAGGCTCCCATGACGCTCAGCAGCAGATGGGACATGGGCGAATCCTTCCCGGTGAAGGTAAGGTTTTCCTTCTCGAATTGGACGTGGACGCCCTGCTCGGTCAGGCCAAGAACGATTTTCCGGAGGTCGTCCAGTTCGGTGGAGCGAATCTGCAAACCGCCGTTGTCGGCAACGCGGAGTTCGAGGTCCACGGCCAGATGCTGATGTGTTCCGAGGTAATTAACGATGCAACCGCGTTCATCGCTCCAGATCATGTACGCGTCGAACCGCCGTTGTTTGCCGGTCGCAAAGGTACGAACCCATGTGACAGTCTCACGACCTAGCGTGTCCATATACGCGCAGTTCTGAATGGTGAATGGTACATTTCGCCCACTCTCCGGAGACATGATGGAACGCTACGTCCCTATGTACAGGAAAGACAGCGTGTAAGCCGCCCCATGCCAGAGTGTCTCCATCACGCCGGTTCCGCGAAAAGCGAAGCCGCTTTCCGATGTGAGTGAGAATCGTTCCTGGATGCGGGTGTAGCTTCTGGAAGTCGGATCCCAGAGCTCTTTGGTAGATCGACATCATGCCGGGTCCTGCTTCCTGTCTGTAATCTGAAGCGGTGCCTTGCGCAAACACCACGCAGCGGAAGGTAGATTATCCAAAGCGAGCCAGCCGACTGCGGCAAGGACAACTACCAGCAGGTTCAGCGTGACAGGATTGAAGGCGTGGAAAGGTAGGCTGGTGACTTCATTGCAACAACACTGAACGCCGCCAGCATCATGACGATCTGCAGCAGAAACGTACCTCGCAACGCCACAAGCCGACTACTAGCAGCCCAAAGACAATCTCGAAACCGCCGATCCAGGGCAGCCACTGAGTCGCGACGCCTGCTTGGGCCAACATGATCTACTCATGGGTATACAGCTCCTTGGGAGAGAACACGGAACGATCTTCACGCTTTGGCTGCCGAGTGCGCTAGCGGCAACCGCTGGTGAAGACTGGCGATAGGAGGCAGGCGGTATGGTCTAAGCCATTTGACGATCAGATCCACCTCTCACGGCATCTCATATTTTTGCACTGAATTTGTTAGCTCAAATGAACCACCCCCGAAGGAGTCCCAATGAACCACCCGAAGACAACAGCAGAACCCGCTGCACCTGATACTGCTGAAACCCTCATCGGTAATGGCGGCGAACTACACCAGGTAGCTGGCGGCACGCACCCGCAAATGACCAACCAACGCGGAACCGTTATTGCCGATGATGAAAATTCGCTCAAAGCGAATGCTCGTGGTCCCGTACTGATTGAAGATTTTATGCTGGTTGAAAAGACTCAGCACTTCGACCACGAGCGCATCCCTGAGCGTGTCGTTCACGCGCGAGGATACGGAGCGCGTGGCTATTTCGAATTGACCGACTCGCTGAAAGGCATCACTAAAGCAAAGGTTTTAACCGAAGCAGGCGTAAAGACTCCTGTGTTCGTGCGGTTCTCAACCGTCGCCGGCAACATGGGCTCGGCAGACACCGCCCGAGATGTACGCGGCTTCGCCGTCAAGATGTATACGGCTGAGGGCAACTGGGACCTCGTTGGGAACAACATTCCTGTGTTCTTCGTGCAGGACGCCATCAAGTTCGCCGATCTGATACACGCAGCCAAGCAGGAGCCGGATCGCGGCTTTCCGCAGGCGCAGACCGCACATGACACCTTCTGGGACTGGGCCTCGCTTACTCCGGAATCGACACACATGCTGATGTGGATCATGTCAGACCGCGCCATTCCCCGTTCCTTCCGTATGATCGAGGGCTTCGGCGTCCACACTTTCCGCCTTATCAATGAGGCGGGGCAGTCGACGTATGTCAAATTCCACTGGCGTCCGAAGCTCGGCATGGCCTCCATTGTGTAGGATGAAGCTCTCAAGATCAGTGGGGCGGATCCCGACTTCCATCGTCGCGATCTTTGGAACGCCATCGTAGAAGAAAACTTTCCCGAGTGGGAGCTTGGCGTTCAGCTTTTCGACGAGGAATTTGCTAACAGCTTCGACTTCGACGTGCTCGATTCGACCAAACTCATCCCTGAAGAGATTCTTCCGCTGCGCATTGTTGGCCGCATGGTGCTTGACCGCAATGTCGACAATTACTTTGCGGAAACCGAGCAGGTGGCCTTTGCCACTACCGATGTCGTCCCAGGAATCGACTTTACCAACGATCCCCTGCTTCAGGGCCGCAATCTGAGCTATATCGACACTCAGATCACTCGTCTTGGTGGCCCCAACTATGAGCAGATCCCTGTCAACCAACCGGCATGTCCAGTGATGAACATGCAGCGTGACGGGCACATGACCCTGCGGGCGCAAAAGGGCCGGGTCTCGTATTCGCCCAGTTCGCTTGAGGCAAATACTCCGCGGCAGGATCCCAAGAATGGTTACAACTCATTCGCTGCACATGAAGAGGGTGACAAGCTCCGTGTCCGTGCTGAGTCTTTCGGCGACCACTTCAGTCAAGCCCTGCAGTTCTTCAACTCGCAAACCGAGCCAGAGCAGCACCACATAATATCCGCCTTCATCTTCGAACTCAGCAAGGTACAGACAGAACATGTTCGTCTAACGATGCTTGCTCAGCTCGCAAACGTCAGCCCAGATATTGCAAAGCGTATCGCCAATGGTATCGGCATCACAGACGCAATCGTTCCGGCAACCACTTCCACTCCAGCCCGCACTGACCTCAAGCCTTCACCAGCGCTCAGCATCATCAAGAAGATGGTTCCGGACATCAAGACGAAGCAGATCGGCGTACTAGTTGCCGATGGTACGGATGCCAAGTTCATCGACACCCTAAAAGCAGCTGCTGCCAAGGGGGGAGCTGAGGTCAAGGTAGTTGCACCCAAAGTAGTCGGAGCCATGGCTGCAGACGGCACGCTGATTCGGGCAGACTTCCAGCTCGCTGGCGGCCCGTCTGTTCTCTTCGACGCAACGTACGTCGCACTCTCAGCCAACGGTGCTGCCCTGCTCTCGAAGGAAGCCGCTGCTGTCGCTTGGGTGCACGATAGCTTTTCACATCTCAAAGTGATTGGTGCTACTGCCGATGCCCAACCGCTGCTCACCGCCGCCGGTGTTGTCGCCGACGAGGGTGTCCTTCTCGACGGTAAACCTGCCGACTACCTTCACAAGGTAGCAAACGGCCGCATCTACGAGCGCGAATCTAAGGTGCGCACTCAGTTCTAAATGTGTCGTCGTTCTCCCGCAATAAAGAATGGTGAAACGCGTCACGGACGTGAAAAAGGAGCCTCCCAAAGGAGGCTCCTTTTTTGATTACAGTACTGACTAAGTTTCGTTTCTTGCCCGCTTTCGCGATGCAAGAAAGCCTTCCATCTTGCTGAATCCTCACTTTGTTGCGTTGTGTCCAACGGTTTGGAGGTGGCATGGAACAGGAACGTTTCGTAAAGGTTGCGCTCGTTACAGGCGCGAACAAGGGGATCGGTTTAGAGGTGGCCCGTCAACTGGGCGCAAGCGGCGTAACCGTCCTGATCGGCGCACGTGATCGGGCGTTGGGTGAGGCTGCAGAAGCCACGCTGAAGGCTGAGGGGTATCACGTGCAATTCATCGAGCTGGACGTGACCCGGTCGGAGACGATTGCGAATGCGGAAGCGAAGATCCGTGATCAGTTTGGCTACCTCGACATACTGGTGAACAACGCGGGCATTGTGGCAGCTGGTGATGGGCCACCAAGTACGGTGCAGGCCGATGCGGTTCGGCGTGTTCTGGATGTGAACTTCTTTGGCGTACTCGCGGTAACGCAGGCCATGCTGCCGTTGATGCGAGAGGCTCCTGCGGGCCGAATCGTCATGGTTTCGAGTGGTCTCGGCTCCATCACGTGGAATGCGGATCCTGCCTGGGCTTTCGCCGCAGTGAAGCCTCTGGGGTATAACGGCTCGAAAGCACTTCTCAATATGCTCACGGTCCAGCTTGCGTGGGAACTGAGAGACACGGCCATCAAGGTAAACACGGTCAACCCCGGCTATACCGCTACCGATCTGAATAGTCATCGGGGCACACAGAGCGCGGCGGAAGGGGCCTTGGAAGTTGTTCGTCAGTGTCTCATTTCCGCGGATGCTCCTACTGGAGGATTTTTCGAGAAGGACGGCACCGTCCCCTGGTAAGAAGGCGAGTTAACCCCGCAAATGCGGGTTCTCTTATGTGCGGACGTTGAGCGCTAGGAAGTTAATACTAGCGTCTCGACTTGCCTGTGCGAGGAGGGCAGATAAGGTCCTGGGACACGCCGCTGTGGGAAGTTGAAACCTGCGAGGCAGCTCGGGAGGGAGCCGGGTCCAGGTTACTGACGACTGTGCGACTTGTCGAGACCGATCCGGTTTTTGTCACCTGCGACAACTGACTCAGCAGATCAACCGTACATCGCTTAGCATGCCTTCTAAGGAGTTGATGGTGCTGGCGTGGAACAATACGAGCATGGCACTCGGAGTCAAACCGTCTAAGCGTGACGCTATCCTGGACGCTATGCTCGACATCGTTGTTGAGCGCGGATTCCACGATGCTCCGATGTCTCTGCTCTCCCAGCGCTCCGGAGCCAGTGCTGGTGTGATCTACCACTACTTCACGGGCAAAGAAGAGATCGTTCAGGCTCTTTACGAGCAAATTAGCCGTTTGAAGACTGAGGCCCTCCTTGGCGGCTTCTCGCCGGACCAGGATCCCCGCGAGAACTTTCTTCAAGGCTTTCTCAGCTTTTATGACTTCTACCGCAAGTACAAGCGCGAGATGCGCTTCTATGAGCAGTACAAGCACGCCGGCTTTCCTTGCGTTCCCGAAACGTCCTACGGGCACCAGCGCGCAGATGCCTTCGCTCGTCGCTTTTCAAGCAAGTCCAAAGGTGGCGTTTTAAACGAGTGGCCCTCTGAGGTCATTGAGGAGATGACCCTCGGCCTCATTGCGCGCCTGGCGAGTCAAACCCGCAAGCATCCCAAACCCTTGCTTCTGGAGATCGCAGCAGGCGTGTGGGATGCGGTGCGAGCCAAGGAATAGAGCGAACGTTCTATCTATTGTGTATGATCGAGGTATGAACGACCTTGTTCTCGTCACCGGCGGCTCTGGTTTTGTCGCCGTCCACTGCGTCAACCAACTGCTACGCACCGGGTATGACGTTCGCACGACAGTCCGTTCGCTCTCCCGCGAGCCCGAAGTACGCGCCATGCTGAAGAGTGCAGACACGCCGCGGCAGGAAGCCCTTGAGTTCGTCGCGGCCGACCTGACCCGCGACAGTGGCTGGCCCGAAGCCGCCGCCGGATGCCGTTTCGTCCTCCACGTGGCCTCACCTTTTCCAGCGTCGACTCCGAAGCATGAAGACGAGTTGATCGTGCCGGCACGTGACGGTGCCCTTCGTGTTTTACGCGCCGCGCGTGATGCCGGGGTGCAGCGGGTGGTCCAGACTTCTTCCTTCGCCGCCATCGGTTACGGACACAAGCCTCAGACGAAACCTTTCGACGAGACCACATGGACAGACGTCAACGGTCCTGGAGTCACGGCCTATGTGAAGTCAAAAACACTTGCCGAGCGTGCTGCCTGGGACTTCATGGCCCGGGAAGGTGGCAACCTTGAGCTCTCCGTAATCAATCCGGTCGGGGTTTTCGGCCCAACTTTCGGTCCCGACTACGCGACCTCGATCCTCATTATCCAGCGCCTGCTTGACGGCGGCGTCCCCGCGTGTCCCCGGATCGGACTCGGGGCCGTGGATGTTCGGGATGTCGCTGACATGCACCTTCGCGCTATGACGAGTCCGGCAGCGAACGGCCAACGTTTTCTTGCCGTGGCCGGCGAGTCCATCTCTTTACTCGACATGGCGATGATCCTGAAGAAGCACATGGGGGCCGCTGCACGTCGCGTACCAACGCGAGAGATGCCAGATTGGATCGTGCGCGTCCTCGCGCTCTTTGTCCCGGACATGAGAGCCATTGCGCCCGAGTTGGGAAACAAGAAGAACGTCTCGAACGAAAAGGCGAGGCGCGTTCTGGACTGGGTACCACGCTCAAATGAAGAAGCCATTTCAGCCAGCGGCAAAAGTCTCGCCTCTTTAGGCTTGCTCAAGAAGTAATTCCAGCTGATCGACCGCAAAGCAGCAATTCGGATGTCTCAAGCCGTTCAGCCGTTCTGCGGATTCGGTCCTGAGAAACGCCGTTCTCGTCACTTGCGCCCGTAGCACTTGGCAGCGCTACCACTCATTCCCTTTCGTCTCCGAACAGAGGAACGAGCTTGGCCGCTGGCATCTTCGAGGCGAAGTCGAGCTGCACCTGTTCGTGAGCCTTCGGATGCTGCTCTCGCCATAGCTCCAGGAGAAGCGGCGGCATGGCGGAGAGTACCGCCTTGGTTCTGTGAACCCTGGCATGGCAGCCCGGGCACAAGGACAACATCAGGTTGAGCACTGAATTACCAGGTCTACGATGATGCACGATGATGGATCGCTTGTCCCGGCCAGAGGCGTCGCACACGCGGCAACGGTACCCGTCACGCTCCAGAACCGCTGCCCGCACTACAAACAATTGCCGAGATCTCTCATCGCGGACACTTCTGCGCCGGCTACTTCAATCTCCGTGGGTGGCGACAGCTTGATCAGCAGGTCGAGCAGTGGGGGAGGCGGCTGGCTGCTCCCGCCTTTTAATCGGGATGCAAAGCTGCCGGAGGAAGAAATCGAGGACGCTTAGCACCTTCTCAACTCGGATACTCCACTGAACAACCAGCTCGCTCTGCGTCTGAGCGCTCTATAGCCCAGAAGTTCCGGGACCAATTGACAGTAGGAGCGCCCACTGACGCCGATGAGGCTGGCCTCCGTCGTCTCGCGCGCAGATCAAAACCGGCAAAGTCATCGTGAAGTTGCATCTGCGGCATATGCTCCATGCCAAGTTGTACTTGCTGTTTCGCGAGAACCCCGTAAGCCCTGTCGTTGGCAGCAGCAACTTGACAATGGCTGGGCTCTCGCATTAAGGCGAGCTGAATTTAGACGTAACGATCACGACGCCTGCCTCAAATTAGCGTTGGTTTACCGACCGCCGGAATGATCGGTGTGCTTAGACATTCTCAGGAGATCGTCGAGCTCATCGAGCAGAGCTGGGCGCGCGAAGAACTCATTCCGCCGCACTACATCTACGTGAAAATGGCCTACCACCTTTCTAAGAAGGCGCAAGAAAGTATCCGGGAGCATCATCTTCCGCACAATCTTCGTGACCGCCTGCGTAAGTTTCAGGAAGAAGCAGTCAAATAGCCGCACACCTGCCCAGAAGAGAGGCGGTTTGCTCCTCGGAGATGTCATAGGTCTCGGCAAGACTCTGATGGCGACCGCGCTAGCTCGTGTTCTTTGAGACGATTTCACCTGAAAACTTTATTTTTTGCCCTCTTAATCTGGTTTCGAGGTGGAATGATTACGTTCACGATTACCGGCTACCTGCAGCCTGTGTCGTATCGTACTCACGCGTGCTCTCCCAGCTCGAGGAATGCGGGGGGTACCGCTTGGTGATCCTTGACGAAAGTCGTAATTTGCGAAGCCGAAGGGAAGATCTACCCTAGATAGTGCTTCGACTCCGATAATGAACTGCTCGATTTGCTTAAGCTGCTCACTCATCTTTCGAAGGGCCGCACACATCGCAAGAAGGCCTACTAGTGTACAGACCTTTAAAGTTGTCTAGATAATTGGCTCATCCGGGTCGAAGCAATCGCAAGACGTTAGCCGGCCAGCACCTGCTTTGCGATGGTGGACAGCTGCATGTTGCTTGTTCCTTCATAAATTCGCCCGATCTTTGCGTCTCGGTAGAGTTTCTCGACCGGGTAATCTTTCACGAACCCATATCCTCCAAACAGCTCCAGGGATGTACTTGCGACGCGCTCCGCGACCTGAGAAACAAAGAACTTCGTCATTGCTGCTTCTTTCAGATAAGAAAGCCCAGCGACCTTGCGGCGGGCCGTATCGTAGACCATCAGTCGGCAAGCATGAATATCGGTGGCCATCTCGGCAAGCGCGAACTGCACTGCCTGAAAGTCAGCAACGGGTCTGCCGAACTGCTTTCGCTCCTGCGTGTACTTCGCCGCATGTTCCCAGGCGCCGCTCGCCAATCCAAGCATCTGAGCGGCGATGCCGATCCTCCCCTCGTTCAGGGTTTCGATCGCAATTTTATAACCCTTCCCGATCTCTCCCAGCACGGCAGTTGAGGGTACGCGGCAGTTCTCGAAGACCAGTTCGCATGTCGACGAAGCCCTGATGCCAAGCTTGTCCTCTTTTTTCCCTACAGTGAAGCCCGGTGTACCACGTTCCACAAGGAAGGCAGTGATGCCTTTGTAGCCGAGAGAGGAATCGGTAGTCGTGAAGACAATAAAAAGGCCTGCTTCCGCAGCGCTTGAGATCCAGAGTTTATTGCCGTTCAGGATGAAGCTGTCTTCGTCACTTCTTGCGGTGGTCCTGAGAGCGAACGCATCCGACCCTGAGCTGGCTTCACTAAGCGCATAGGAACAAACAAGATCAGTGACGATCCTGGGAAGGTAGTGAGCTTTCTGGTCTTCGTTTCCCCAGCGCAGCAATGCATTTACCGTCAAGGTGTTCTGAACGTCGACCAAAGTGCCTACAGCGGGATCGACTGCGGAAATCTCTTCAATGACGAGGATCGATGAAAAAAACGACGCACCCACGCCTCCGTGGTCCTGAGACACTTCGATGCCCATAAATCCCTGGTCAAAAAGCTTTCTTACCAGGCCGGGATTCATAACCTGGGACTCGTCCATTTCCCGGACCAGCGGCGCAATCTCGCGTCGTGCAAATTTTCTAACAGTCTCCCGGAGGAGCTCTTCCTCGGTAGTTAACTGCGTGATGGGCATATATTGTTCTGCGTAGGTCTGTGCATCATTCATTCGGACTCACTTTCATCTGGGACTTCATTTGCTGCATTTGGGTGGCGCCCATCAGGCGAAACGCCCCGCATCCTCGAAACTTAGTCGTAGATTACGAGAGAATGGCGGCTCTTTTCCATACCCCAAGCAACAAAGGAAGTTCGATATTATGTTGGTTCCAGCGAAGAAGACGCTGTCAACGGCCTGCTCATCAAAACCTGACATAGGTCCACAATCCAAACCAAGGGCACGAGCGGCCATGATGAGGTAAGCACCCTGCAAGCTTCCGTTGCGCATGGCTGTAACTTCAGCCAACGCTGAATTCTTGAACATCTCCTGCATTGTCTGTGCCCTGTCAGCCGGAAGCAACTTTGGCAGGGCATCGGCGAAACTCAGGTCGTTCCCAATCATTGCAACCAGTGGAGCAGATAGAAGTTTCGGGCGATTTCCTGCCGACGCCACCGAGGCTAGCTGCGCTTTGCCCGCAGGCGTACGTACCCACACTATACGTGCAGGGCAGCTGTTAGCCGACGTTGGCCCCAGCTTCAGAAGGTCATAAAGTCTACGAACAGTGTCCTCATTCACTTCACTCTCGGTCCACTCATTACAGGAGCGCGCATGGCGGAACAATTGATCCAACGCCGCTGGTTCAAGCTCAGTCATTATGTTTTCTCCTGTTCGTTTGTTCTTACCCGAACTGACAAGAGGAGCGTCCCGCCCGAAGTCCAACGCTTCGGTGCCCGTCTAGGCCTCCGCAAAGTCGAACCCAAACTCCGTCTTCCAAGCGTTGAAATCAGTTGGCGGCCAGATGCGGGGTCGCTGCGGCAGCTCTTCGTGCCACGGCCTCGGTTCGAAGTAGCCTCCGTCCGGGATGTAGATGTCCATGTCGGTGTAGAGCTCGATGAGGGTCCGGTCTGGATCGAAGTGATACGAAGCATAGTTATGCCCGGCGGTGTGCCGCGACGGACCCCAGAGGATTGGGTACTGAGCTTTCGCAAGCTGATCGGATGCTAGGTACTGGTGCGCGCCGCCACGAAGCTCATAGGCAACGTGGTGAAGCTTTGTGATCGGCGCGCCAATTATATTGATGACGTGGTGGTCATAATTGCAGGTAAGGAACGTTGCCAGCCCCTCAAACCAATCCGTGACGTAGAAGCCGAGCGTGTCCCTGAAGAAGCGAACGAGGGCGTCTGCCTCCGGCGTAATGAGGGCAACATGGCCAAGACGGCTCGGGGCAATGCCGCTGGTAGAGAAGCCTGGTGCCGGCATCTCCATTTCTGAAAAGAACTGGAATCGGTGTCCGGCAACCGTAACTTCAAGGAGTTTGGCAACGCCCGGCCTTGCGTTCTCCTTCAGTTCGGACTTCAACTGAATGGCAGCGAAGTCGCGGCTGAGCTGGTCGAGGTCGACGTCTGTGCTCAGTTGAAATCCGCTGATCAGCAGGCCACTGCTCTCGCCCGGACGGAGCACTACGTTGTGGTGATCCAAACCAAGGCTCAAATAGCAGGCGCCGTCTGTTGCACGGAACACCAACTTCGCTCCGATGAGGTCCGTGTAATACGCAAGTTCGTCCGCAAGATGCGAGGACGAGAACTCGCAATAGACGAGCCGATGGCTCTTGGGCATGAATTCCTCTCTTCCTTACGTCGCCACATGCCCATAGCCAGCGCTAACACGTTGAAACGGCAAGCTGGATAAGATATAGGTTTCGACGAACAGGTACCGGAAAAGAATGCTCTTACGAGTTCGCTACTGTCAAGGGACAGAGCCGCCTTTCGCTGTTGCTCAGCTACTTCTTTCTAGTGGTAGCTCGCTTCTGGGCACCGGCGGTGACCTTAGGCAAGGTCGTGACGGAAACCTGGTTGAAGCCATTGGCAAGCAGACCGACGATTTGCTCAAGATGCCGCTGCCCGGAACGCCAATCGGGATTTGTTTCCATAATCCACCAGCGCGAGGCTCCAGTAAATGCAAACTGAATCGATCGCGCAATCATTTTCGGATCAAACTCCGACCTCAACTCGCCAGCAGCTTGAGCAGTCTTTGCGAGTTCCTCAAATTCATCCATCATGCGTCCGCGAATCGCCAGGTGTCGTTCTAGATGTGGGCTCGGCGTCTGCTGCAAGATCTCGCTGAGTAGAATCCTTGACAGAACCGGTTCCATGCTGAACATCTGAAAATAAAATGCGGAGATGGTCAGAATCTTCTCGCTAAAGGATTGCCAAGGCCGAATGGCTGCCTGAGCACGTTCTGCTGCAAGCGACACCTCCTCGTCAAAAATCAGGTAGATGAGGTCGCGCTTGTCCTGAATGTGATTGAACAGCGTGGTGAGGCCGAGGCCGGCAGCCTTCGCGATCTGACGAAGTGTCGCGGTGTCATAGCCGTGCTCCGTAAACAGCTTCCTGGCAGCCATGACGATCTTGTCCTGGCTTGCCTTCTTTGCCAGGGCACGCACTCCAGGGTTTGTGGTTCCGGCGCTTGCCTCGCGGATCCCTGCCTTGATTGCTCGTTTCATTTCACGGCTAGTTTACAGTTTTGCCCAAGGAGTGTGCCAGAGTTCACGCGCCAAGCGTGTAAGCCTTTCCAGTGTTCCTGAAGCGTCTTCTACCTGCCTATTTCGAAGGCAACCAGGTGTCGCGAAATGCTTTATCTGCGTCGAGAAGAATGGGAGCCCCATGACCAAAGCACGCGTATTTGAAGGTCATGCCAGCTAACTTCGCCAGACTCCGGCGCGTTTGCTCAAGGTCTTCAATCGCCGCCGTAATTTTCATGCCGCCGCGATTGATGCAAGCGTCGGCCGTGAACAGGACGCCGCCATCCCTGTTCCACAGAAGGGCGATCTGGCCGGCGCAGTGACCGGGAATATGAATCGCGCGCAGATCGTGGTCGAACGGAAACGTATCGCCATCTGCGATCAGATGATCGACGGTGGCGGGTTCGACTGCCTTCAATGTTCTGGACAGAATGGCGAACATGATGCGATTCCGCAAGCCGGGCGCAGCGACGGCCTTTCGGAATCTACTACCGGCCTGAATGATTGGCACTTCCTCGGCATGAGCGTAGACGACCGCACCAGTGGCCTTTTTGAGAGCTGCCAGACTGCCGATGTGGTCAGGATGACCATGGGTGAGGACGATGTGGCGTACCTGGTTCGGAGTCACACCAAGCGTCTTGATGCCCTGCAGAATTTTCTCGGCACTCTTGGGGAACCCAGTGTCGATCAGCACATAACCGTCAGGTTCGGAGATGAGGTATACGTTGACGAGACCGGGAAGCATATAGAGGTCGGGGAGGATCGACTTCGGTATCATGGAACTCCTTGGGAAGTGCCGGGAAACACCCCGCTCTTCGAATAACTTGTTGGAAAATTACGCTTCAATGTTGAGCCAGCCGGAGGCGACCAATTTCCTGCCGAGAGTATCGACGAGCGCCGGCAGCTCCTCGATAGTGGTTGCACTGCCAAAGACATAGGCATCGGGACGAACGATGAAGGCCTTCCGCCCCGTGGCTCGGAACCAGAGATCGTAGTCGGCATCAAGATCGACGAAGTGAGACCCGCTGGCACGGGAGACATGCGCGATCTGCATGGACACTGCAGCGAGGATCGATTTTTGCCGCTCGTTGAAAAGGTCTTCCGGCACTGAGTGGCGGACGATCATGGTCCAGCCCGGACGAAGAAATTGATCCAGACGGCGAACTACACCGTTTGAGATGACACATCCCTGGATCGAGGGCAGGCCGTCGAGCGGGTGGGCACCTGGGTCGCCGGGGCTCATGAGCAGGCCCTCGCCGAGGCGCGGAAACGGCGGTGACCGTCTCGCTTTGATGCCGGTGTTTGCGGCGCGGAGCGCGTCGTCGCGCCGTCGTGCCAGTTCCGGGTCTGTGACCTGAACGCGCTCGCCAATGGCGCAAGCGAGCTTGATGAGCCCCACGACCGCGGGGGAACGCTCGGACTCGTAGGTGTCGAGTAGTTCAGGATCCGCCTGGCCGGCAAGCACGGCAACGAGCTTCCAGGCCACGTTCACCGCGTCGCGAATGCCTGCGCACATGCCCTGGCCAAGGTAAGGGGGATGGTGTGGGCAGAATCGCCCAGCAGGAAGACGCGCCGGTCTCTCCAGGAGGAGGTGACGCTGGATTCAAAGGTGTAAATTGTTTTACGGTGAATCATTCCGGTGTCGGGCGAGAGACCGTAGGGGGCGATCAGCGACCAGACCTTTTCATCACTTTCGAGAAAGTCACGATCTTCATGCTCAAAGACACGAAACTCAAAGCGAGACATGGCACCGCCGGCCCAGCGCCCAGTGAGGGTTGGCCGCTTGGGATCAACGATGGATCGGTTTTCCGCCATCTGCGGGATGTCTCGGTCAGGATCGTTGTGGATGAAATCGATGACCAGGTTGTCAATTTTCGGGAAACCGAGATCAACCTTTGAGGCGCCGATCACCTGGCGACTGAAGCTCTTGGCGCCATCGGCTCCGAACACGAAAGATGCATCGACGATCGAGGGCTCGCCCTCTAGATTGTCGCTGGGGTGCACGGTCAATTCAACCTTGTGGGGGTATTGTTTTACATCGGTGACGGTCGCACCCATGAAGACGCAGACGCCGAGTTCCAGGCCACGTGCAACGAGGACGTCCTCGAATTCAGGCTGATAGAACAGATAGTCCGGGCGCCACCCGGAACCGTCAAAGTACGGCGCGACGACTGTTTCGAGGATCTCTCCTTGAGGAGTTACGGTCTCGAAGGAGACAAGAGCCCGGGAGATCATTTCGATCTGTTCCGCGATGTCGAGGACCTGAAAGGCCGTGCGCATAATTTCCCCGTCGAAGTGGACCGCTCGCGGCAGCTTGTAGCGCTCAGGCCAGCGCTCGAGGACGACCGCTTTCAAGCCACGTTTTGCGAGCAGGGCGGACAGGAGGATGCCGACTGGACCGTAGCCCACGACGGCCACATCACAGGAGATCCGCTCCGGAAGTCGATCTTTCATTGCGTTCACTTGCTGTACCTGCATGCTTTTCCTTGAGCAATCCAGATATCGGCGTGACCCCGGAGCAAGTTCCCTGGAGCGACGCGCCGGCAGCGCAGATGCGTGCTAACCATACAACAAGGACTGCGAACAAACAACAGCTGAAGGCGTTTCTCGTAGTAGCGTGTTCCCTGAAAGTGCCAACACGGAGAGCGGCGTGGGATGTTGTTCTTTCCAGAGCCTGCAACTCTCAACCATCGCATACCCCGTAAACACGCAAGTATCATGGCCTTTCTAAAAAAATTTAGACGACTTTCAACTGTCTGAGGCAAAGTCGATCCGCGCTTGTTTCTGGTGTTTGCTCGTTCGGTGGCCATTTCGTCGTGCTATCCAAACTCAGGCCGGCACGAGCTTCAGGAGAATGCAAGTGTCGCTAACTTCTCGCAGAAATAATTTTGGAAATTCCACGCAGGCAGTCGTTTCGGGTTGCCGTCGCAATTCAGTTGGTGCTCTGAAACACGTGTTTGGTTTTGCGATTCTGCTGGGGGCAACCCCGCTGCTGGCCCAGGTCGCCACCGGAGACATTCTCGGGAACATTACCGACAGTACGGGTTCCATCGTCACCGGCGCATCTATTCGCCTGGAAAATGTGGGCACGCACGAGGTGCGAATGTTCATGACCAAGGGCAATGGCGAATATGTTTTCAGCTCGCTGCAGCCGGGAACCTACTCACTGACCGTGGGTGCCACCGGTTTCAAGGCCTCCCAGACTTCAAACATTGTGCTTCTCGCATCTGACCGCATTCGCATCGATAGCAAACTTCAACTCGGCAGCGCAAGTGAAACAATCGATGTTTCCGCAGTTGAGACGTCGCTGCAGACGGACAACACCACGGTTGGCAGCACCATCACGGAAAAGACGCTTCTGGATGCACCTCTCAATGGCAGAAACTATATAGGTCTCGTCACGCTCCAAGCGGGTGTCAATGGCGGCTCGCAGGGTTCGCTTCTGAACGGGTCGAGTCAGGCTGACCGCAGGCTTTCTTCTTCCGTGTCGGCCAATGGGCAGCAGGAAATTTTCAACAACAACCTGGTCGACGGCCTTGACAACAACGACCGCATCTTCGGCGCGCCGATGCTGCGTCCGTCCGTGGAAGCGATCGCGGAGGTTCGAACCGATATCAACCTATATAGCGCAGAGATCGGCCGCACTGGAGGCGCAGCAATCAATGTAATTACCAAATCCGGAGCCAACCAGATGCACGGCTCTGCGTACGAATTCTTTCGCAACGACATCACGGATGCCAGGAACTTCTTTGCAACGAGTTCGGTGCTCAGCCATAAGCCTGAGTTGCGTCAGAACCAGTTTGGCGGCAGCCTGGCCGGCCCCGTTTTCAAAGACAAAACCTTTTTCTTCGTCGACTACGAAGGTTTCAGGCGTATTGACGGCAACAACTCCGTATTCACGTCGACCGTTCCCACGCTGGCTGAGCAGCAGACTCCTGGCTTCCTGGGCGACATCACGAATCCCTTCACTGGGAAGCCGGTAGCAAACGTCGCCGCTGCCGCCATCGACCCAACGGCCCTGGCGTACTTCAAGCTTTTCCCCCTGCCCAATCTGCCCGGAACAATCAACAACTTCCTCTATAACCCCACGAGTTCGCTCACTTCCGACCTTGGCGACGTACGGATCGACCAACACTTTGACGCGTCTGACACAGTGTTTGCCCGCTACTCTTACAACCGGACGAAGTCGTTTAGCCCGCCTTCGTTTCCAAACGCAAACGGAGTCGCCGCGGGTGGCGCCCTGCAAGGCAACGGGTATGGCGACATCGTCACAAACAATGGCGCGGCCGGCTACACTCATATCTTCACGCCCTCGCTCCTGATGGAACTGAAGGCGGCCTACACGCTGTTCAATCTCGATACGACTACGCTGAACCAGGGTCATAATTTCAATGATCAGGCTCCATACCTGATTCCGAATGCAAACGAGTGCGCCCAGTGTTCAGGCCTGGCTACAGTCGACGTGATCGGTTACGGCGGCCTGGCTGATTCTGTAACCGAACCGGGAACGACGGTGGAACACAATACCCAGTTTGCTGGAGTCATTACCTACGTTCACGGGAGGCAAACCTTCAAAATGGGAGCGAGCCTTATCCGACGTAACTTTTCCTCTGTCTCCCCCATTTATCCGAAAGGCGCCTTCATCTTTCCGACCGTGGCCGTTGCGGCTGCCAAGGTCTTCCAGCCCGCACTGCCGAACTTCCTGTCAGGCGCTCCCTACCAGGTACTTCGTCAGGCGTTCGTGACCACGCCTTATGATCGCACCTGGGAGCCATCGGCCTTCCTTCAAGACGATTGGCGCGCCACAGATCACCTCACCTTCAACCTGGGACTTCGCTACGATCTGTTCACGAAGTTCAACGAAAAGAACAACAACTTCGCCAACTTCGATCTCGGCTCGCTCACTCTGATCGACAACGCGACCGGCAACATTCAGAATGCTTATAAGGATTTCAGCCCGCGCATCGGCTTCGACGCAACGATTGCACCAGGCATGGTGCTGCGCGGCGGCTTTGGGCTTACCTTATTTGTCAGCGACTCGACCAACACCTCCGTCCTGAACAATCCTCCGCTCGGGTTCAACTCGAGTAACATCAGCCGCACCGCTCTTTCGAAAACCGGCGCCCCTGCCGTCGTGGCGCAGTCGACGGCCACTGCGAACCTCTCAGGAGCGTTGATTTCCAGGGGGCTTCACGAACCTGACGGCTACCTGGAGCAATTCAACCTCCTGCTGCAAAAGGACTTTCACGGAACCGTTTTCACTGCCGGTTACGTTGCCGAACTTGGCCGTCACATCTTCGACCAGGTACCGAACATCGACCTTCCCGCACCGTCCGGCACAGCCACCACACCTGCTCTGGTGTATGCCAAACAGCTCCCAAACATTACGTCGATTGATTTCGTCGGCAACTTTGGAGCGTCCTCCTATAACTCCTTTCAGACGTCTTTGGAACGTCGACTGGCCCACGGCCTGACCGCAAACATTAACTACACGTATGCACACAATCTGGACGACGTCTTTCAAGTATTCGATGGAGACGGCTCTGTGAGCATGGCCGGTTTTGGCCTCGTTCCTTCGCAGATCAGCACCAACGATTACGGAAATTCACCGCTCGACCTGAAAAGCCGTTTCGCCGGCTTCTTCAGCTATGATCTGCCATTCGGTAAATCAGGTTCGAAGTTCTACCGGACAGCTGTCAGCGGGTTTCGCTTCAATGGCATCGGCTTCTGGCAAACCGGTACACCCTTTACCGTCACTTCCGCCGTTGTGGGCGCAAACAGCCTCGCAACCACCAACCTGCCTTTCGTCACTTACGACAAACCCAATATGGTCGCGTCCGCGCACGGCGGCCACTCTCTCAACCAATTCTTTAACACCAGCGGCTTCGCTCAGCAGGCAATCGGTACCGTTGGAAACGAGCGCAGGAACCAGGTCTTCGGGTCGAATCTTCGCCGCGGCGATCTTTCGCTTTTCAGAGTCATCCCGACTCACGATTCGCTGAACCTTGAATTGCGCGCCGAGTGCCTGAACCTTACCAACACCCCGAACTTTGCTCAACCGAACCATACCATCACCCAGTACGGCACCGTTGCGAACGCCGCAGCCGGAGGCGCTCCTGCCACCACAGCGGGTGGTTTTGGCAGCATCACCAACACGGTTTTCAACTACTCGTGTCGTCAATTCCAGTTTGCCGCTCGCTTCAGCTTCTGAGTTCAGAGCAGCCCGCCATGCAAGGAGCTTTAATGTTTGAAGTGTGTTCAGATCAACTTGAAATTCGTAACCTGCTGGAGAGTTGGGCCTTATGGCGCGACTCAGGAGATTGGGATCGCCTGCGCACTACCTGGCACCAAGGTGGCATGATGCAGACGACCTGGTTTTACGGAACCGGCGAAGAATTTGTCGCGGGAAGCCAAGCCGCCTTCAACCGCGGCATTGAGGTTCTTCACACCCTGAGCGGAACCTCTATCGATGTGCAGAGTCATCGAGCCATTGCACAAACCAAGATGGCTATCCATCAACGAGCGATCGTGAATGGGACCGCATGCGATTGCGTGTGCATGGGCCGCTTCTATGACTTCCTAGAAAAGCGCGAGAAGCGCTGGGGCATCATGCTGCGGCAGCCCATCTACGAGATGGACCGCCTCGATCCTCTCGACTCTGCCGCAAGTCTCGGATTGGACAAGGCAAAGCTTGCATCGCTTCCCGCAGGCTATCGTCACCTGGCTTATGTGCAACAGATGATCGGACTGAATGTAAAGCTTGACCTGCCGCAAACCCGTGGAGCAGAAGTTGAGGCCCTTTATGCCAGAGGCCAGGACTGGTTGAAAGGCTCAGAGCAAAGCTAGCCCTTTCACCCTTTTACCCGATCAAGATCGTTCAAGGAGAGCAGATGAGCAAGGTCGTGATTACCGCAGCGTTGACCGGGCCAATGGCTAAGAAGTCGGATAACCCCGGTCTGCCAGTTACGCCTCAAGAGATCGCAATCGCGGCTCGGGAGGCCTATGAAGCCGGAGCGTCGGTTGTCCACATCCACGTTCGCGATGCTGACGGTATGCCGACCGCAGACGTGAACATTGCGCGAGAAACAATTGAGCGCATCCAAGCCACCTGCCCCGTACTGGTCCAGCTTTCAACCGGAGTCGGACCCGGTGTGCCGCTTGAAGAACGAGCCAAGCTGATCGAGTTGAAGCCACAAATGGCATCGCTCAATCCGTGCTCGATGAGCTTCGGCATGGCTGAGTTCAGTAATCCGCCCGCCGGTGTTCGGAAGCTGGCAGCGCGCATGCGAGAGCTTGGTGTGAAGGCCGAACTGGAAGTGTATGACTCCGGCCACGTGGACGTCTGTCTGCAACTGCTGAAGGAAGGACTCCTGGCGGAGCCGTTGCAGTTTTCAATCGTAATGGGAATATCCGGTGGCATGGCTGCTACGCTCGAGAACCTGCTCTCTGCAGTGCGGCGTCTCCCGTCCAACGCGGTCTGGCAGGCCGTCGCGGTCGGGCGGTCCAATCTGGAATTGACCACCGCCGCGATGACACAGGGTGGCAATGTAAGGACCGGCCTTGAAGACACGCTTTACCTTTCAAAAGGTATGCTTGCACCGAACAGCGCCGTCTCGTGGCACGACTTGTCACCATAGCAAAACTTTTGGGCCGGGAGCCGGCAACGCTGGATGAAACCCGCGTGATGCTTCAACTCTAATTGGCCTAGCGTAAAAAGCTTAGATGAGCGGGTGCTTCTTGCAGAATGTCATACAGAGTGACCCACAGACATGTTCCCCGGCACTGGGCAGCGGCTTTGATCGCAACTGGCCCGCGGTTGCTGCGGCGGCGGTGGGGCTGATGTTTTCCGTGGGCGCCCTGACGGCATATCCGTTTGGCGTCTTCATGGGTCCCATCGGCCACGAGTTTGGCTGGACCCGCGGTCAGATGTCGACTGCCATTACGGTAGGCCAGTTGTCTCTGGTTGCCTCGTCTCTGGTGTGGGGCATCATGGTCGATCGGTTTGGACCGCGGCGGATCTTGCTGCTGTCGGTTCTCGGCCTCGGCGTCGGGATGGCAAGTCTGTCCCGGCTGACTGCTCCCCTGTGGCATCTGTATGCGTTGTTCGGTTTGGTGCCTGCGCTGGCAGCCGCCGCGAATCCCCTTGGCTATAGCGGCGTTTTGGTGCGGCGGTTTCAGCGTCACCTTGGGCTCGCGCTCGGGCTCGCCCTGATTGGAGTAGGACTTGGTGCCGCCATATTACCTGCGCTGTCGCAGCACCTGATCTCGAGTCTTGGCTGGCGTTCGGCTTACCTCACCCTAGGGGGACTTGCTATTTTCATCGGAGTGCCGGCATCGTTGCTCGCGACGCGGAACGCCGCCGGCTCAGTCGCTCGCACGACAGCCACTGTCCCGGCCGTCTCGCTACTGCCGTATGTGCGTACGCGGGCCTTCCTGACTATCTGTGGCACGTTTTTCCTCCTCGGCACGGCCGGTACGGGCGTGCTGACTCACCTTATCCCCATGATGATCGACCACGGCTTTTCGCCTGCGACCGCGGCTAAGATGGCCGGTCTTGTTGGCATCTCCACGATCGTCAGTCGTGGACTGGTCGGATGGCTGCTGGACCGGGTGCATGCAGCTTACATGGTCGCAACCGTAGCCGGGGTTTGTGCAGGGATGTGCCTGTTGCTGGTCTATGGTGGTGGTACCCGCATGTACGTGATTGTGTGCGCCCTGCTTGGACTCATCGCGGGAGCCGAGGTGGACTTCATCAGTTTTCTGGTTCGGCGATACTTCAGTCCGGCAGTTTTCGGACGCTTATATGCGCTGGCTTTCGCTATCTTTGTGGTGGGCCCGGGCGCCGTGCTCATCGGCTACAGCTACGACCACTTCCACAGCTACCGGCCCGGTTTATTACTATTTACCGGGCTCTCTCTCGTTGCCGGTGTACTCGCCTTCGCCTTGCCGAAGTATGAGCCGGTAACGAATCCTGTTGTTTAGCATGGCCTGTGAAATTTATTTGGTCTGGTAAAGACCAAGGAGAGGGAAACAATGGCATGTGTCTCGAATGCACTGATAATCGGAGGAGGAATCGCGGGCTTTTCCGCTGCAATTGCGCTCTCACGGGTTGGGATCAAGTGCGACTTGGTAGAGATCGTGCACGCTACGCTCGGCGCTTCGCTGGGGATTTCAGGACGTGCTGCGGAGGCTCTTGACGAACTTGGCGTGTACGACGCATGTTACGCCACGAGCGCACCATGGACCCGCGATACGAAGGCCGGGAACCTGATGGATGCGGCGGGCAACCTGATTGCTCCTGCTCCGCAACGTCCGGAGTGGCCCGGAGCCAAAACCGCTATGGGCGTCTACCGGCCCATGCTGATGAAGATTCTCGAAGAGCAAGCGATCGAGCTTGGAGTTCGCGTCGAGAAGGGAGTCACCGCAGCTGCCATCGACAACCAGGACCATGCCGCCGTGGTCAACCTCAGCACCGGCGAACAGCGTCGTTACGATCTGGTGGTTGGTGCGGATGGCATCAGCTCGCAAACCCGGAGCCAGCTCTTTCCGGAAGCGCCCAAGCCGGCTTATGCCGGGCAGATGAGCATCCGCTGGATGGCTCCCGGGCCGGCGATTGATCCGGAAGGCATGTACATGGGTTCCGTGGGCAGGGTGAGCTTCTACTACCTGCCGCAAGGATACATTTATGTGGCCGCCGTCGTTGGCGCGCAAGAATACGTCAGGTTGAGCAAAGAAGAACTCGACGCACTTTACACGAAGCTGCTTGACTCCTATACGGCGCCGGCGATTGTGGAGCTACGCAAGCGCCTGACGCCTGATGCCGATTTGATCTGCCGGCCCTTTGATTGGATCCTGCTTTCGGAACCCTGGTACCGTGGCCGGTCGCTGATGATCGGCGATGCAGCCCATGCGACAACCGCGCACATGGGCATGGGTGGCGGGATGGCGCTCGAAGACGCAGTCGTCCTGGCGCAGTGCCTCAACAAGGCGTCCACCTTGCAGGAAGCTTTTGAAACCTTCATGGCTCGCCGGATGCCGCGTGTTCGTACGGTAAAAGAAACCAGCGTAGCGCTCTCAAAGCTTGAGCAGGCGAAAGCACCCCCGCCCGAGAGCCGGGGCCTGATGAAAACTGCTTTCGAAGCGATTTCGCAGCCCTATTGAGAGCACCGTCCCGCAGGGAAACGTTAGATCACGTGGTACTCGCCCCAGGAGCAACTATGAAATTCGTAGGTCCAGACTAACGGCAACGAATAACTCGAGGTGGTTAGCAACGAGAAACTGTACACACACAACGCATGCAACCGAAACCGGTGGTTTGACATACCTGCTTACGCAAGGTCAAGGGGCGCTGTAGCAAGCGAGCTGCCAATACTAGAGGGAAGGAGAAAGACGCGGCGACGATGAATATCTTCCGCCGTTCCGTTTCCTCAAGAATATGTGCCGTGTGTCATCCACAACCTCACAAAGGAAAGCATCAGAAGCCTGGAGCCGCGCAGTCGAGTTCCTGTCCGGCCCAACATTTTCGGTGAACTTCTCTTCAAACTGTCCCATAGCTTCCGGCGAGAACTCGTAACGGACATCGTTATTTTGACGCTTCAGTCCGTTGGGAGACCAGTTCACCGATCCCGTCCTCAGAAACCGGTTGTCGATCGCATAGCTCTTTAGGTGCAAGGTCTGGCAGCTTGGCTGAGGCTTGTGCCGTAACAATATTGGACAGAAGGTAAACCCGACTGCTTGACATGAGTAAGCTTGAGAATGAATATATCCGGCGCATGATGCTTATGACGCTTGATCCGTGGTGATGCAGATGAATGAAAGCCTTCTGCTCTCGGCGAATGGCTGACCAACCTTTTCGGGGCGACGCCATCGCCACATTCATTGCTTTGGCTAACAAGATGGCACCAATCGCAATGGGCCATCCTGACGAAGGCACACTACGCTGCATTGGCCCTGATTGCAGCTTGAACCGCGGCACGGAACGACGCGATATGGACTAAGACCAGCAATGATTAATGTCGGCTGTCCAGTCGCGCCGTTAGAGAATTGGCTGATAAATCTGAAATCGTGGGTGACTGAACTCACGTGGTCCTCGGTACCAAGTCACCTATCGTTTTCAGATTGGACTGTGTGTCTAGAATTTGATGAGTCGATAAGCTTGAGTTGAGGTGAAGCGTGTACCGCAGCCCACTCTGGAAGCGTAACGCCTAGGGATTTCTATATCCTCCGACCAGGATAAACGGCTGGCCTCGTAAGTCGGAGAAATCTACTGAACCCGCCATCAAGATGCGGAAGGGTTTCTTTGCTTGATGGAAAGACGCAGACAGTTCGGCTAAAGCTGTAGTGTCTCCGTAGGTCACGTGCTCTACCCCGAAAACCCATTGGTGAACGGTGGATCCGTCGCAGGCGGAGGCACCGGTTGGCTTCCAACCGACAAGGTTCAGCCATGCAATATAAGGTGTCGTCGAGCCGGACAGGAAAGTTTCCAAAACTGCTCGATGTTGGTCTCGGCTTAGGCCATGTGGTACCGGAGTTTGCAGTTTTCTTCGCAGAAAGCGCTTTTGAAAGAGCGGGCGCCGCCTCTTCAGCCGAATCTGGAGGAGTAGGAAGAACGTCTTGTTTTTGGGTGTCGGGTGCCGAGAGAGCAGTTGCATGGTTCTCGGGCAGAACGAAGGTCAGAATGTAAGATTCCGTATGAAGTTCGATCCGCAGTTCCGTTTTTAAACCAGGCTGTACAATCATCCATGGCATCCGAGAATCTTTACTTCTCAGATACT
>CAXTQE010000017.1:21448-41346 GCA_964246225.1 uncultured Acidobacteriaceae bacterium | reverse complement strand
GTCGCGGCACCAACGCCAGCTACGCCTTAAACTCCACGGACACTCACGCAGGCTTTGGTTGATCGGAGCGTGCGTGAGTGGCATGCTGAATGGATGAGACGACGTGGCTGGCTGGCGGTTGTAGTGTGTGTTCTTGGAGTTGCGACGGCGCAGGAGAAAGGCACTTGGCAGCCCCTAAGCACGACTGCGAGGGGCATTACCGGTGCGGTGAGCTTCAGCGGTGAAAAGATTGCGATCAACTTCTCCGGATACACACTGGCGCAGATACGGGAGCTGCAACCGGCGGAGATCGCGGCTGCGTTTGGAGTGGAAGGCAAGTCAGGCGGGAGTGGGAATCTGTACCGGACGAGCATTCCCGGGAACAAGCGGTTTCTGAACAAGAACACGCTGTGCGGGTCAGACGAGACGCAGTGGGTGGCCACGTATGTGGCGGGCAAAGAGCTGCAGCTGGCGTTCTTTTCAGGCACGAAGATGCCGGTGTTTTCCGCGGATGCGATCGGGAGTTCGACGAACCTATGCGGGACGTTTGGGTATGTGAGATAGCACCTTCCACGCATCGGCGATAAATCACGATGCCTGGGACACGCGGCTGTGTTCTCCTGACGCGGCTAGGATGTGGTTGTGTCCTCGGCTTCTTCGCTGCGACGCGCTACCTGACCAAGCGAGATGCCTTCGATGCGGGCGTAGAGCAGGCCGGCTGGGATGATGGACAAGGTGAGGATCATCCAGAGCATGAGGCCGGTGGAGACGGCGAGCTCTTTGGGGATGCCGAAGAGCTCGGTAAGGGCGAAGACGTTGCCGGCCCAGGAACCGCTGCCGCCAGGAATTGGGAGCGCTGAACCGGCGATCGAGAAGCCCATGAGCACGATGGTGTGGGCCGCGGTGAGCGTGTGGACGGGTGCCGGGAACGCCTTCGTGACCAGCACGTAGCAGGAGGCGATGGTGCCCCAGAGAGCGAGGCTGAGGAAGGCGATGAGGCCGAAGTCGGCGAGGCTGTCGATGACGTTGAGGCCGGCGCGGAAGCTGAGGATCTTTTCCGCGAGAGCGGCTCCGGCGGGCTTCGAGATGATGCCGACGAGTGCCTTGGCGGCGCGGGCTACGGCTGTGCCGGCGAGGCGAATGGCGACGACGAAGATAAGGAGCGCGAGGGTGAGTCCGCCAATGGTGAAGCCGGCGCGGTGCAGATAGGGCAACGTGCGGAGATTGGGCGAGAGCAGGAGATTGCCGGTGAAGATGAGAGCGAAGGCGGAGAGATCGAAGACGCGCTCGACAGTCACGACGGCAACCTGCGAAGGAAAGGAGAGGCCGGTGCGCCGGGCCACGAGCAGCGGGCGGATCAGCTCGCCGATGCGGCCGAAGAGGGCCAGACCGGTGAAGCCGAGGAACTGCGAGCCGATGAGGTGGTACCAGGGGATGGGGGTAAGGCCGGAGGCGCGGTAGGCGGGGCGCAGGAAGATGGACCAGCGGAGAGCGCGGAAGAGGTTATTCGAGTAGATGACGAGCACGGCGAGAAGCAGGAGGCGAGCGTCCGCGGTGCGAAAGCTGCGGACGAAGACAGAACAGTAAAAGTGCGAGGTTCGAAGCTTACAGACAAGAAAAGCGAGGACAGCGGCGGCTAAGACCCAGGTGAGGCGGCGGCGGGTGTTCACCGGGCGGGAGGCAGAGCGCTGGCGGCAAGCAGGGCGGACTTGCGCCGGTTGAATTCGCCGATGACGCGGGCGACGTAGGCACGGGTCTCGCGGAAGGGCGGGACGCCGTGGAAGCGGTCGACGGCAGCGGGGCCGGCGTTGTAGGCGGCGAGCGCGAGGACGATGTTGTCGTGGTAGCGGGTGAGCAGGGCGTCGAGGTAACGGGTGCCGCCGTCGACGTTTTGGTCGGCGACAAACGCATCATGAACACCCAGGACGGCGGCGGTGCCGGGCATCAGTTGCATCAGGCCACGGGCCCCGGTGCGGGAGACTGCATGCGCGAAGCCTCCGCTCTCGGCGTGGACGACGGCGGCGAGGAGCTCGGCGTCGATATTATGGGCGGAGCCGGCATGGGTGAGCAGGGCGCGGAGTTCCGAAGAAGAGGGCTGCGGGCTGGAGGCTTTGGCAGCAGCGGCAGCGGGCGACGGTGCGGGTGGGTCTGGCACGGTTTCGACGGTAAGGACGTTGCGGGTGGGAACGTCGATGTAGTTGGCGTCGTTCTCTTGCGAGCTAGAGCTGCGCAGGAAGAGGCGAGTGGTGTCGGTTCCCTGGGGCTCGTGGCGGGTGCAGTCGAACTCGGAGCCGTTGCGCAGGGTGATGTGCTCGCCAGCGCGGGCCCCAGGGACCGCGAGAAGAAGAGCCGAGGCGGCGAGCAAAGACGTTCGCCGGGGACTGCAGAAGATCTGAAGCATTACGACTCCCACCGCACCAGCCTACCAGAGCGATCCAGGATCACCTCTGACGCGAAAGTTGGAGGCAGACTAGACATCCGGTGCCTACTCCAGGCTGAAGTGGGACGATCGTGACTTACTATGAGATTCTATTGCTCGGCAAAGTGCTGAAAACCCAGCTTCAGATTTGGTATTCCGGATCGTAAGGAGATCTGTTATGAGTGGTACGCTTGTGGCGATTGTTGCGCTGATCGCAGCTTTTCGCCTCTGGACGTTGTATGTTGCCTCGACCAATGAGAAGCGCCTGAAGATGCAGGGGGCCAAGGAATTTGGTCACGGCAGCACCCTTGCGGTCTGGGCTGCGACTGGCGCCATCTATGTTGGTGCCGCCATTGAGGGATCCTCCTTCCGTCACGCGCAGTTCGACCGGATCGCCATGGTCGGCCTGGCCATCTACATCTTCTCAGCGGTGGCGCTGCTTTGGGTCATGCACACGCTGGGGCGGTTCTGGAGCGGCAAGGTCCTCATTGCTCCCGGCCACCAGCTGGTCGTCCATCCGATCTTCCGGGCGATCAAGCACCCCAACTACTTCTTAAACATGATTCCCGAGCTTATCGGGTTTCCAATCATGCTCCACGCCTTCGTGACTTTGGCGATCGGGCTGCCGCTTTTTCTTATCTCCCTCTTCTTCAGGATTCGTGTGGAGGAGCAGGTTCTCAAGCAGAAATTTGAAGCTTACTGAAGCTTCCTAAGCAGCGAAACTTCGTAGAAGCTGTTCTGAGAAACGCATCGGGCAAGGGATGCGCGGCTAGACAGCGACAAGCGAGGGCAGCGCTGCAAGGATGGCTTCAGCGACACCGTCTGCATGGTGGGGCGCCGTAATGTGCCAGCTTCGGGCCGGGGCGGCGGCCAGGAGGTCGGCGGGGGCGTTGCCCATCAGGACGGGGAAGCCGGCCATATCGAGCATGGAGACATCGTTCCAGTTGTCGCCGATGGCCATGATCTCGGAGGCGGTGAGGCCACGCTCCTGCGCGAGACGGAGCAGGGCGTTGCCCTTCGAACAGCCGGCGGGAAGGATGTCGACGATCGAGAGATTGCGGTCGGGATATTCGGTGCGGTTGAGCGAGATCTGGCCGCTCTCACGTTGATCTCCTACAGCAACGACGCGGGGGTCCTCGAGCATGGAGGCTTCGGCGCGGCGCATGCGCTCGACCGTGCCGCAAAGCATCATCTGGATGGGGGCCTCGGCGCGGAGGGCGTTCTCGATGGGGCGGACGTGGGCGATATAGGGCCCGTTGGCGATCATCCAGCGGTCGATGCTGCCGTGCAGTTCGGCAAGTTCTTCGACGACGAGGGCGCCACGGGTGTCGTGGCCTTCGGGGGTGACCTTGTCGAAGGTAATAACGAGGGCGTTGCGGAACTCGCCGAGGTGGCCGCAGAGCCAAAGGGCGGAGTCGAGGGTCATGAGGGTGCGGGCAATCAGCTGGGACGAGAAGGTGCGGACGACGGCGCCGTTCGAGCTGACGAGGAGGGTGTCTGGGCGCAGGCCGAGGTCCGAGATGACGGGCAGGGCGTAGGCATGGCGGCGGCCGGTGGCGATGGCGACCATGATGCCGGCCTCCTCGGCGGCGCGCAGGGCGGCGATGTTGCGCTCACCGACACGGCCATCGGGGCCGAGCAGCGTGCCGTCGAGGTCCATGGCGATCATGCGGGGTTGGGTTGCGGGTTGAGCCATGCTCGATTCTCTCACCGGGCCTGGAAGGAGCTCGGCCCGGAAGAGCGTCTTCTATCGATACGATGAGAGGATGCCAAAGATTGCGTATCTTGAATCCGTTCGGAGCCACAACCGCCTTTCCGCAGACAGCCCGCAGACGCTCGATCCGGCCACGGCCGAGAGCCTGTACGTGCGCTATGACATGGAAGAGCTGAAGCAGACGGCCGATCGGAACGCACCGGCCCGGTATGCGGCGGAGTCGGCGGCGTCGCTGGGGATGTGGCGGTACAAGGATGTGCTGCCGGACGTGACGCCGGTGACGCTGGGCGAGGGCTGGACGCCGATGATCCGGTCCAGGCGGCATGCGGGCCTGTACATCAAGGAAGAGGGGAACAACCCGACGGGAAGCTTCAAGGCCCGGGGGCTGGCGATGGCGGTGACGATGGCCAGGCACTATGGGTTGGAGCACCTGGCCGTGCCTTCGGCGGGCAACGCGGCGGGGGCGCTGGCGGCGTACTGCGCGGCGGCGGGGATTGCGGCGCACATCTATATGCCGAAAGACGTGCCCTTTGCGAACTACCTGGAAGGCGTGATCTACGGGGCGGACGTGCACATGGTAGATGGGTTGATCTCGGACTGTGCGCGGATGGTGGGCGAGGAGATCAAGGCGCAGAAGGCGAAGGGAACTCCGGCGAACACCGGTCGAAGATGTGTGGTTCGACATCTCGACGTTGAAGGAGCCGTTCCGGGTCGAGGGCAAAAAGACAATGGGGTACGAGCTGGTGGAGCAGCTGGGCTGGACGTATCCGGAGGCGGTGTTTTACCCGACGGGCGGCGGGGTGGGATTGATCGGGATGTGGAAGGCGTTTGACGAGATGGAGGAGCTGGGCTGGGTGGAGAAGGGCTCGAAGCGGCCGAAGATGTATGCGCTGCAGAGCTCGGGATGCGCGCCGATTGTGCGGGCATATGACGATGGGAAGGGTGTGAGCCAGTTCTTTGAGCAGGCGTCGACGTTTGCGGCAGGGCTGCGAGTGCCGAAGCCGTATGGGGACACGATCATCCTGGACATTGTGCGGGCGTCGGGGGGCGAGGCGATCGCTTCGACGGACGAGGAGATCCTGGCAAGCATCCTCGATTACGCGAAGAACGAAGGGCTGTTTCTGAGCCCGGAGGGTGCGGCGGCGACGGCCGCGTATGAGCGTTTGCTGGTCTCGGGGGAACTGAAGCCGACGGACCGGGTGGTGCTGTTCAACACGGGTGCAGGGCTGAAGTATACGGACATGACGGCGGAGGCGATGCATCTGAAGCGGCCGGGTACCCTGCCTACGAGTATGCCGGTGGGCGGAATTATTACGCCTGTGTAAAGGGCTGGTGTTAGAGCTCTACGGCGGCGGGTATGGTATCGACGACGTGGGTCTTAGAGTGCACGGTGAGGGTGAAAGCGGCGGCGAGGATGAGCGCGCCGCCGGCCCAGGCGCTCAGGCCGAGGAACTCATGCAGCACAGCCACGCCGAGAATAGAGCCCATCAGCGGTTCCATGTTGAGCAGGACGCCGGCCTGCGAGGCAGGGACCTGGGTCATGCCCCAGTTCCAGAGCAGAGTGGACGTAGAGGTGCAGAGGACGCCGCTGCCGATGAGCGCCCACCAGGCAGGGGCGGAGATGTGCGCGACCGGAGGCCAACCGTAGCCGAGGGGGACGATCGGCACCAGCATGAGCGTGCCGACGAAGAGGCCGTAGGCGGTGATGACGAGGGCGGAGTGGCGCTGCATCAGGTGCTTGTTGAGCAGGATCCAGAAGAGTGCGATGGCCAGTGAGACGACGACGAGGAGGTCGCCGGCGAGCGAGGGACCTCCGGTGTGGTTGCGGGCGCGGTGTCCGCCGAGGGCGATGAGGGCGGCTCCGGTGGTGGAGGCGGCAAGCGCGGCCCAACCGACGGAATCCATGCGCTCGTGCGCGAAGGCAGCGGCACCCACGGCGAGGATGACCGGCATGGTGCCCACCATGAGCGAGGCGTGGCTGACCGTGGTAAGCGACAAGCCGTAGAACTGGATGAGGAACTGCAGCGGCACGCCGAGGAAAGACGCGAGGAGAAGCAAACGCCACTCGCGAGGGTTGAGGTTCGGCCTGTGGGTGAACAGGACGGGCAGAAAGGCGAGCGAGGCGAAGAAGAAGCGGTAGAAAACCATGGCGCCGACGTTCATCTCGGCGAGGGCGATCTTGCCGAAGAAGAAGCCGCAGCCCCAGAAGGAGCTGGCCAGGGCGCAGGCGGCAAAGCCCCAGCCGCGCTGCTTCGGGGATGGCTTGGTCATCCCTTCACTGTCGCACAGACGCTCTCCGTGCAGCAGGAACGAGAGCCAAGATGGCACTTCTTACTTCACCAGAATGGCGACGGGAAGAACTACCAGACGCGGCAGCTCTTTGCCGGCACCATGGGTGCGCCCTGCTTGCAGGAGAAGGCCCCGGCGAAGCCCGGCTGGTTGACCAGAGGCCCGTCGACGCGGAAGTGCTCAGGCGAGTGCGGGTCGGTCTGCGCGCGCAGACGCAAGCTTTGGGGCCGGGTGTTGCTGCACCAGTTCTGCGCGTAGGCGAGATAGAAGCGCTGGGAGCCGGTGTAGCCGTCGGTCTTCGCCGCGGGGTCTTCGTGGTTCTGTTTGGCGCGGTCGAGGTAGGCCATGTAGGCCAACAGCAGGCCTCCATTGTCGGCGGTGTTTTCGCCCAGGGTCAGTTTGCCGTTGACGTGAATGTCATCGACGGCGACGAACTTGCTGTACTCGTCGGAGAGACAGTCGGTTTTGGCCTCGAACTTCTTCGTGTCTTCCGGGGTCCACCAGTCGCTCAGGTTTCCCTTGGCGTCAAACTTCTTGCCCTCGTCGTCGAAGCCGTGCGTGAGCTCGTGGCCGATGATCGCGCCGATGTGTCCATAGTTGACGGCGTCGTCGGTCTTTGGGTCGTAGAAGTTGGGCTGCAGAATTCCGGCAGGGAAATTAATGTCGTTCATGCTGGAGTCGTAGTAGGCGTTGACGGTGGGAGGTGCCATGCCCCATTCGGTGTGGTCGACGGGCTTGCCGATCTTATTGAGCTGGCGGTCGTTCTCGAAGGCGTTGGCGCGCAGGGCGTTGGTGACGGGATCGTCGGGCGTAACGGCGAGCGAGCTGTAGTCGCGCCAGTGGTCGGGGTAGCCGATCTTGTTGGCGACGGCGTGCAGCTTCTCCTTGGCGCGGACTTTGGTGGCGGGGCTCATCCAGTCGAGCTGGTCGAGGTCGGCTTCCATGGCGCGCTCGATGTCGCCGACCATCTGCAGCACCTTGGCCTTGCTGTCACCGGCGAAGTACTGCTGGACGTAGACCTGGCCGAGTGCTTCGCCAAGCGCACCATCGACGGAGTTGCTGCAGCGCTTCCACGGTGGGGCCTGCTGCTCGGTACCGCTGAGCTTGCGGCCGTAAAAGTCAAAGTTCTCGTCGTCGAAGCGCTTGGGCAGATGCCCGGCGACCGCGGTGAGCAGGTGGTAGCGGAAGTAGGCGCGCAGGGTTTCGATGTCGGTCGAGCGCACCAGCCGGATCAGGGCGGGAACGTAGCCGGGAACGGCGTCGTTGATCTCGGAGACGCGTGGAGAGTGGATGTTCTCTTCAAACTGGCCGAAAAGCCCCATGGGGAACTGGCTGGAGACTTGCGAGATGGAAACGAGGTGGTAGACCTTTTCGGGGTCGCGGCGCTCCGTAACGCCGAGGCTGGCGTGACCTAGTCCAGTTTCGAATTGCAGGATGCCCTGAGCGTCTTTCTGCGCCTGTTCGGCGGGCTCGCCGGCGAGCGAGAGCATGGCGGCAACGTGGGCGACGTACTCCTTGCGCAGCTGCTCGTCCTTGGCTCCGGTGCGGGTGTAGTAGTCCTTTTCCGGCAGGCCGAGGCCGCCCTGGTCGACGACTGCGATCTGCTTCGAGGCGTCCTTGAAGTCCTGCTGCTCGCCGTAGCTGAAGAGTACGTCGACGCCGACGCGCTGCAGGCGGCCGGTGAGCCCGGCGAGCGAAAGGAGGCTCATGGAGTCGATCTGCTTGAGCAGAGGCTCGATGGGGCGGAGGCCGTCCTGTTCGATCGCGGCCGTGTCCATGCAGGCGTGGTAGTAGTCGCCGATCTTTTGCTCGTTGGGGGTGCGGGTGGTTCCGCCGGCGGCGGACTTCTCGAGGATTCCGCTCAGCCTTTGGGTGTTGACGTTGTAGAGGTTATAGAAGCCGTTGGTGCCGGCCTGGTCGGCTGGGATGGGGTGGCTGGCGGTGTAGTTGCCGCAGGCGAACTGGTAGAAGTCCTGGCAGGGGTCGGCCTTGGCGTCGATTGAGCTGAGGTCGAAGCTGGGGGTCGGCGTATACGTCACCTTTGCCGGGGCAGCTTGCGGAGCGCTCGTGCCTTGTTGCGCAGCCGCCGATCCGCAGGCGAGAACGGCGAAGGAGAGTGGCAGAGCCACGGATCTTGCTTTCATGCGGGTCAAAAACCTCTTGGTCTTCTCGGGGATCGTTGCGAAAACGCCGGAGTTCCTGGGGATGAACCGGATTGTCGCCGGCGTTCGTCTATGAAAGAGTAGATGAAGATCGCCGCCGGTGCTACGTCTCCCGGCGAAGCTGCTTCTTTAGACTTTCTACTGACGTTCCGGATTTCGAAATGGCGCACATCCTGGTTTCTGCCTTTGCGAGGCGCACGCTCTGTCTGATTCTGGGTTCCAGTGTGGCGACGAGCATGGCGCTGGCGCTGGGTCCACGCGCGAGCGGACCTGCCATCTCTCTGCCCATCGGACCGCTCGGGTTCCAAGCGGTACCGTCGCGCCTGCTGGCCGCTGGCGGGTCGATGTTTACGCTGCACTTTGTGGACAGCACGCACCTTTTGTTCACCTTCAACAACCGTGGCCTGCTGAAGCGGATGCCGGATGCGACGCCCGAGGACGACGACCGCAACGTCACGGCACTGCTGCTGGAGCTGCCCAGCGGCAAGGTGCTGGCGCGCACCGAGTGGCGGACGCGCGACCGCGAGCAGTACCTGTGGCCGCTCTCGCACGGGCGCTTCCTGCTGCGGGTGCGGATGCATCTCACGGTGATCGATCCCCTGGCCAACCTGGCCAAGGAGGAGGCCTTCCGCGAGCAGCCGTTTCTGGATTTCAAGCGGCGGATCGGGTACATCTCGGTTTCGCCCGGCGGAGAGCTGCTGACGATTGAGACGATACCTCCCCGGCACCAGATCGACGACGGCAGTGGTGGCCAGGCACAGGGTGCACCACAGCTTCAGTCACGAACACAGGCACCGTCCCAGGCGGGTGCGGCTCCGCTGAAGCTGAGCGCGCCGCCCGCGGTCGAGTTTTCGTCCGAGCGCGCGGGCCTGCCTCCGGTCGATCTGCACTTCTATCGGCTGGGCGTTGAGGCAGGGCCGGGTGGGACGGAGCGCGTGGCGGCGCGGACCGCAGGGGTGCTTGGAGCGCGCGGCCTGATCAACGTTCCGGCCACGGCGGATGGATTCCTCGATGCCATGAAGGAATCGCCGGGAGTGTATGACTTCGACTTTTTCTCGCACACAGGCAAGAAGGTTGAGCTGTCTCCTTACGACACGACGTGCGCGCCGCGACCGTACTTTGTAAGCGCGAGCGAGTTCGTCGCGCTGGGCTGCCATGGTGGCACGGACCGCATGCTGCTGAGCGGGTTCAACCTGCGCGGCGAGGAGCCGTGGGTGCAGGCGCTCTCCGGTCAGTACATTGCGCCGTACCTGGTCGCGGCACCGGCGGCCGGGCGATTTGCCTTCAGCCGCGTGCTAGTCTCCAGCAGCTACTACGATCCGGACAACGTCGTTCCGGAAGAGCTGAATGCGCAGGAAGTTACAGTGCTTCAGCATCATGACGGGCGTCTGCTGCTGAAGGTGCAGGCGTCGCCGATTCAGCGGGCGGGGCAGAACTTCGACCTGTCCTCGGACGGGATGGCGCTCGCCGTGCTGCGTGCGGGCAATATTGAGGTGTACCGTCTGGGGCCGCTTTCGGGGCCGGATCAACGCGCGGTGGAAGCAGCGGCGAAGAACGCTCCAGAGCGGAACGATGCGCAAGTGCGGCTGAAGTCTGCACCACTGGCTTCGGGCCGGCTAGAAGAAGCGCCGGCGGTGACGGTGGCGGCAAGGCCCGCGGGCAGTACGCTCGAAGCAGCTCCGCAAGCGGCGGAGAGTACGCCGGAGGCTGCAGAGCCGGAGCGGAAGCCGCCCACCCTGTACAGCCCGGAGCATCCCAAAGATGAGAAGCAGCTCTAACGCCTCCCGTCCCCACCCCGGTCAAGTACCTAAAGTCTTCACAACAAAGAACTTAGGTCTGGACTAGAACTCAACTGTCTGGACTTGGTTCGAACCAAGTCCAGAGTAGACTTCCGGGCGAACAGCGGGATCCGTCTATTTCCCTACTACCAGTTTACAAGATGAGCAAAGGAAGATATGCCAGCTCGATATGCTTTGTTGTCATAGACATAAGCGGCTCGAGAGCTTGACAAGCTGGAGCGGGGCCTCTGGGGTCCTGACTCCTGACATGGGGTGAGTTCAGGCGGCTTTTTTGCCCTGAATGGCGGCCTTGACGCGAGCGTTGAGGCGGCTCTTGTAGCGGCTGGCGGTGTTCTTGTGCAGCACGCCTTTTTGGACGCTCTTGTCGAGCAGCGAGGCGGTGGAGCTATAGACCGCCATCAGGTTCTGGGTGTCGCCCTTGAGGATGGCCTCGCGCAGGGTGCGCAGGGTTCCGCGGAGCTTGGAGCGATTGGAGCGATTGTGGGCGGTCTTGGTGACGGTCTGACGTGCGCGCTTCAGCGAGGAAACATGATTTGCCATGGGGACTCTCTTCTATATAGACCGGCGGCCGGGAACAGAGGCGTGCGCGGTGAAATGGATGCAAAGATCAGGCCAGCCAGGAACATAGCCCGCGGTACTCCCTGCAACTTCCAAGTTTACGGATGTGCCCGGGTTCGGTCAATGCAGATCTGCTGCCGGCCGTATTTGGTGACCTGAAATCCACTCTTGACGAAGGCGTCGCGAAGTTCTAGTCTCCAACCATTATCGGCATCCGTTTGGTACGGCTTACCAACCCGGTCGCAGCCATCAGACACTTCCCCGGTGTCGTATCCATCCCGCCCTGCATCGCCCCTCTTCTGCAAACATCCAACTCCCAGCGCGCCTTACCGGGCGCCAACCTGTTTTCTACTGACGGAGGTCAGACCCCCGCTTGACGAAAAAAACTCTCGACATCACCCCCGGAATCGAGCCTCTGTACGGCACCCGCGACGAGAATCTTCGCCTGCTCGAGGATGGATTGCACGTCACAATCGACCTCCGTTCCGACGCCATTCATATCTGCGGTGAAGACGTACCGGTCGCGCGCGCGGCCCAGGTCTTTGCCGATTTCGATTCGCTCCGGCGCTCGGGAGTTACGCTGCAGAATGGCGAGTTGCATGGGCTCTTGAAGCTGGTGGTGGCCGACCCTTATGCGACGCTGCGGCAGTTGGTCGATCAGGGGAAGCAGCGGTCGGCCGGGGTAAAGCGTATGGTGCAGCCGCGCTCGCCCAACCAAAAGAAGTATGTGGAGGCAATCGAAGCCAACGACATGACGTTCGGCATCGGGCCGGCGGGAACGGGTAAGACGTACCTGGCGGTGGCGATGGGGGTTGCGGCGCTGCTGGCCAAGAAAGTCTCGCGGATCATCCTGGTGCGGCCGGCGGTTGAGGCTGGGGAGCGGCTTGGCTTTTTGCCGGGATCTCTGCAGGAGAAGGTCGATCCGTACATGCGGCCGCTCTACGACGCGCTCTACGATCTGCTGGACCAGGAGAAGGTGGATAAGCTGATCGAGCGGAACGTGATTGAGGTCGCTCCCCTGGCGTTTATGCGCGGCAGGACTTTGTCGGACGCGTTCATCATTATGGATGAGGCGCAGAACACAACGACCGAGCAGATGAAGATGTTTGTGACGCGTCTGGGGAACAACTCGAAGGCTGTGATTACCGGCGACCTGACGCAGACCGACCTGCCCAACCCAAAGAAGTCCGGGCTGCTCGAAGCGCTGCATGTGCTGGATGGGGTGGAGGGGATTCGCTTCTGCCACTTCGAAGATGTGGACGTGGTTCGGCATCATCTGGTGCAGCGGATTGTGCGCGCGTACGACACCTATGGGCGCTCGCAGCATCCGTTACCGCTGTCGATCGATGCGAGTCTGCCGGGCGCGCCGGGATCTTCCATGAACTCTCCGCATGCTGTTCCCAAACCGCAGTAACAAGCCGGATTGCGCTATGATCAGAAGGAACAGAGGCCCCAAGGCGTCTGTTCCTTCCGATGATTACCATCGACCCTCCAAGTAGTCCGCTCGCCCTTGAAGCCCTCTCCACCCTTAGCCGGTCCGGTCTCTCGCGGTTTTTGAATCGCGCCCGTGCAGCTGTCGCTCTCGATGGCTCCGTCGAGGTGCTCCTGACCTCGGATGAAGAGCTTCGCCGGCTGAATCGCACCTTCCGCAAAAAGAATAAAGCCACCGACGTGCTCAGCTTTCCGGCAGCTCCAGAGGCGGAAGGCATGGCCGGGGACCTGGCCATTTCGCTCGACACCGCCGCGCGCCAGGCGGCCGAGCAGGGCCATACGCTTCGCGACGAGGTGCGGATTCTGCTGCTGCACGGGCTGCTGCACCTGGCCGGAGAAGATCACGAAACCGACTCCGGAAGGATGGCTGCGCGTGAGAACGAGCTGCGCGGAGAGCTCAATCTGCGCTCCGGTTTGATTGAGAGAACGTACTCGAAACGTACTACAGGAAGAGGTTTATGACTGTCCTTGAGGTCGTGCTGCTGGCGGCGTTGCTGGTCGTTTTAACGCTGGCCGCGTATGTGGATCGGATTTACTCGGAGATGGGCAAGTTCCTGGCGCGCGAGTACCAGGACAACATTGACAGCTGGGAGAAGCTTGTCGAGCCACGGCTTCGGCTGGCACGCGAATCGATCGCGCAGTCGGCGTCGGTGCTGCGGCAGCTGACGTTGGCTGGTTTGGCGTTGCTTTCGGGGATGCGTCTGTACCGGGTAGGGGCGCCTGCGTGGAGCGAGATTGCGGTTGCGGTCTTCGAGCTGGTCCTGCTGATTTTGATCTTCGACCGGCTGATTCCGCAGGTGCTGTTTGTGCGTACGGAGGGCAGCTGGGTGTCGCGTATTCGATATCTGCTGCAGGCGCTGTTCTATGTGATTCTTCCGGTAACGCTGCTGCTGGGGCTGCTCCTTTCGATTGTCGCGCTGGCAGAGGCGGAGGACAAGGAGGAAGACGAGCATCCGTCGGAGGCGATGGATGCGCTGCTCGAGGCGGGCGAGGAGGAGGGAATTCTGGAGGAGTCGGACCGCGAACTGGTGCGGTCGGCGGTCGAGTTTGGCGACAAGGTGACGCGGGAGGTAATGACGCCGCGGCCGGAGGTCTTTGCCGTGCGGGATACGCTGACGTTGAAGGAGTTCACGGCGGAGATTGAGAAACATGTCTTCTCGCGGGTTCCTGTGTTCCATGAGTCGCTGGACAACATTACGGGAATTGCGTTTGCGCATGACCTGCTGCAGGTAACCGATAAGGATGCCGAGACGCTGACGGTCGAGCGGATGCAGCGCTCTGCGGCGTTCGTTCCCGAGACCAAGATGGTTGCGGAGCTGCTGCGCGAGATGCAGTCCGAGAAGCAGCATATGCGCATCGTGATCGACGAATACGGCCTGGTTGCGGGCGTGGTGACGATTGAAGATCTGCTGGAGGCGATCGTGGGCAATATCGCCGACGAGCATGACGAGCCGCAGGCCGACGATGCTCCGATCCGCGAGCTGAATGGCGCGTACGTGGTGTCTGGGGCCTTTGAGCTTTCGCGGTTGCGCGACTTGTTTGCAGACCAGACAGCGGGCGGCCGTGGGGCGGGCGAGGACGGGCGCGTGGCAGCCGACGCCGGCCTGGAGTACGTGGGCAAGGCAGATCGGGAGGACGCTGCCGGGCTTCGCCTTCCTGAACATTATGAGTCGACGACGGTGGGCGGGCTGGTGTCTGAGCTGGCCGGGCACATTCCTCTGCCGGGCGAGGTGGTGCAGGATGCGGGTTTGCGGCTGGAGGTGCTGGCGAGTACCGATCGGCGGATCGAATCGATCCGGGTCAGCCTGCTTCCTCCCGAGGTGAGTTGAGCCGGGGCGCTGCATAGATACCGGCGGGGTGCTTGCTCTGAAGCGGATGTGCTATTGTGTTTTGCACAGCGCAAAGCAGTCAGGCCGTGCCTCTCTGGGCGAGGTTTAGGAGGAAGACAAACTTCCTGTTGCCGGGTCCTGTGACCTGACGCGGACACAGGTTGAATTGGGTGCGTAGGTTGGCCGGTGGGTAGCGGCTCGCTGGCCGGCAGCGATCGATCTACTTCGAAAAGTAGCATGGGAGAGTGTGCGATGTCTCAGATCATGGGTACGGTGCGGTGGTTCAATCCTTCCAAAGGGTATGGTTTTTTGGGCAGGGATGGCGGCGCGGATGTCTTTGTCCACTACACCGCGATCCAGGATGGAGACTTCCGGTCGATGAAGGAAGGCGAGCCGGTGAGCTTCGAGATTACGGAGGGCGTGCAGGGTCCGCAGGCGGTGCAGGTGCATCGGCTGGAGCGGGTGCCGCAGGTGGGAGTGGATGTGCGTACGGCTCGGCCTTTGGCTTAGAGAGCGGACACGCGCCCGGAAGCGACGTATGCTGAGGGGAGATGCCTTTTCGCTCCGGATTTGTTTCGATCATCGGCCGGCCCAACGCCGGCAAGTCTACGTTGCTGAACGCGCTGCTTGGGCAGAAGATCGCGATCGTCACGCACAAGCCGCAGACGACGCGCACGCGGATCCACGGCGTGCTGGAGATTCCGCTCAAGAAGAAGACTGCGGCCGACCCGGGGCATCCGGCGGCGCAGATGGTGCTGGTGGATACGCCTGGGATTCACAAGCCGGACACGCAGCTTGACCGGCGCATGATGCAGGAGGTGCATGATGCGCTCGAGACGCGGGATGCGGTGCTGTTTGTGGTGGACGTGACGCACAAGCTGCCCAAGGAGGATTCGGGCAAGGTGACGGGGCGGATGACGTTGTCGGTGGCGGAGGATGAGTTTTCGCTGCAGCTGATAAAGAAGCTGGAGTGTCCGGTGATCCTGTTGCTGAACAAGATTGACCAGATTGCGCAGGCGGAGATCATGCCGTTGATTGCGCACTGGGCGGCGCTCTATCCGTTTGCGGAGATTCTTCCGATCTCGGCGCGCAAGAAGATCAACCTGGATCTGCTGCTCGACAAGGTGGTGGCGCATCTGCCGGAGGGACAGCGCTATTTTCCGAAGGATCAGCTGACGGATCAGCCGGAGCGTTTTCTGGTGGCGGAGTTGATTCGGGAGAAGATTCTGCTGCTGACGGGCGAAGAGGTTCCGTATGCGACGGCGGTGGTGGTCGAGAAGTTCGAAGAGCCTGCATCGATGAAGAAGCTTGCCGATGGGCGGCTTCCGGTGACGAAGATTGCGGCGGCGATCTTCTGTGAGCGGACGGGGCAGAAGGCGATTCTGATCGGCAAGCAGGGGAGCATGCTGAAGGAGATCGGCTCGGCGGCGCGGAAGGAGATCGAAAGCTTGCTGGGAACGCGGGTGTTTCTGGAACTGTTTGTGAAGGTGCAGGAGGACTGGCGGTCGAAGCCGAACTTCATCGAGGACCTGGACTGGCGGCGGCAGCTGGAGCAGATTGCGGAGAAGCAGGCCGGGGAAGAGTAGTTGGGACTGGACGAGACCGTTACTGCAGGAGAGACATCGACACGGCTGTCAGGGTTTTGACACCGGTTTCGAGAGTGGGCTCGGGGTCGGGCTCGAACTTGCTGGTGTGAAGGCCGGGAAGGTCTTTGCCGGCGGCTTGAGCGGCGGCGAACCGATCCGGATACATGGCGCCAAGGAAGTAGTATGCCGTGGGAATTTTGTTGCCTGGAAGGCCGAAGACACCGACGTCCTCGCTGCCCATGGCGGGCTGCCCGTCGATCACGTTATCCGCACCGACGGTCTTGATGAGGGTGGCTTTGACCCTGGCGGCGAGTTCCGGATTGTTGTAGAGCGATGGCGTCGACTCGTCGTCGAGTACGGTGACGGTGGGCATCTTGTCCGCAGCCATGCCGGCGGAGGTGGCGACGCCCATTGCCATCTGACGGATTCCATCGAGGATGACCTGGCGGCTCTTGTCGCTGAAGGCGCGGGTGGTGAGTTCGAGCTTCACGTCGTTGGGGATGACGTTGCGCCTGGTGCCGCCCTGGATGTCGCCGACGGTCACGACTGCGGGAGCGAGGGGGCTCTCTTCGCGGCTGACGATGGTCTGCATCTCGACGATGAGCATGGCGGCCATGACGATGGGATCCTTCCCTGCCTCGGGCGATGCGCCGTGGCCGCCGATGCCGTGCAGAGTGACGTCGACGGAGGTGGAGCTGGCGAGGGCGGGACCGCTGGTGAGGACGACTTTGCCGGCCGGCGCACCGTTGGTGTCATGCAGGCCGATGATCATGTCGGGCTTGCCGAAGCGCTCGTAGAGGTGGTCGGCGAGCATGGCCTTGGCGCCGTCGATGGTCTCTTCACTGGGCTGGCCGATGATCATCAGGGTGCCATGCCACTGGGATTTCGCCGCAGCGAGCGCACGTGCGGTGCCGATCAGTACGGTGGTGTGAACGTCGTGCCCGCAGGCCTCCATCACGCCGACGTCCTGGCCGGATTTGTTTTTGACGACGACGTGGCTGGCGTAGGGCACTCCGGTCTCTTCGATGATGGGCAGCGCATCCATGTCACCGCGTACCAGCAGCGTGGGGCCGGCTCCGTTCTTGAGCATGCCAACGACACCGAAGGCGCGCGAGCCGTCGGGGTAAATGCCGACATGGTCAGTAACGGTGTAGCCGGCCTTGCGTAACTCGGCTGCGACGAGGGCAGAGGTATTGGCTTCAAAGTGCGAGAGCTCGGGGTGTGCATGGATCTGCTTGTAGGTGTCGACCAGGCCGGGGAGCTCCTGCTTTTCAAACGTGGAGACATCCTGCGCAAGGGCGGGGGTTAGGGACAGGCTGAACAGAGCCAGGGCGAAACTTTTGGTCATGAGAACCCTCAACATGTGGGTGTTCCCAAGAGTTTACACGGGGCTGTGGAGCGGGCAGGCATCAACACGCGATCGCGCTTAGGTAGTCGGGGCGGTGGTGTGCCAGATCCAGGATTTTCGTGTCGCGGGTGATGAGCGTGAGATTTTGCAGGTGAGCGGTGGCGATCAGGAAACAGTCCCCTGGGTCTCCTGAGCCGTAGACGCCGGGGACGTTGGCCGCTTCCTGTGCGATGGCTTTGGAAATGCCGAGGGTGTGAAGACCAAAGCGTGCGGCAATCTCGCCGACCCAATCCGCAGGCGTCAGGCCGCGTAGATCTGGCCTTTTCGCGGCCTGCGTCTTTCGATCGGCTACGCCGATCTCCCACAACGAGATGTCGGAGGTGAAGAGACGAGAAGGATGCCGGCTTGCCTGATCCATCTGGATGAGTGCTTGAGGACGAATGGGCGCACCTATATCGAGCCAGATCAGGACGTGCGTATCCAACAACAAACCTATGCTCACGCAGCCGTTGACTCTCGCCTTTTCTCGGCGCGGTCTCGTGCTTGCAGCTTCTGTGCCTGCGCAAAGATGGGCTTGGTAAGGTCAATGCGGGGATCAAGGTCCAGCGCAAGCGGTCTGCCGGCCTGATAGGCCTTCATGAAATCTAAAGGCTCCTGTGCATCTGCAACTGGTGTTGCGAAGAGCTTAGATTTTGGGTTCTTTGCTGGCATCTGACCCTCTTTGAAGTATTGTACGACCGGTTCACGATTCCTTGACGCTGACGCCGAGCGCCTTCATCTTGCGGTAGAGATGGCTGCGTTCGAGGCCGAGGCCTTCGGCGGCGCGGCTGACGTTGCCGTGGCACTCGTCGATTTTTTTGAGGATGTAGTCGCGTTCGTAGGCCTCGCGAGCTTCAAGCAACGTAGCAAATTCATCCCCGCGGGCAGGGCTCTTGATGATCTCGCGGGAGTCTCGGGATACGAGCTTGGGAAGATGTTTGCGTTCGATGCGTCCGGTCTTGGGATTGAGGATGAGGACGCGCTCGACGAGGTTGCGCAGCTCGCGGACGTTTCCGGGCCAGTGGTATTGCTTGAGCGCGGTGAGGGCGTCGTCGTTCATTTCGACGCGGGGCCGGCCATACTGCGCGCCGAACTCGGAAAGGAACTCCTTGACCAGCAGCGGGATGTCCTCCTTGCGGTCACGCAGCGGAGGGACGAAGAAGGGGATGACGTTGAGGCGGTAGAAGAGGTCTTCGCGGAAGTTGCCGTGGGCGATCTCGTCTTCGAGGTCCTTATTGGTAGCGGCGATGACGCGCACGTCGACGTGGACGGCATGGCTGGCGCCGACGGGCAGGAAGCGCTGCTCATCGAGTGCACGGAGGACCTTGGCCTGGGTTTTTAGGCTCATATCGCCGACCTCGTCGAGGAAGAGGGTGCCTCCATCGGCTCGCTCGAAGGTGCCGCGCTTCTCGGCGGGAATGCCGGAGCCTCCGCCGTGGGGAGCGGCTCCGTGGCGGTAGCCGAAGAGCTCGGTTTCGATGTAGTCCTCGGGGATGGCGGCACAGTTGAGCTCGACGAAGACTCGATCCTTGCGCAGGCTTTCAGCGTGCATGGAGCGCGCGATCAGCTCCTTGCCGGTGCCGCTTTCGCCGAAGATGAGCACGCGGCCGTTGGTGGGCGCCATCAGCTTGATCTGCTGGCGCAGAGCTTTCATGGGGACGCTGGCTCCGCTGAGCGGGCCTTTGACGGCTAGCTGCCGCGCAAACTCCTGGTTGTCCTCGCGCATCTGGCGGGCGCGCATGGCGTTTTTGAGCACGATGAGGGTGCGGGCGAGCGAGAGCGGCTTTTCGAGGAAGTCGTAGGCGCCAAGCTTGGTGGCGCGGACGGCGGACTCGATGGTGCCGTGGCCGCTGATGATGACGACCTCGGGGACGTTGGCGGAGTCCATCTGGCGGATCTCGCCGAGGGTCTCAAGGCCGTCGCGGTCGGGCAGCCAGATGTCGAGGAGCACGACGTCGTAGGCGGCATCGCGCAGCAGCATCAGGGCTTCGGCGGCGGTTCCGGTGGACGTGACGAGGTAGCCCTCTTCGGCGAGGATGCTTTCGAGCGACTCGCGGATTTCGGCTTCGTCGTCGACGATGAGGACGTGGTTCATAGGGAGGGAGTGGGGACGAGAGACGGAACTTCCGCGACCGGTCGCTCGCCGCTCTCGGCCAGGCTGGCGATGCGAAGTTCAACGATGAATTTTGCGCCGGCGGGCTCGTTCTTTTCCGCGCGAATGGACCCGCCATGCTCCTGGATGATCTTTGCGGCGATGGCCAAGCCCAGGCCGGTGCCGCGCTGCTTGGTGGAGAAGTAGGGGAGGAAGAGGCGCTCTTTCATCTCGTCGGTCAGGCCGCTGCCGGTGTCGGCGACCGTGAGCTCGACCAGGCCGGAGTCGAGCAGCGTGGTGGAGACGCGCAGCTCGCGCAGGAGGCTTCCCTGCATGGCTTCGACGGCGTTGTCGACCAGGTTGCCGAGCGCGCGCTTCATGGCTTCGGGGTCGGCGAGCACCAGGGGAAGATCGCGGGAGAGTCTACGGACGAGGCGGACCTTCTGGGTGCGTCCGGCGAACATGGCGAGCGAGTTCTCGACGATGGTATTGAGGTCGGCGGGGCGCGGGTCGGAGGTCGGGAACTGCGCGAGTGAGGCGAACTGGTCGACGAGGCCGCGCATGCTTTCGACCGAGGTGGAGATGACCTCGCT
>CAXTQE010000017.1:0-21438 GCA_964246225.1 uncultured Acidobacteriaceae bacterium | reverse complement strand
GGAGATGGGAGTGAGCGGATTCTTGATCTCGTGGGCGACGCGCCTGGCGACCTCTTTCCAGGCGCTTTGCTTTTGGGCGCGCAGCAGTTCGGTCGCGTTTTCAAGGACGACGACGTAGCCGAGGTGCTCGCGTGCATGGCCTTCGAGCAGGGCTACGGTGGCGAGCAGGTTGAGGGTACCCCGGCCGTTCGCGCCGAGTTCGAGCTCGCTCGAGGCGGACCCCATGCGGTGGCTGCGCTTCATCAGGCGGTCGAGCGGCTCCATCAGGTCGGCGGGGAAGACCTGGTCCATGCGGTGGCCGATGAAAGGGCGTTGGCCGCCAGGGTCGAGCATCTCGGTGAGGGCGCGGTTGGTAAGGACGATGGAGCGCTCGGCGTCTAGGGTGGCGACTCCGTTGGGGATGGTTTGGAGCATGGTTTCGAGCTCGCCGCGCCGGGCCTGGAGCGCGGCGTTGGCCTGGCTGAGCAGGGTGGTCGAGGCGTCTACCTGGGCGCGGCTGCCTTCCAGGTCCTCGGCCATGCGATTGAAGCTGCGAACGAGCTCGCCGAGTTCTTCGGTGGCGCTTTCCTGGACGCGATGGCCGTAGTCGCCGGCTGCGATCGAGTCCATGGCATCCGCGAGCGCTTCAACCGGCTTGGTGACCTGCTTCGAGAGATGGAGGGCGAGCCAGCTGGCGGCGAATAGCGCGAGGCTGGTCATCATCAGCAGCAGGATCATGTAGGTGTTGCGTACGGAGCGGCGGGCGCGGAAGAGCGTCCAGTAGTCGGCGGTGGCTTTTTGCAAGTGCGCCAGGGTGGCGGACATGCCGTGCGGCAAGGGCAGCCCGGTGACGACGTTGCCTACGGCACCGCCCTGTTTGACGAGGGTAGCGGAGCCGAGGGCGAAGTCGAAGCCGGCCAGGGTGAAGACGGGGTTGTCACCACGCTGGGCGGCCGAGAGGAGTTCGGCGTTGGCGGGGTCACGGGCGTCCAGCCGCTCGCCGGCTTCGAGAGCGGACGGCGAGGCGGCGGCGTCGGGGAGTTCGGCTTCCTGGTCGGCTGCGGTGGGACTGGATTCGGCAGCGCTGCGGGGCTCGGGCAGGAGCGGCTTGACGGTGGCGCCGGCTCCCGAGTGCTGCGGAACGTTGAGAGCAGCAACCGCCTTGCCGTCGCGGAAGACGACGACGAAGCCGCCCTGCAGGGTGATGGCGTGCTCGCGCAGGACGCGGCCGACGGCGGCGCGGTTCGCGAGTCCTTCCTTGGCCAGCGTCAACGCGGGCAGGTCAGCGGCGATGCTCTCGGCCTCGGCGCGCGCGTTGGCGGTGGCATAGCCGGCCAGGTCGAGCGCCATCTGGTTGGACTCGTTGCGCATTTCGGTTACCGGCTGCGAGAACCAGCGGTCGACGGCGCGATTCATGAGGCCGTAGCTGAAGAAGAACATGAACGAGATCGGCAGGAGGCTGACGAGTACCGCGCCCCACAACATGCGCGTGCGCAGGCGGCTGCCCATCACGCGGCTGCGCTGGTCGGCATAGAGCTTGAGGAGATTGCGTACAAGCAGCACCAGCATGCCGACGAAGAGCAGAAAGGCAACGGCGGAGAGGCCGGTGTAGACGACGATCTGCTCGGTGGTGGCGGGGCTGAGCGAGGTGAGTTTGAAGGCGTTGAGGCCGGCGAGGACGAGGAAGACGACGAGCACACCGGTGCCGCTTGCGATGATCCAGGCCTTGCGTTGCTGCGCGCTGGTCGTCATGGGGCTTACCCCTCCTGTTTCGTTGCTAGCGGCAGATCTCTTGTAGGCGCTTGACGGGTTTGGTGTGTGGGGGCAAACCCTTTTTTACGACGCCGTGCTTATCCGCGAGCATATCGGTGAGCGAATCGCCGTCGACGTAGGCGATATCGGGGTCTTCGCGGTAGGCGGGGTCGGCGGCGGCTTGCGGCAGGGTGATGAAGGTAAAGCCGCGTTGGCGGTAGAGCGTGAGCAGTTCCGGGAGCATTTTGGCGTCGAAGGCGCCGACGTGCATGAGCAGGATGTAGGGGATGTCGTGGCCGAAGACGCGGGTGGCATAGGCTCGGTAAAGCGTGATGTATTCGTCGGCGGTGGCAAGGTAAGAGTCGTGCAGTTCCTGGAGGGCGGCCTGATCGTTTTTTTCCGTGCAGCGACTGTAAGGCTCGTTCCAAAGATAGTCTTCGAAGTCCATGGTGACTTCAGCGACCTGATAGTGGTTGTCGGTGAGCCACTTGCGGATGACGCGGTGCTTTTCGATGGTTTCGCCTTCCTGCAGGAAGGGGTAGCGGAACCAGTGCCAGTCGTTGGTTCCCATCAGGGTACGCAGGATGGGCTGGTTGGCCTCAATTTCTGCTTCAAAGAGCTTGGCCTGCGTGTCTGCCAGGTTGGGGTGCGACCAGGTGTGATTGCCGAGAGGCTGGCCGGCGGCGCGCCAGGCTTCGAGGACGGCCACCGTCTCTGGGTGTTCCTCTGTTCTAACGGCGTTGATGAAGCCGTACGTGGGTGGGAGTTTCCGTTCTCTAAGAGTGGTGAGGATGGATTGCGCGATCTGGAGGCGGGTCTGGCCGGCGGGCAAAGGGCCGTGGGCGGGTAGATCGTCAAAGGTGATGGCGAGCTGCAGCTGCGCGTGCGCGGGGGCGATCAGCATCACCGCACCCATCAGCGATAAGGGCCAGCTAGAGGAGATCCGCAATGGGCTTCCACTCGCGCTGCTGCGCTTTGGCGACGGCCTGGTAGGTGAGGGTTCCGGCGTAGGTGTTCACGCCTTCCGCGATGCCTTTGTCTTCGGCGATGGCCGCTTTGGCACCGATGCCGGCGAGCTTCAGCAGGTAGGGGAAGGTGGCGTTGGTGAGGGCCAGGGTGGAGGTGTTGGGGACCGCGGCGGGCATGTTGGTGACGCAGTAGTGGACGACGCCGTCCACCTCGAAGCTGGGGTCGCTGTGGGTGGTGGGGCGGGCGGTTTCGATGCAGCCTCCCTGGTCGATGGCGACGTCAACGATGACCGCGCCCTTCTTCATCTTGGCGACCATGCCGCGGGTGACGATCTTGGGTGCGGCGGCCCCTGGGATGAGGACGCCGCCGATGACGAGGTCGGCTTCGGAGACGGCGCGCTCGACGTTGTAGCTGTTCGAGGCCAGGGTGTGGACGCGGCCGCCGAAGATGTCGTCGATCTCGCGCAGGCGGTTCAGGTTGAGGTCGACGAGGGTAACGCGCGCTCCCATGCCGAGCGCTATCTTGGCGGCGTTGGTGCCGACGATGCCTCCGCCGATGATGCAGACGTTGGCCGGCGGAGTGCCGGGGACGCCGCCGAGCAGGACTCCGCGGCCGCCGTGCTCCTTTTCGAGGTAGGTGGCGCCGACCTGGACGCTCATGCGCCCGGCAACCTCGCTCATGGGAGTGAGCAGAGGCAAGTGGCCGGCGCGGTCGCGGACGGTTTCGTAGGCGATGCCGGTGACTTTCTTGTCCAGCAGCGCGTCGGTCAGCTCGCGGAGCGGGGCGAGATGCAGATAGGTGAACAGGACGAGGCCTTCGCGGAAGTGGCGGTACTCGGTCTCGGTGGGCTCCTTGACCTTGACGACCATGTCGGCGAGGCGCCAGACGTCGTAGGCGGAGCCAACGATCTCAGCTCCGGCGGCCTGGAAATCGTCGTCAGGAAAGGCGGAGAGCGCGCCTGCATTGGTTTCGACGAGCACCTTGTGTCCGCCCTCGGTCAGAGCCTTGACTCCAGCCGGGGTGACCCCTACGCGGCTCTCGTGATCCTTCACTTCCCTGGGTACGCCAATCGTCATTCGTGATCTCTCCGAAACTGCATCCAGTATCGCATCGCCTGCACGACTGTTGACGTTCTTGCCAATGGCTTGCTGCGCGAGCGGCTGAGTGGAGCTCGAGCGCCCGCGTACAATAGTGGTATAGACGAGATTTGCATTCAATCGATTGGGAACAACGCTTCGTAATGTCCTCGAACAACTATCAGTCCTCCCGCTACTCGCGCGTGCACAACATGCGCTCGCTGTTCAGCCTCTTTTCCTCCGATCTGGCGATCGATCTGGGAACGGCCAATACGCTCGTCTTTGCCCATAACAAAGGCATCATCGTCAATGAGCCAAGCATTATCGCCGTCAACCAGGTGACCGGCGAGATCGAGGCCGTGGGCAAGGAGGCCAAGGAGATGCTGGGGCGTACACCCGGCAACATCGTGGCGATCAAGCCGATGAAGGACGGCGTGATTGCGGACTTCAAGCAGACGGAGAAGATGCTGAACTACTTCATCCAGAAGGCGCACAACCGCAAGATGCTGGTGCATCCGCGGATTGTGATCGGCGTTCCTTCGGAGATTACGCAGGTCGAAAAGCGCGCCGTCATGGACTCGGCTTACCGGGCAAAGGCGTCCGAGGTGCACCTGGTGGAGCAGGCGATGGTGGCGGCCATCGGCGCGGGGCTGCCGATTACGGAGCCGGGCGGCAACATGGTGGTCGACATCGGCGGCGGGACGACCGACATTGCGGTTATCTCGCTGGCCGGCATTGTGTACTCGCGCTCGGTGCGCATGGCCGGAAACCAGATGGACGAGTCGATCATCACGTTCATCAAGCGCAAGTACAACCTCCTGATCGGCGAGCGGACGGCGGAGCAGATCAAGATGGAGCTGGGCTCGGCGTACGTGCTCGACCAGCCGCTGACCAAGACGATTACGGGACGAAACCTGATCGAGGGTGTGCCGAAGACGATCACGATTGAGGATTCGGAGATTCGCGAGGCGCTGGCGGAGTCCATCGCGACCATCATCAACGGCATCCGGGTAGCGCTCGAGCGGACGCCGCCGGAGCTCTCGGCCGACATTTCGGACCGCGGCATTGTGCTCACCGGGGGCGGCGCGCTGATCAAGAACCTGGACAAGCGGATCCGCGAAGAGACCGGGCTGCCGGTGTCGATCGCGGACGACCCGCTGGCGTCGGTGGTGCTGGGCACGGGGCAGATGCTGTCGAACTTCAAGCTGCTGCGAAAGATCTCCATCGACTGACCTGCTTTTGCAGTTTTCTCGATGAACGCGGCGAAGCCTCCTAGGCCTGCGCCGCAGCCATCGCCGGCAGACTTGGCAGCACTCTCCGCACATTGAAACCCATGGGCGCGGCTACAAATCCTGCCTCGAGCAACACTCGTGCCATCCAGCTCGCGCCCACGGCCTGGCCATTGACACTCGTCAACAGCATCCCGCCCTCTCCCTGGGCGCGGGTGACTAAAAATTCGGAGAGAGCCTTCGCAGCCTGGGTCCGCGCAGGCTCCTCCTCCGGCAGGAACGCCTGAAGATTGGGATTGCCGCGGCGCAGATAGGCGATCAGCGAGCCATCGCACAGCACCACCCTTGCCCCGACGCTCCGCGTCAGCGACGACCCCTCGTCCCCTCCGGCCGGCCACTTCAACAGCGAGCCATACGGGTTCGCAGGATCGGTCGCCGCCAGCATCAGCATTTCGCTCTTGTCGCCGTCGCGCTTCACCCGCAGGCTGCGCAGCAGGTCGACTGCCGCGGGCATGGCGAACTGGGTCGCGCCCAGATCCGCCGCGAAGTATCCGCGCCGCACCCGGCCACTCTCTTCGAGCGCCTTCATCACATCGTAGATCGCGGAGAACCCTCCCGGAAGTCCTTCCGCATGCGCCGTCTCGCGAAAGACGACGCCATAGCGAGCCAGCAATTGCTGGGCGATGGCATGACTCCACTCGGTCGCGCTCCGGCCCTCGTCGAAGGCAATCGCGTTCAGCGACCAACGTCCCTGCGCCGTTGGAGGCGTGGTCCGCCGCGACCGGAACCCGGTCTGCTGATGCACCTTTCGCGCGGGCTTGGCGTTTCTGGTATTGGAAGCGGTCCGCTCGCAATAGGCTCGCAGGGCATGCAGTGCATCGTTGTTCAGCAGGCCGCGCCACACCAGGTTCCACACCGCCTCCAACGTCTCCCCGGGATAGCCGCCTCCGGTGCCATCGTGCAGCTCCTGAAAGAACGAGGCTCCCTTTGTCCGCAGGTAGTCGACGATCTTCGCTTCCCGCTCCGCAGTCGGGCCTTGCCCTGCATTCGGAGGACCCGAGTCTCGATTCTGCGACCTGGGTTCGACCGGCCACAAGAGAGGCAGATTTTCCGACAGGTACAGGGCCACACGCCCATCCTTCTCGCCGATAGCCTCGACTCCGCACCAGACTACCTCGCCCGCGGCAATTAGGGTGTCGAGGTCCGCCGGCCGGTACCCAAAGAGACGCGCGGGCAGAACCTCACTTTCGAGCATGGACGCGGGCACGGGCGCTCCCTGCAGGTTCTCGATGACATCCAGCAGCGCATCCAACCCGCGCCGCGGCTGCACCACGCCCTGCCAGCGGGTAAACAGCCGGGCCAGCGTCGCCTGCTCGACCGGCTCTACCTCCTTGCGCAGCCGCGCCAGGGAGCGTCGCCGGATCGTGCGCAGCACCTCGTGGTCGCACCACTCGCGATGCGTTCCTCCCGGCCGAAATCCACCCTCGACGATCCGCCCCGTCTGCACGAGCCGGTTCAACACCGCCTCCGCCGTTTCAAGCGCCAGGCCGAACCGCTTTGCCACCTCGGCGGTCGTAAACGGTCCATGCGTCCGGCCGAATCTTCGCAGCAGATCGAGCGCCGCATCCGGCACCGCGACCTGAAACGCTGTCGGTAAGCCAGGCGGCAGCGGCACGCCCAGTGCATCCCGGTACCGTCCCGCGTCTTCTACCGCAATCAGCCGCTTCCCTCCCGCGACCGACACTTCAAGCACTCGCAGGCTCTTGCGCAGGCGCTCCACCGTCAGGGCGATCTCCGGCGAAACGCAGCGCGCCAGCAGCTCGTCACGGCGCAGATCCCCGAGCTTCAGCAGAAGGTCATGCACGCCATCCATCGAGCGGGCTTTGTAGGTCTCGGCCAGGCACTGCAGCTGTTCTTCGGTCTCTTCGATCGCCGCGAGATCCAGCAACTCGCGCAGGTCTGCATCGCCCATCAGCTCGCGCAGCTGGTCCTGGTCGATCGAGAGGGCCTGCGCGCGCCGTTCCGCCAAGGGAGCATCGCCGTCGTATATATAGTTGGCGACATAGCTGAACAGCAGCGCCGCGGCAAACGGCGACGGGGTCCGCGAGTCGACCGTATGCACGCGCAGGCTGCGGTTCCCTACCCCACGCAAAATCTCCATCAGCGCCGGCATGTCAAACACATCGCGCAGACACTCGCGATACGCCTCGAGCAGAATGGGGAAGCTCGCATAGCGGCTCGCGACACTTAGCAGGTCGTACGCCCGTTTGCGCTGCTGCCACAAGGGCGTTCGTCCATCGGCGCGGCGCCTTGGCAGGAGCAACGCTCGCGAAGCGCTCTCCCGGAACTTTGCCGCAAATACCGCCGTCGACCCCAGCTGGCGCAGCACCAGCTCTGCCGCCTCGTCCGGCTCGAGCAGCAGATGATCGGCGCTGGGCGGCTCATCTGTCTCCGGAAAGCGAAGAACAAAGCCGTCTTCGCTCCACATCGTCTCGACCTCCGGGCCGCCGTTTGCCCGAATGCGCGCCGTCGCGGCCATCGCCCAAGGAGCATGGATCTTCGAGCCAAACGGGGTCAGGCAGCACATTCGCCAATCTCCCAGTTCGTCGCGCACCCGCTCAATCACGATGTTGCGATCGTCCGGGACCTGCCCGCTCGCCAGCTCCTGGTCGGCCAGGTAGCGCATCACGTTCTCCGCCGCCTGCGGGTCGAGATCGTGTTCCGACGTGAGCGTGGAAACGGCGACACTGCGCGGCATCTCTCGCAATGTCCTCACCAGGCCGCCGATGCGCCGCCCAAATTCCATCGGCCGACCCGCCTGGTCCCCGTGCCAGAACGGCATCTTGCCCGGATCGCCGGGAGCCGGGCTCACCAGCACGCGATCGTGCGTGATCTCCTCCACGCGCCATGTGCTCGCGCCGAGAATGAATGTGTCGCCCGTCCGCTGCTCAAAGACCATCTCCTCATCCAGCTCGCCCACGCGCACCGGTTTGCCCTGCGCTGTCCCGGCGAGGAACACTCCATAGAGCCCGCGATCCGGGATCGTCCCGCCATTCAGGATGGCAATCTTCTTGACGCCCTGGCGCGGAGTCAGCCAGTTTCGCTGCCGATCCCAGGTCACCCGCGGACGAAGCTCCGCAAATTCATCGCTCGGGTAACGTCCTGCCAGCATGTCCAGTACGCCATCGAAGACCGTCTGGCTTAGCGCCCCATAGTTCGCCGCACCGCGCACGAGGCCCAGCAGACCCGCATAACTGATCCCGGGACTCTCGTCTTCATCCGTCTCGCCCTTCGTTCTCCGCCCCGCAGCCTCCAGGTCAAGCGGCGGATGCGCCACAACAGCCACCATCTGTTGCGCCAGCACATCGAGCGGATTACGCAGAAAGCGCGTCGATTCGACATGGCCCTCATGCATCGCCCGCGTCACGGCCGCGCACGCGACCAGGTCCGCCCGGTACTTCGGAAAGATGATCCCGTTCGATGGCATGCCAACCTGGTGCCCGGCGCGTCCGATCCGCTGCATCCCACTCGCGACCGATGGAGGTGCCTCGATCTGGATCACCAGGTCGATCGCCCCCATGTCGATCCCCAACTCAAGCGACGAGGTGCAGACCAGCGCCTTGATCCGCCCGGCCTTCAGCAGCTCCTCGATCTCCGACCTCTGCGCCGCGGCCAGCGACCCATGGTGCGCCCGCGCGATCGGCTCGCCGGCCAGATCGTTCAGCGCTCCGGCCAGCCGCTCCGCCACGCGCCGCGCATTGACGAAGATGAGCGTTGACGTCCGCTCCCGAATGATCTCGAGCAGGCGCGGATGGATGCTTTGCCAAATGCTGGTCCGCTTTGGAGATTGACTTGCTGGCCCGCTCGGGATGTCCTGGATCTCGCCGAGCTTGGCCATGTCTTCCACCGGAACCTCCACCCGTAGATCGAGCACCTTGCGTGCGCCCGCATTCACGATGGTGACAGGACGGAAGCGCGGGCCGCCGGCAGCTGGTTCGGCTTCATCCCGCGCCACGTCCATCAGCGCCGCCGGCACCTCACCCTCCACGTTTGCCTGCAGCAGAGCGTCACCTTGAACGGCTAGGACCGGCAAAGAACCACTTCCCTGCTCCGCACCCCCCAAAAACCGCGCCACTTCTTCAAGTGGACGCTGGGTTGCGGATAAGCCGATGCGTTGCAGCCGCGCTCCCGGCCGTGACTCCGCAACCAGCGCCTCGAGTCGCTCGAGCGAAAGCGCCATGTGCGCGCCACGCTTGCTCGGCACGAGCGCATGAATCTCGTCCACGATGACTGTTTCTACCGTCCGCAGTTGCTCACCCGCCGCGCTGGTCAGCATCAGGTACAGCGATTCCGGCGTCGTGATCAGAATGTCGCCAGGGTGCCGATTGAAACGTGTTCGGTCCTTGGCGGACGTGTCTCCGGTGCGAACACTGATCTCAGGCAGGTGCACCGCGACTCCCTCGCGCTTGGCCAGATTCGCGATCCCTGCCAGAGGCGATCTCAGGTTGCGCTCAACGTCCGCGGCCAACGCCTTCAAGGGAGAGAGATACAGCACACGACAGCCGCGCTTCCCCTCATCCGCAGATTTTCTCAGCATCAGTCTGTCGAGACACCAGAGAAAGGCGGTCAGCGTCTTGCCTGTGCCGGTCGGGGCAAGAATGAGCGTTGACTCGCCGCGCGCGATCGCCGGCCAACCCTCAATCTGTGGAGCCGTGGGTCCGTCGAAGACCTCGCGAAACCACTGGGCCGTTACAGGATGAAACAGCGAGAGAGCCGCGTCTGCAGCGCTCTCCTCCGGCTTGCTCTTGCTCCCTGTCGCCCGCCCCATCCCACGTACCCGCCTGACACCATTCTATGGCTTCCGTGCACAGCGCTGGTACAGGGCTATGTTCGCGCATCGAGGGGAGGACCGTGATCTAAATGCGGTTTCGGACCTCCTCCGTCGCCGGCCTGTAGAAGTAGCAATCCTTCGAGAACTGCGCTCGAAACAGTTCTGTAGAATCCTCGGCTTGCTCCGCGTTGCCCAAAATGAGTAAGCCGCGGGGATTCAAGCGCCGATGAACCTCGCGAAAGACAGTGGTACGATCCGGCCGAGAAAAGTACAACAGAACATTACGGAGAAGAATGAGATCGAAGGCGAACGGGCGTGTTGGGGGGGCGCAGAGATTGCCAACCTCAAACTCGCATCGCGCCTTCAAACCTTCATTCACTTCCCACTCATCTTCGTCCCGACGGAAGTACTTCACGAGCAGTCTGGCAGGCAAGCCTCGATTGACTTCGAGCCGTCGGTAGCGACCACGCTTCGCGTATTCGATCACCTCTCGCGACAGGTCCGTCCCGATGATCCGGATATCCCACCCCGCCAAGTGCGGAAAATGTTCCGCAAGCAGCATGGCAACGCTATAGGCTTCCTGCCCGGTCGAGCTTGCCGCGCTCCAGATCCGAAGCTTTCGTTCGGCGCTTTTCTGCTCGATCAATTGCGGAAGCACCTCATCGCGCAGCGCATTAAATGGCTTCACGTCGCGGAAAAAACTGGTCTCGTTGATCGTCATCGCTTCCGCCACCGCGCGGTGCAGCGGAGCGGACCTATTTTCGCGGAGAAGGCCTACCAGACCCTCCAGATTGCCCGCGCCCGCAACCTGGACCAAGGGCCGCAGCCGGCTCTCGAACAAGGTCTTGCGCGAGGAGTCCACAATGTTTGCCGACTGCGTTTGAACGAGTTCGCGCAGGTAAACGTAGTCCGCGTCAGAGCACGCCATGCAGCACCTCCCGTCCATCCAGACTTCGTTGCGTCAAGGGAGCGGACAGCCGTTCGAAGCTGACCCGCTCGATCAACTCTCCGGCGAGGTTTGGCAGCGCAACCGTGGCGCAGGAGATACCTTCCTTGACTACCCTGCCTGGCATCCCCCATACCGCAGAGGAAGCTTCATCCTGAGCCAGCACCGAGCCTCCCGCCGCCCGCACGGCGCGTGCTCCATCCAGTCCATCCGAGCCCATGCCGGTCATCATTACCGCCAGGGTCGATCCACCGTAAAGCCTGGCCGCGGAATGGAACAGGTAATCGACGGACGGCTTACAACTGTTTAGGGAAACACCCTGATGCAACTTGATCGATCCGCCGGCGGCGATCTCCATGTGTGCGTCCCCCGGAGCAAGCCAGATTCCGCCCGGTCGCACCACGTCGCCATCCTTAGCCTCTTTCACTGAGAGGCGACACAGCCGACTCAGCCGTTCCGACAAGGCACTCGTAAACAGCTTCGGCATGTGCTGTACCACGAGGATGGGGGCATCGAAGGTCTCTGGTAGTGCAGGCAGCATCGCTTCCAAGGCGGCTGGACCTCCGGTCGACAAACCGATCACTACAAGTTCCACTCGTGTTCTAAGACCCGGGCCTGAAGACGGTAACGGAGCCGGAAGTATTCGAGAATTGACTCTTGACTCCAACGCGACCCGGCTCCGGTCCGGGATGCGAGCGGCCATGGCAATTTTCGGCATCAGCTGCTCCATAAGGAGCTTGAATGAGGAAGCCACCTCGTCCTGATTTCGTGGCTTCATTACATAGTCCTTGGCGCCGCGGGCTAGCGCATCCAGCGTTGTCCGCGCGCCGCGTTCCGTATGTGCGCTGCATAGAATCACCGGTAAACCGGGTGCCTGAATGCGAAGGATGTCCAACACCTGCAACCCATTCAGCCGCGGCATCTCCAGATCCAGAAGCAGTACATCCGGCTGCAGAGCACGCACGCAGTCAAGCGCCTCCTGCCCATCCCGGACGACTCCACACAACTCCATCGCGGGCAGCCGGGACGAGATATCCGACGCATGCAGTTGAAAGATGGTCCGGATCACACCGCGCATCACCGCTGAATCGTCTGCTGCGAGCACCCGCACCGCACGCCTGGTCTCTATCGTCATTCGTTCCGTGTCCCTTCATCCGGTTACCGCATGCAACCTAACCAGCACTGGCAAATCCCAACAGCAGCAACTTCTCGTTCAGGCTTTGTGACGTAAACGGCTTCATCAGAAATTCGTCCGCGCCGTACGACAGAGCACGAGAGATAAAGCTATCGTCCGTCTCGGTGGTGATCATCATGACCTTCATGTCGGGGCCAAGTCCCTCCTCGCGCAGACACTTCACGAAGGCCAGACCATCCATTCGCGGCATATTCACGTCCGTCAGGGTTAGATCGAAACTCTCTTCACGCCGCAATACATCCAGGCCCTCCCTGCCGTCTCCGGCCTCCACGCAGGTCACTCCAAGGCGCACAAGATGTTCGCGCAGATGCTTGCGAATAAAACTCGAGTCGTCAACAATTAGCACTCTCATTGCACTCCTCCGGCCGTTTCCAACCTGAAAAGCCCCGCTTCGACCAGATACTCCGGCCTGAGGCGATCGGCATCCAGCTGAATGAGCAATCCTTCAGGAATACGGTAGGCTCCTCGAAACAAGACTTTGCTACTCGCGTCGAGCGTGGTTGGCTTCGCAGCCAACGTCTTCGCCTCGACCTGCACGACCCCGCAGACCCGGTCCACCAGAAGTCCGAATGGACTTCCTCCTCCGTCCAGCACCAGCAAGCAGCCCTTCTCTTGGTTGGGCGGCAGACCTAGAAGGCAGCGAAGGTCAACCGCGGCGAGCACCTCACCTCGGTACGCCAGGACTCCGGCCAGGTAGGCGGGTGCTAACGGTACCGCTTGCACCTTTCTCGGCCCTAGCACCTCCCGAATCTGGCGCGTGTCGATGCCAAACAATCGTCCGTCCACGGTGAACCAGCACAGCGCCGGATTTTCCTGTGCAGTTACGATCGCCTGCAGCTTCTCGCCCTCAAGTGCATTCATGGACTGCCTCCAGAACACTCTGGTCGCAAAATTGCTCGTGCACCACGGCGAGCCGGTCGTTCACCAGCGCAAGCTTTTCCGGACATACGCGCGCAGTTCCGTCCAGCAGTTCGCCCTGCGCCACATCGAGCACACTGCGTACCACGATGCCGAATCTTTGGTCGCGTCCGCGTTCGGAACGCTTCACGCAGATCAGAATGGTTAGATTCGCCTCTGAGTCCGCCTCGGGCAGCACTGAGCCGGCATCTTCAAGTGCCAGCAACTCACCCTGGTAGCGCAGCAACGCTCTTGTGCCCACATATTCCACGTGGTGGGCGGCCACACTTTCAATCCGCTCCACTGCACGTAACGGCAATGCTTTGCGCTCCGCACCCTGACCCGCCTTCGGTACGGCAACGACTCGGAAGCCTGGCTCAGCATTGTGATTCAGGGCTCCTGGCCGCGATCTTGGTTTGCGATCTTCGAAGACCAAGAAGGATTCCTGCAAGCTTATTTGCGGCGCCGTCGAGAGCGGCACCGTACGCTGCTCCCTGGAACGCTCTACTCCCGCCCGCATTGCGATTGCCGCTATGTCGACGATCATGGCCAGCGTTCCGTTGCCGAGCACCGTAGCTCCGGAGAAGAGCCCTATCTCTCGAAGTCCTGGCGAAAGCGGCTTTAGTACGATCTCCTCTGGGGCCAAAATATCGTCGACGACCAGCCCGAACCGGCAGCCTTCCTGCTCAAGCACGACAAGGTAAAAACCCTGCGCGTCTTCTCTCTTCTTTCCGTTTCCAAGGCCGAGCATCCGGTCCAGCCGAATCATCGGCAGCAGAGTCTCTCGAAGGCGATACAGTTCTGCTTCTCCCATGTATTCGACAGAGGTTGCAGCGTCTTTCTCCGGCACGTAGACGAGCTCGGCAAGCGCCCCTTGTGGCAAGCAAAAGCTCTGTCCCGCGCTCAGCACCACTAAAGCCGGCACGATGGCCAGGGTCAATGGGACCCGAAACCGCAACGTCGTACCTTGCCCCTCGCACGACTCCAGTTCCACTGTGCCGCCGGCTTTCTGAACGTTGGCCAGCACAACATCCATGCCGACGCCGCGTCCGGATACGTGAGTCACCGTGTCTGAAGTCGAAAAACCGGGAAGAAAGAGCAGATTAAGCGCCTCTCGGTCGCTCATAGAAGCAGCCCGTTCTGCAGTAACCACTTGACGCGCGACTGCCTTTTCGAGCACACGAGCGATGGAGATACCTTTCCCGTCATCCGCTATCTCAATCAGCACTGAGCCGTTTTGCTGCCGCGCCTGCAACCGAATAACTCCCTCAAGCGGCTTGCCTACCAAGGCGCGGGTCGACGGATCCTCGATGCCATGGTCCACGGCATTGCGAACTGCATGTGCGATCGGATCTTTGATGGCCTCCAGCAAACTCTTGTCCAACCCGGTTTCCTGCCCGGAGAACTCCAGACGAATATGCTTGCCGCAGCTTTTTGCCAGGTCGCGGATCATGCGTGGAAACTTTCCGAACAGATGGCCTACCGGCTGCATGCGTGCTTGCATTACAGTCTCCCGTAGGTCGGCCGTAACGCTATCCAACCTTCGGGTGAGTTCGGAAAACTGGGGAGCTACGGAGTGAATCTGCAACATCTGATTCCGGGTCAGCACCAACTCGCCGACCAGATTCATCATGCGGTTTAGAACCTCCACATCCACGCGCAGGGTTTGCTCGTTCAAGCCCTCAGATGGGCCAGGCAGAGTATGCGCGGGAGCGGGGTCGGCCATCGGGGGCAAGCTCTCTCCCGACCCGGGGCGCTCCTCTCCGCTCGTGGGTTCGCTTTCGAGGCCGTTTAGACTTTTTAGAAGGGCGACTAAAGCGCTGTCCTGATCCGAGGCCCGAGTGCCTTCTCCCCCGGTCAACTCGATCAGCTTTAGGATTTGACGGAGCACGTCCAAGAGTTGCAGCAGCCCGCTCACTACCTCTGCGGTCGCCTTGATCTTGCCTTCCCGGAGCGAATCCAATAAGCTCTCGCCGGCGTGGGCCAGCAGTTCCAGCCGTTTGAAACCGAGAAAGCCGGTTGAACCCTTAATCGTGTGCACGGCGCGAAAGATCTCATCGAGCAGCTCGCGGTCGTCGGGCTGCTGCTCCAATTCGGTCAGGCACCGCTCCATGCGGTCCAAACCGTCCATTCCTTCCGCCAGAAACTCCTTGGTCAAATCGTCCACACACTCTATATCGGTGAAATTCGCAAAACCATCAGTCTTTTTTTCAAATACTTGCTAAGTTTTCGCTCGCCCCATACGCTCAACGCAGACCTATGCCGGAAATTGCCCTAGCCGCAGCCCATAAAGTCGACTTGCTCGCTCAATCCAGGGCTGCCGCCCACCGCGCGTATGCTCCATACAGCCGCTTTTTCGTCGGTGCGGCTATCCTGCTCGAGAGCGGCGAGGTGGTCACCGGCTGCAATGTTGAAAACGCCTCCTTCCGCCTTACGACCTGCGCGGAACAGGGCGCCGTCGCATCCGCGGTGGCAGCCTTCGGTCCAAACATCCGCATTTCCGCCGTTGCCGTCAGCAATCTGAACGGCACCGCCTGCCCACCCTGCGGAGCCTGCCGTCAAACCCTCGCCGAGTTTGCCGGCCCGGACACCCTCATCTTTTATTCCGGGGACGCTGAACAGGCCTGCACCTGCACGCTTGCGGACCTGCTTCCAGCCTCTTTCCGCCTGATTGCCCAGTGAGCGCCTCTCTGCATCCCATCCAGATCATCCAGCACAAGCGCGACGGACTGGCACTCGAGGAGAGCGAGATTCGCAGCTTCGTCCAGGCCACCACCGCCGGAACCGTGACCGACGCGCAGATTGCCGCATTGCTGATGGCCGTTCTTCTGCGCGGGCTCAATCCAGCCGAGCTCGCCACCCTGACCGACGCCATGCGTTGCTCCGGCGAGGTCTTCGACGCCGAACCGCTCGGCACTTACACCATCGACAAACACTCGACCGGCGGCGTCGGCGATAAAACTTCTTTGCTGATTGCACCCATCCTGGCCGCTGCGGGCCTCGCTCACCCTACGCCCGCCGGCGTGCCCGGCATCTGCATCCCCATGATCTCCGGCCGCTCGCTGGGCCATACCGGCGGCACGCTCGATAAACTTGAGACGATCCCGGGCTTCGATACGCAGCTTCTGCTGCCGCGCTTTGCCGAGATCCTGCGCGATTGCGGCGCCTGTCTTATCGGCCAGACGCCTACGCTCGTTCCCGCCGACCGAATCCTCTATGGCCTGCGCGACCACACAGGCACAGTTGAATCGCCCTTCCTGATCACTGCAAGCATTATGAGCAAGAAGCTCGCCGAAGACCTTAATGGGCTGGTGCTCGACGTCAAGACCGGCTCCGGCGCCTTTCTCCGGACCGATGCCGAAGCTCGCCAACTCGCCCAGCTCATGGTCGACACGGGCGAGTCCGCCGGAACCACCACCGTCGCACTGCTCACCGACATGTCGCAGCCGCTCGGACGCTTCGCCGGCAACTGGCTTGAGGTGTATGAGTGCGTGGAGATCCTTCAGGGCCGCCGCCACGTCCTCTCCGACGATCTCATCCATCTCACCAACACTCTTTCCGGCTGGATGCTCTTCCTCGCCGGTCATTCCGAATCCGCTGCCGCCGGCTACGCCCTTTCGAACGAGCTGCTCGCCACTGGCGAAGCCTGGAAGGCCTGGCTCAGCATTGTCGCGGCTCAGGGAGGAGACACCAGCATCTTCGATAGTCCCGGGGCCTTCCACAAGCCGAGTGCGTCGGTCGTCCTGACCGCGGGATCGAGCGGCTATCTTTCCTCGATGGACTGCACCAAAGTCGGATGGGCGGTGCAGCGCCTGGGTGCTGGTCGCGCCCGGCCCGGCGATCCGGTCAGCGCCCACGCAGGCATTGAAGTTCACGCTAAACTTGGACATTCCGTCCAGCAGGGCGCGCCTCTGGTCACCCTCTTCGCCGAAGAGGAAGCTTTGCTCGCCGAGCCGCTTGAGATGCTGCGCGTCACCTATACCATCAGCCTGGAAAAACCCGCACTCCCTCCACTGATCGGCGCGATCATCCGCCGCTGACTCCACTCCCGCGAGCGAACTCCTCCACGCTCGCGGTACACTTTGCTCACCCTCTTCCATCCTCCTCACCCGGAGCCCCCTTTGGCCCGATTCACCGGTCTGCTCGGCCTCTTTACCTTTCTTGCCCTTGCCTGGCTCTTCTCCACTAACCGCCGAGCCATCCGCTGGCGCACTGTCGCCTGGGGTCTCGGCCTGCAGATCCTGTTCGCCTTCCTGGTCATCAAGTGGAACACCGGCCAGCTCATCCTGCGCAGCATCTCCACTGTCATCACCTCGCTGCTCGGCCACTCTGCCGATGGCTCCTCGCTCGTCTTCGGCCGTATCGGCACGCCCGGCGACTCGCTTGCCACGCTCGCCTTCGCCGTCCTTCCGACCATCATCTTCGTCTCCGCGTTTTTCGCCATCCTTTACCATATCGGCCTGATGCAGCAAATCATCAGGGTCGTGGCGTGGGTTATGCAGCGCACGATGGGCACTTCGGGGGCTGAATCCACCAATGTCGCTGCCAGCATCTTTATGGGCCAGACCGAAGCCCCGCTCACGATACGTCCTTTCCTTGCCGGCGCCACTCGCTCCGAGCTCATGACCATTATGACCTCCGGCATGGCCCACGTCTCCGGCGGGATTATGGCCGCCTACATCAGCTTCGGCATCAACGCCCAGGACCTCCTCTCTGCCGTCATTATGACCGCTCCCGGCACCATCCTCGTTGCCAAAATGCTGGTTCCCGAAACCGAAGTACCTGCTACGGCCGGCAGCGTTCGCATGCCGCCGAATGAAGAGCACCGCAACGAGAACTTCATTGCCGCTGTCGCCCGCGGCACCATCGACGGAGGCCAGCTCGCCTTCAATGTCGCGATCATGTTGATCAGCTTCGTCGCCCTGGTGGGCCTCTTCAATGCAATTATGCTCGGCATCTCCAACTTCGCCTGGGCGCACGGGCACATTCCCTTCCCTCACTCGCTCAACGCTATCCTCGGCGTCGTCGGCGCTCCCATCGCCTGGCTCATCGGCATCCCCTGGCGAGAGGCCCGGCAGATCGGCAACCTCCTCGGCACCCGCACCATGATCAACGAGTTCGTCGCCTTCACCCAGCTCGGCCTGCTGAAGTCCTCACTTGCTCCCCGCACCTTTTCGATCGCGACCTTTGCCCTCTGCGGCTTCGCCAACGTAGGGTCCATCGGGATGCAGATCGGCGGCATCGGCGCACTTGTCCCAAACCGCCGCAACGACCTCGCCCAGCTCGGTTTGCGCGCCATGCTCGCCGGAACCATGGCCAATCTTATGTCCGCGTCGATCGTCTCCATGCTGCTTCGCTGAGCGGAATATAATTTCCGCATGAGTACGACGGAGCTGCAGGATCAATACGAGATGCAGAAAGCCGAAGAGTTCATCGCGGGGACTCCTCGCCTGCTCTGGAAGAACTGGGAAAGGGAGCGCTCCTAGACTTCCATCTAGAACGGACTTTCTGCCTTCAGCAAAGCCCACTCCATCCGCAGGTATCCGCGCCGCTTCAGGTGGACGCCGTCACTGTAAGCGTCTTGATGTCCACCGAGTGCGCTCGCATAATCCACGACAGTGATGTTTCTCTGCGCTGCCAATTCTACGATTCCCGCATCGAGAGCACGTACCGCCGGCAGGTACCGCCCGCTCTCTTTATAGATAGGAGGAATTTCAGCCAGCACCGGACGTACCCCCGACGCGCGGGCCAAGTCCACCATCCGGCCCAGATTGCTCAGGGTCAACGCCGGATCCAGCGCCTGCAGCGTGTCGTTGGTGCCTCCCAAAATCACCACCTCGCGATATTGCCCGGCAGAGATCTGCCGCGGAAAACGCTCCAGCATCTGCGCCGTGGTCTCTCCGCGGATGCCGAGGTTCGCCCGAGGAAAGGACCAGCCCCACGTGAGCGAATCGCCCATAAACGCAACCCGGCGGCTCGCATGATTCAGCCGCGGAAGCACAACGGCCAACGCAACCAGAACCACCAGCAGCCCTGCCAACGTTCGTCGCATGCGCCTGATCCTCCCGGCTTGTATCATCGCAGAATGATCTCGCTTGAAGACGCGCAGGCCCGCGCTCGCAACATTAAAGTGCTCATCTTCGATGTTGATGGCGTCCTGACTGACGGCGACATCACCCTCATCCCGCAGCCCGACGGCTCCGGTGTTGAGGTCAAGAGCTTCACCGCGCATGATGGCCTCGGCATCTCGCTGGCCCGGCTGGGAGGCCTGCGCACCGGCATCATCACCAAGCGCCAAAGCCAGACCGTTGCCCTGCGCATGCGCGACCTCAAGATGGAGTTCGTCTACCAGGGCCAGGCGCACAAGCTGAAGGCGTTCCAGGAAATCCTCGCCAAGGCTGAAGTGACCGCCGACGAACTTTGCTATGTCGGCGACGACATCGTCGACCTTCCCATCCTGCGCCTCTGCGGCCTCGCCATCGCCACCGCCAACGCTCGCCCGCAGGTCAAGCAGGCGGCCCACTGGGTTACCCCCCTGCCCGGAGGCCAGGGCGCCGGCCGCGACGCGATCGACTTCATCCTCACCGCCCAGGGATCGCTCGACCGCGTCATCGAGCAGTACCTCGACGCCGACAATCCTGCCGCCCAGGCCAGCGACATCGGCGCCGGCAATATGTAAGCGAACAGCAGGCGAACGCGGTAAGATCGTCCCATGCTCGCCGAATCGCCCGCCGTCGCCTCCCTTGCCTGGGCGCACCCCGTCGTCCGAGAGTGGTTTGTCGCCAAGTTTGGCACGCCCACCGAGCCCCAGGAGACCGGCTGGCCGCACATTCTCGCCGGTGAAACGACCCTCATCTCCGCGCCCACCGGCTCCGGCAAAACGCTCTCCGCCTTTCTCGTCGCAATCGACCAGCTCCTGCGCAAAGCGATCGCCGGCACCCTCGCGCCCGTCACGGAAGTCATCTACGTCTCGCCCCTCAAAGCCCTTTCAAACGACATCCAGAAGAACCTCGATGCTCCCCTGGCCGAGATCCTTGAGCTCGCCCTGACCCGCGGTTATCTCGCGACCAGCATCCGCACCGGCGTCCGCACCGGCGATACCTTACCCAAAGAACGCGCCGCCATGCTCCGCCATCCGCCACACATCCTGGTCACCACGCCGGAATCTCTCTACATCCTCCTTACCGCCGGCAAGTCCCGTGAGAATCTGCGCCGCGTTCATACCGTCATCGTCGACGAAATTCATGCCGTCGCCGACGACAAGCGCGGCGCCCATCTTGCCCTCTCGCTCGAGCGCCTCGAAGCCCTCGTGTGCGGTGAAAACCAACTCACCCCCGGCGCCTTCCTTACCGGTCTAGCAACCCCGCCCCAACGCATCGGCCTCTCCGCCACCCAGAACCCCATCGAGCTCGTCGCCGACTTCCTCACCGGCAACCACACCTCGCGCCAACCCGCCAAAATCGTCCAGGTCGGCCAGCGCCGCCACCTCGATCTCGCCATCGAGGTGCCGTCCGACGAACTCGGCTCCATTGCTTCCATCGCCATGTGGACCGAACTCTTCGACAAGCTCGCCACCCTCACCGACGACCACCGCAGCACGCTCGTCTTCGTCAACACCCGCCGCCTCGTCGAGAAGATCGCCTTCGAGCTTTCCGAACGCCTTGGCACCGAGCACGTCGCCGCCCATCACGGCTCGCTCTCCCGTTCGCTGCGCCTCGACGCCGAACAACGCCTCAAACGAGGCGAGATCAAGATCCTTATCGCCACCGCTTCGCTGGAGCTCGGCATCGACATCGGCAACGTCGACCTCGTCTGCCAGATCAACACCACCCGCGCCGTCGCCGTCGCCATGCAACGCGTCGGTCGCGCCGGACACTGGCGCGGAGCCATCCCCAAGGGCCGCTTCTTCGCCACCACCCGCGACGACCTTCTCGAGCAGGCCGCCCTGATCCGCAAGATGCGCGCCGGCGAACTCGATCAGTTACAAATTCCCGAAGCCCCCATTGACGTCCTCATGCAGCACATCGTCGCCAGCTGCGGAGCCGAACCGTGGCGCGAAGACGCGCTCTTCGACGTCCTGCGCCGCGCCTACCCTTACCGCACGCTCACCCGTGAGCACTTCGAGGAGCTCCTCAAGCTTCTCCACGAAGGCATCGAATCCAGCCGGGGCCGGTACGGAGCCTACCTGCTGCGCGACGGCGTTCACCGCGAGCTGCATCCCCGGCGCGGAGCCCGCATGATCGCCATCGCCAACGGCGGAGCCATCCCCGACACCAGCCTCTTCGCGGTGATCCTGCAACCCGAGGGCGTGCAGATCGCCACTCTCGACGAGCACTTCGCCGTCGACTCCTCCCCCGGAGATGTCGTGCTGCTCGGCAACTCCAGCTGGCGCATCCAGAAGATCGAGTCCGCCGGCCGCGTGCTGGTCGAAGACGCGCACGGAGCCCCGCCCAGTATTCCCTTCTGGGAAGGCGAAGCGCCGCAGCGCACCGGCGTCCTCTCGGATGGCGTCGGCCTTCTGCGCGAAGAGATCTCCTCCCGCACCCCCGACGTCTCCCCCGCCG
>CAXTQE010000016.1:9331-41825 GCA_964246225.1 uncultured Acidobacteriaceae bacterium | reverse complement strand
TGCAGGATTCGAATCAAGGAGAACCGAATGCAAACGGCGAAGGAAGCAAGTCAGGCAGGAACAGCGTACGCTCCCTTGCCTGAAGGGATTGAGGATGGGCGGGTGACCGCTCATGCGGTGCAGACGATCAACGCCGGCGCGCAGGAACTTTACAAGGTGTGGTCCGATGTCACGCGTTTTCCGCGCTGGCAGGAGCACGTCATCTCGGTGACGCCGACCAGTGCCAAGACCTCTCACTGGGTGATCGGCAACCCGGAAGAGAAGGACGGCAAGCGCATCGAGTTCGACTCCGAGCTTACGGAAGACATCGAAGGCCAAAAGATTGCCTGGAAGTCGATTTCGCCGGAGGTGGAACAGTACGGGTCGGTCACGTTTGAAGAGGCGGCTTCCGGGCGCGGAACGCTGGTCACTCTGATCCAGACGGTCAAGGTTCCGGCGGGAAGAATTGGCAATGCTATCGCTTCTACTGTGGCTCGTGGACCAGCCCAGACGATAAAAGAAAATCTTCGTCACTTTAAGGAAATGGCCGAGGCCGGCGAGATTCCTTCGGTCGCAGGACAAGCGCACGGACCGCGCGGCCTGAGCGGCGGCATCAAGGAGTGGATGTACGGCGAAACCAATCCAACCCCTCCCGGCAGCAGTGACCGCAGCTAATCGACGAACCGCAGAGTACAGGAATCAGAGGAGACACGATGAAAGCTGTTTGTTGGATGGGTAAGGAAAAGATCGAGGTTCACACGGTCAAGGATCCCGAGATCATCAATCCGAAGGATGCGATCATTCGCGTCACTCGCACGGCCATTTGCGGAAGCGACCTTCATCTGTACGGAGGGTATATTCCAACGATGGAATCAGGAGACATTCTTGGACATGAGTTCATGGGCATTGTCGAAGAAGTGGGTTCCGAGGTCAAGACTCTGAAGCGTGGCAATCGGGTGGTTGTTCCCTTTACCATAGCCTGCGGGAACTGCTTTTTCTGCAAGGATAAGTTGTGGAGTCTGTGCGATAACACCAATCCGAATGCACACATCGCCGAGGCGTTTTATGGATACTCGGGCTCCGCTCTCTTCGGCTTTTCGCACATCTATGGCGGCTACGCGGGTGGGCAGGCGCAATATGCACGCGTGCCGTTCGCAGACGTTGGCCCGATCAAGATTGAGAGCGACTTGCCGGATGACAAGGTTCTCTTCCTCTCCGACATCTTCCCGACCGGATACCAGGGTGCTGAAAACGCGAATATCAAGCCGGGTGACACGGTGGCCGTCTGGGGTTGCGGTCCCGTGGGGCTGTTTGCGGTCGCCAGTGCAAAGATGTTCGGGGCCAGCAAGGTGATTGCCATCGACCGTTTTCCGGAGCGGCTGAAGCTTGCGCAGGAACTCGGCGCGATCACCATCAACTACGAGCAGCATGACCCGAACATTATTGAAGCTTTGCGTGACCTAAGCGGAGGAGTCGGCCCCGATTGCTGCATCGACGCGGTTGGCATGGAGGCGCATTCGTCCACTGTGTCGGGAGTCTACGACAAGGTAAAGCAAAGCGTGATGCTGGAGACGGATCGGCCATTTGTTTTGCGCCAGGCAATCCAGGCCATCCGCAAGGGTGGGACCCTGTCCCTGCCGGGCGTCTATGGCGGGGTGATCGATAAGGTGAACTTCGGCGCGGCCTTCGGCAAGGGCATTCACATGAATATGGGCCAAACCCACATGCACAAGTACCTCAAGCCGTTGCTGCAACGGATCGAAGAAGGTCAGCTTGACCCGAGCTTTATCATCTCGCACATTATCGGTATCGAGCAGGCACCGAAGCTTTATCCGATCTGGCAGAAGAAGCAGGAGCAGGTCACAAAGATCGTCATCGATCCATGGGTGGATACGATCCGGCCCGAGGTGGATGGACGGATTCAGTAAGCGTGCCTCAGCTTGATTGAAGGTATGGCCCGGAGACCTTCCGGGCCATACCTTTGCGCGAAATACAGGCGCGCTACAATACTCGCACTTGGAGATGGGTAGCGCGCGTGAGCAACGTCCACAAGGACCAGCTCCACGGCTGGAAAGAGATAGCTGCTTATCTCGGCCGCGATGAGCGTACCGCGAAACGCTGGGAGAAGCAGCGCGGGCTGCCTGTGCGCCGCATCCCTGGAAGCGGACGGGCCAACGTTTACATCCTGGTCGCGGAGCTGGAGGCGTGGCTGTCTGCGGACACTGCGGCTCCTTCGCTTGCTGTACGGGATGTCGCAGTAGAAGAGCCGGATCAGCAGCAGCAAGGGCCCACGCCAGAGGTCAGCCTTCAGGAGCAAGAGGCCCCAAGGGCTGTCGCGGTAAGGCCCCGGCCGCTTGGCGGTTGGTCTGCAGATCGCGAAGGCCTGGGGCGAAGCGCGAGAATCACTACCGTGACGCTGATGCTGGCTGGCGGAGTGTTCGGGGCCGCGTTGATTGCGCGCAGGTCGGCGGAGACAAGGCGGACGGTCTCGGCGGATCCTGCTCTGAAGTCTGGTGCTGAGGGGCCGCTCAAGGCTGAACTCGACCAGAGGTATTTGCAGAGCTTGTACCTTTTTGAGCAGCGCACGCCGGCATCGCTTGAGGATGCAAAGCGCAATCTGCTGGAGGTGATCGCTCACAATCCGCGGCACGCACCGGCCTTCGCGCAGCTCGCCAATACGTACCTGATGCTGCATGAGTTTGCCTCCGTGCCGGACGAAGAGGCGTATACCGAGGCGCAACGGGCAGCCTCCCGGGCGATCGCTCTCGATCCGAGCCTTCCGGAGGCGCATGCTTCGCTCGGCTATATCGATTTCTTTTCGGCGCGCAATCCAGGGTTCGCTGAGAGTCATTTCCGGGAGGCGATCCGCCTGGATCCGGCCTGTGCGCTGGCTCATTTTTGGTACGGCTCCCTGCTGACGCACCAGGGCCGCTACCGGGAGGCGCTGGAGCAGCTCGATCGAGCGCAGCAGCTGCAGCCGACCTCTTCCGCGATTCAGTCCAGCCGTGCCTTCGCCCTGGGCCTGAACGGTCAGCGCGACGAGGCTGTTCGCCTGCTTCGAGCCCTGCTGAAGACGGAGCCGAACGCGCCGGCACCCCACCGGACGCTTGCCCGTTTGAGCCTGGTAGAGCCGCGCAACCTGGAGCAGTATCTGGACGAGATGCAGAAGTTTGCAGAGCTGCGGCAAAGCGCCGAGCAACAACATCTGATCACGGTGGCCCGAAGCTCGTTTGAGAGCGGTGGAGAGCAGGCGATGTGGAGGTCCATTCTGGCCACCGAGCGGGCGGGGCGGAGACATGCCGATGGGCCCACGTACGGGATGGCCCAGGCGGAGGCACAGCTGGGGCAGACCGAACCTTCGCTCCGAGACCTGGAGCAGCTTTGCGCGAGGCACGATTCGCAGATGATGAACCTCGTGATCGATCCGCTGTTCGACCCGCTCAGACGAGACCCGAGGTTTGGTGAGATGGTGGCGCTGGTTGGGCTGCGCACGGCGGCCAGATCAGCGGTTCCGATGCCGACTTCCTAACGGGTTCTGGCTCGTGCTTCGGCGAGCAGCGGCTGGTTGGCATCCGCGGAGTGCCACAGTTCGAGGAAGGTGCGGTAGGCCTGGGCACTGTTCCCTTTGTCTCCGATCTCGGCAAAGGCGCGGGCCAGGCCGATCTCGGCGACCGGGTAGACGACGCTGCCGACCACGAACGGCAGGCCGCGATGCGCAAGTACGGTCTGGAAATCGACGATGCCGATCTGCACCTGGTGGAGCATGACATGCGCCTGGCCGCGCAGCAGAGGGGTGAGCGAGATGAGGTCGAACTGCCGGGCGGGCTTGAGGATATCGAGGGCGGCGGAGGGATTGCCGTCGTGGAGGGCGAGGGCCGCTTTCAGGTTGGGCAGGTAGAAGCCGCGCACGGCAAAGCTTCGCGGGTAAGCCTCTTGCAGGCGATGGATGATCTGCTCGGCATGGAGCTGGTCTCCGCAGGCGGCTTCGGCGATGCCGGCGTTGAAGAGCGTGTTCATGCCTTGAGGATGGTCGGCGGACTCGTGCGTGAGCGCGAGGGCCTGCTTGCAATCGCCGAGCAGGGCGCGGTCAAGAGCCCCCTGGGCGAGCAGGAAGGCCGAGGCGGAGCCAAGCCCGGGAGCCTGCGCGGCCTGTCGCGCGCGATCCCGCCAGACCGCGCTTCCGGCGGTGAATTGTCCAATATTGTCCAGGTACAGGCCATAGGTCCAGCCTGTGCGTGTGCCCCTGGCGGCGGTTTGCATGGCCCGGACCGCGGCTGGGAGCCCATCCTGCCGGCCTTCCAGGTACATGGTGGTCAAGGTGAGTCCGTTGCTCTCGATGCCAAGCTTCTGGGCCTGGGCGTCCACCTGTTCGGCGGCTTCGTAGCGATCGAGCGCGAGCAGGGCGTTTTCCACCTCTCGGTACGCTTCCGAGTTGTAGGGGTTTTCGGCGTACGCCTGTTGGGCAATCTGTAAAGACTCGGCCATCCTGCCCTGCAGGCCCAGGGTGCGGGCCAGGGCTTCGAGCGCCGGGGAGTCATGCGGACTTCTCTTCAGAAAGTTTCGGATCACCGCGGCGGCGCGGGCGAAGTCACCGGTAGAGTCCATCTCGTACTCGTACTGGGCGAAGGTCCGCGTCCGCTCGCTCGCGTTTTGAGCCGCAGCCTGGGCCAGCCGGGCAGCTTCCGCGGACGCTACCTCGGCCCGCTGCCGGCGGTAAAGAACGGCGAGCCGCATTTGGACATCGGCGAACTGCGGATCGGCGGCCGCGGCTTGCTGGTAGAGCTGCATGGCCGTGAGCGTCTGGCGGGCTGCAAGCGCCAGATTGCCCTGGTAAAGCAGGTGCATGGCCTGGAGGTTGACTGTGGCCTCGCGATTGAGCGGAAGCGCCGACTCGTGGATGGACCGGTCGCTTTCGCCGGCGACGCGACGCAGGGCAAGGGCCAGCTGGTCGACGGCTGCCGGAAGGGTGTCGAGGCTCGGCACCTTCTGCTCGACGCTGGTCAGCACGTTGTTTGAGGCGGTCTGGAGCAGGTCGACGTGGATTAGATAAGGAGGACTGTTGCCGGAGATGGTCCCAAAGAGATAGTCCTTCGCGCCGGTGCGCAGGGCGGCACGCTGCGCCAAGAGCTGTCCGCCGCTGAGACCGGTCTCTGCGATGAGGGCGCGGCGCGCAAGCTGATAGGAGTCCGCACTCCGCAGCAGCAGGTAAGGTGACTGGGCGAGAGCAAGCTGGAGGGCCTGGCCCACAGTGCCGGTGAGCAACGGGTCTCCGGTCCGATTGTCGAGCTCCGTGAGGACGACAGAGTCCTGGTCGGCGACCAGCGGCTGGCGAAAGGGTCCGTGTCTAAGCAAGAGCACGCCGCCGGCGACCAGCGCCAGCAGGGCTGCGAGGACGATTGCCAGGCGCGCGGGACCGGCGAGGGAACGGAGGCCACGTCTTGGCCTCGCCTCCTCCTCTTCAAACAGCCCGGGCAGGTCTGTCAGCGGCTCGTCCAGGGGAGAGTCGCGAAGATCGGGAGAGCGCGGGGAGATGGCTTCAATGGGAACGGCGCGGCTGCGGGACTCCTGGGCTACGGCCAGCCCTGCCCCGGAGCGTTCGGCGGCGGTCGCGGCGGCGAAGTGGGGGCTGGGGAACTCTGTGCGTTGACTGCCGGGCAGAGCCGATCTGCCCGAGCTTGGGACGCGCGCCACGGGACGTAGCACCTGAGAGTCGCCCGAGGATTTCGAGGCAGAGTTCTGGCCAGGGTTCGGGGCCGGCCGGTCCGGGGCTCGCAGGGTGGGACGCGGAAAAACCCGAGCTGCGGAGGGATCGCGAGCGGCGTCGATTTCGGAATCGGGCCGGCGCTGCAGCCGCCGGTCCCGAGCCACCGGATCGGAGCTTCGCACCAGGGGCACGGTTGAGACTGCCTTGCGGAGCCAGCCCGCATTTTTGTCCGAGAGCTTCGTCAACGCTTCTTCGAGCTCATGTGCCGTCTGGAAGCGCGCGGTCCGTTCCTTGGCCATCAGCTTGAGGATGATCTTTTCGAGCTCGCGCGGGATGGCCTCGTTCCAGCTGCGGACGGGTTCAGGAGGATGGTTTAAGAGCTGCACAAAGACGAGCGCGCTGGTCGCGCCTTGAAAGGGGACGCGCCGCGTGGCCATCTCATACATGACGACGCCGAGCGAAAACAGGTCGGAGCGGGAGTCGAGCGATTCGCCTCGCGCTTGCTCGGGCGACATGTAGGCCAGGGTTCCCACCGTGGCTCCGACCGCGGTGAGATCGAGCGAGTGGGAAGCACGCGCACCCGGGCCGCCTTTGTCGATTTTGGCCAGCCCGAAGTCCAGCACCTTGGCCTGGATTCCTCGGTTGGGCTTCGCGACCAGGAAGATGTTGGCGGGCTTGATATCGCGGTGGACGACGCCTTTGGCATGCGCGGCGCCGAGAGCCTCCGCAACTTCGCGCGCGATGCAGACCAGCTCCTCGGCGGGCAGGGTGCTGTGGTGGATCCGGTCGCGCAGGGTCTCACCTTCGAGCAGCTCCATGACCAGGTAGGGGTCGCCGTCCTGCTCGCCGATGTCGAAGATGGTGCAGATATGGGGGTGGTTCAACGCGGAGGCGGCGCGGGCCTCGCGCAGGAAGCGCTCGCGCATGCCGGGCATGGCGTACTCCGTGTGCAGGAGCTTGATGGCGACTTCGCGATGCAGGCGCGCGTCCCAGGCACGGAAGACATACCCCATGCCGCCCCCGCCAAGTCGGCCGAGTATCTCGTACGGTCCGTATTTCCGGCCAATCTCCGGCGCCATCGGAAGCCCTTTCGCAGGCGGTCAACACGTGGGAAACGGGAAGGGACAAGCGTTCAAGCAGAGATGATCATAAACCTCGAGCACGTACCGGCTCACGCCGCCAGACTGCATCCTCTGTGTCATGGACGAGGCACTGCTCACCCGGGCCGCTCTGGCTACAATCGAGAGGTGATGACCTCCTTTACGCCCGGACCAGGGCAAACGCTTCTGTTCGACGCCGACGACACGCTTTGGGAAAACAATATTTACTTCGAGCGGGCAATCTCCGCCTTTATCTCCTTTCTCGATCATCGTGTCCATCCCCCGGAAGAGGTACGCGAGCGACTGAACCTGATCGAACGGGCCACCATTGAACAGCACGGCTACGGTCTGCAGAGCTTCCGGAGGTCGCTGATTACGTGTTTTGAACAGCTGACGAGCGGACCTGTCACGCCGGACAAGCACGAGCGGATTGTCAGCTTCGTCGATTCGATTGGCACGCAGGAGATTGAGCTTCTGCCGGAGGTCGCGGACACGCTTCTGCAGCTGGCGAAGCGGCATCGCCTGCTCCTGGTGACCAAAGGCGACACGGCCGAGCAGCGCGACAAGCTCCGGCGCTCCGGCCTGGAACACTTGTTTGTCGGCGTGGAGGTGCTTCCGGAGAAGACCGTGGCTGCGTATCGCGCCCTGATCGAGCATCACGCCTGCGATCCGGAGCGAAGCTGGATGATTGGCAACAGCCCCAAGTCGGACATCAATCCGTCGCTTTCGGCGGGCCTGAACGCGGTCTTCCTTCCACATGACTTCACCTGGGTGCTTGAGCATGAGGTCGTAGCCGCACCGCCTCCGGATCGCCGGCTGCTGGAGCTGACCTCATTTGCGGAGTTGCTACAGTATTTCTGACCGTCCCCACAAGCTCGTGGGCGGCAGGAACGGAATGCTACAATTACTCTCGAATCATGTCACACCGGACCTAAGCCAACGCCAGCCGTTGTCTGCCGTTCGGGCTCCCTGCGGAGGTGGCGAAATTGGCAGACGCACTAGCTTGAGGTGCTAGCGCCGCAAGGCATAGGGGTTCAAGTCCCCTCCTCCGCACCAGATTTCCGCCTTCGGGCGCACAAGGTTTACAGACTCCCATGACTGCCCTTCTCTATTTGCTCGTCGCGCTGCATGTCATCATCAGCCTGTTCTTGATCGGCGTCGTTTTGCTGCAGACAGGCAAATCGGCGGATTTGGCTGGAGCGTTCGGCGGACAGGGCTCGCAAACGGCTTTCGGTCCGCGCGGCGCGGCCAACCTCCTGACCAAGCTGACCAGCTACGCCGCGGTGATGTTTATGCTCACCTCGATCGGGCTTACGATCGTTCTTTCCCGCACTGGCGGCTCGGACCGGTCGGTGCTTTCGAACATCAAGTCCACGCAAAGCGCTCCGGCTGCCAAGAAGTAACCGAGGCGCGGAGGACTACGATGATCCGCGAAACCTTCCCGGTGGGCCTGCTGCAATGCAACTGCACAATCCTGGGTGATGAGCGTTCGCTCGAAGCGATTGTGGTCGATCCCGGCGACGATCTTCCCCGCATTCTTGCACTTGTGGCTAAACATCACCTGACTGTCAGGCAAATTCTTGTCACCCACGCGCACATCGACCATATCGCCGGAGCACAGCAGCTGCAGCGACTGACGGGGGCGACCATCCTGTACAACCGGCGCGACCTGCCTCTGGTCGCGATGATGGACGCGCAGGCCGCGTGGCTGGGGATGGCGGCTCCGGAGGTTTCTGCTCCAGATGCGGACCTAGCTGATGAGCTCCCGGTCCACATCGAGGGTATTGATGGCGTGGCGCTGCATACTCCGGGACACACGCCTGGAAGCATCTGCCTCTATTTTCCGTCTGAGTCCCTGCTGCTGAGTGGAGACACTCTGTTTGCCGGTTCGGTGGGTCGTTCGGACCTGCCCGGAGGCGACGGTGCGACCCTCATCCGGTCTATCCACGACCGTCTGCTGGTGCTTCCGGATCCCACCCTGGTCATCCCGGGTCACGGCGAGGCGACGTCCATTGCGCGGGAGCGGGAACGAAACCCCTTTTTGCAAACTCTGTAGAAAGAGTGACTTCGAACCGTCTATTCAAGTGTCACCTGATGAGATTCAAGGATCTGTTAACTTGTTGGATTCACACCAATCGTTCAGCTTTCTGAGTCCGTCGTGGGTGATTTCCACTTGCCCGATTGTGCTTACCACCACAAGCCGATGACCAGGCAGGCTGTAGAAGGCTCCGGGATGCGTGACTACACCCGGGCCACGGATGAGATCGAGCGCAGGGTCGTCCGTCGTCAGGGAGGGCGGGAGCTTCAAAATCGCGTTCCAGCCCGCTTCGAGACGGAGACTCTGCAAGCCGGGAAAGCTCGCAAGCTGGGCGAGGTTCGTCCGGACCCGGTTGAGGACCTGGGACTGAATCGCGTGTCTTGCGGTGAGCCAATGGGGGAGCGCGTGCTGCGCCGGAGCACTCAGGGACAGAAAGGTGTCGGCAATCACCTCCAGGCGGGCGAGCGCCTGGAGTCGCGGAGCTGCAGGCCCAAGACAGGCGAGCCAGCCGACCTTCATCTGCGGCAGCGCGGCAATCTTGCTCAGGCCGCTCACGACGAACGTCAGCCCTGGGTGCGGGCCGGCGGCGAAGCTTGGAATTGCACCTGAAAGACCGTAGTCAAGAAAGACCTCGTCCACGATCAGAGCCAATCCGTGCCGAGCGCAGAGCTCTTGCAGGCTTTCCCGTTCCGGGGCACTGGTTGCGTGACCGGTTGGATTGTTGGGGTGCACCAGGATGATGGCCCGGGTGCGCGGCGTAATCTTGCGCTCGAGCTCTGCAAAATCGATCCACCAGCCGAAATCGTAGAAGAGGGGAAAGCTGTCGAGGCGCACATCGTCGAGATCCGCCAGGAAGTGGAAGAGAGGGTAGCTGGGCTGTGCCACCAGGATGGCGTCGCCGGGATCGCAGAGCAGCCGAAAGAGGAAGCTGTACGCCTCGCTTGTGCTGGTGGTCAGGAGGACTTGGTCCGGATGGACCTCCGCGTGATGGTCCGCGTAGTAGCGGGTCACCGCCTGGCGGGCGAGCAGGAGGCCGCGAGGGTCCGGGTCGTAGACGAGGGAAGCCGGATTTTTGAGGGGCGCGAGCACTGCTTCGGCCGGGTAGTCGAAGCCGCAGACGGTTGGGTTTGAGACGGTCAGATCGACCAGCGCTCTTCCCTGCTCGCGGGCTTCACGCACCTCCCGCGCCAGCGCGCTCTCCTCTGTGTCCCAGGCCGTGCGCGCGGAGAAATGGCTCATCTGCTCAGTTTATCGGCCGAACCGTCGCCTACAATAGGGCTGTGTCCGCTCTTATTTCTGCTGTCCTGTTCGACTACGGCCAGGTCCTGACCGGTCCTCCGCATCCTCCGGCGTGGGCGCGGATGCGTGAGGTTACGGGTCTTTCCGAGGAGGATTTCTCTTCCGCGTACTGGGCTCCGCGGCGCGGGTACGATCGTGGCACGCACACCGGCGAGGCGTATTGGCTGGAGGTCGGAAAGCAGGCCGGCCTGGCACTTGAGAACACGCAGGTTACGGCGCTGGTCGAGGCCGACACCGCGCTTTGGACGCAGCCGAACCAGCCGATGATCGACTGGGCGCAGCGCCTGCAGGCGGCAGGGACGAAGACCGGGATCCTCTCGAATCTGGGCGACGCGATGATGGTCGGTGTGCTCGGAAACTTTCCCTGGCTTGCGCAGTTTGATCTTCTGCTGTGGTCGCATACGCTGCTGCTGGCCAAGCCTGAGGCGGAGATCTACCGGCACGCGGCGGACGGTCTGGGCGTCACAGCGGCCGAGATTCTGTTTGTGGACGATCGCGAAGACAACATCGATGGGGCGCTCGCCGGGGGCATGCAGGCGATTCGCTATGTCGACCAGGGCAGCTTCGAGGCCGAGATGAAGGCGCGCGGACTGAGCAGGCTTTGGCTGCTCGGGTGCGCCTAAGGGTTACTTCGTCCCGGCGGATGTCAGTATGGGCGCAGGGTCTGTGGGAATGGCGACCTGTTCTACGATCTCGATGCCAAATCCCTGCAGCGCGGGCACGTGGGTCGGCGTGTTGGTGAGCAGGCGAATGCGACGGATACCGAGGTCGGAGAGAATTTGGCCTCCGAGGCCGACCTGCCGCAGGGTGCGCGTGCTGCGGTCTTCGCCTTCGCGCGCGCGCTGCTCCCGTTGAAAGAGGATGCGATGGGGCTCGACGGTGCGATCGATGCCGAAGCCGCGCGTGCCATTGTGCAGGTAGACGAAGGCTCCGCGCCCTGCCTGGGCGATGATGCGCAGGGACTCGTCAATCAGGCCGCGGTGATCCGCCGTCGCGAGACCGAACACGTCTTCCGCCAGCGAGTGGGTGTGGACGCGCACCGGGATCGCCTCGTCGGTGGTGACATCGCCCATGACCAGGGCCACGTGCGACTCGCCATGATCGATTTCGTTCTCGTACGCGATGATGCGAAAGTCTCCGTGCGCGGTGGGCAGCACGCTTTCTCCTACGCGGCGGATGGAGCGCTCATGCTGCAGACGGTAGCGGATCAGGTCGGCTACGGTGACCATGAGCAGGTCGTGCTCGGCGCAGAACTTGACCAGGTCCGGCACCCGGGCCATGGTGCCGTCGTCGTTCATGATCTCGCAGATGACTCCGGCCGAGAGGAGCCCGGCCATGCGCGCGAGGTCGACGGAGGCTTCGGTCTGGCCGGCGCGCACCAGGACGCCACCCTTGCGCGCGCGCAGAGGAAAGACATGGCCGGGCCGGGCGAGATCCTGGGCTGTCGAACGCGAATCCAACGCGACCTTGATGGTGTGGGCGCGGTCGGCCGCGGAGATTCCGGTCGTCACTCCTTCGCGGGCCTCGATGCTTTCGGTGAACGCGGTGCCGAAGCGGGAGGTATTTTCCTTCGACATCGGCCCCAGCCGCAGGTAGTCGGCGCGCTCCTCGGTCAGGGTGAGGCAGATCAGTCCGCGGCCGTACCTGGCCATGAAGTTGATCGCCTCGGGCGTGATGAACTCCGCCGCCAGGGTTAGATCGCCTTCGTTCTCGCGGTCTTCATCGTCGACGACGACAATCATCTTTCCGGCGCGGATGGTTTGGATTGCCTGCTCGATCGTAGCGAACGATGCGTTGTTGCTGGCCATGCACACATTATTACCCGAGACGCGACGACGCCGCCCAGGAAAGGCGGCGCCGGTCTTGAAACTACGGCCTGACTCAGAGGGTGGACTCGATCTCGAACCCCCAGGCTTCAAGCAGCGCCTCGGGAATGTACTTCGAGTTCTTGTTCCGGCGCGCCCACTCACGGAGCCGCGTGGAGCGGATGTACTGGTCGGGAGTGAGCTTGAACTCCTTGACCACCTGCTCAAAGGAGGTGACCGTTGGAACGACCGGGCCGATCGGCTCCGGCTTTCCCCAATTCGGATTACCACGACGTTTCGCCATCGAACCAATCCTTACGTGCGAATTCTGCAGAAGAACTGCAATGTTCTATCTTAAGCCGAATACGCGGAGGAATCAAACGCGGATTCCGCAGCTACTTCTGGAGAGATTCGCTGTAGAACTTCTCCATATCGGCCTTCAGCATCTTCAGCGCCTCCACATTCAGGTAGACCATGTGCCCGGCGGGGTAGTAGCCGAACTGGATGTTGCTGGCGATCGAGGGTGGCAGGAGCAGGTGGTGCAGGTCGTACTCGGTGTTGAAGAATGGGGTCGCTAGGTCGAAGTAGCCGTTTGCCGAGAAGACACGCAGCTTTGGATTTTTGCGCATGGCGTCGGCCAAGTCGATGGCCACATCCGGCTGCTGCTGGCTGCGCCCGCCATAGCCGCCTCCGCCTCCTCCCGCACCGCTCGGGACATGGTTGTTGTTCCACGCACCGCCGCCTCCCGCAGAATGTAGCAGATACGGCTCCTCACTCATGTACTTTAGCTCCTGCGTAAGATACTGGTGAAACGCGCCCACGTACACGCCGGTGATCCCGGTGTCAGACGGATCGAAGCCTGGATTCTCGGCTGCGGGATCTGCGTCGAGCGCTTCAAAGCGCGCATCGTACCGGCCCAGGATCTCGTCTTCATCGCGCAGCAGCTCCTTGCGGAAGCGCGTCGAGTTGATCCTCAGGCCGCTCTCCTTCACGTAGGTCACGCTCAGGCCGGTAAACGCGGCGACTTTCTGCGCAATGGCGTCGAACTCCGCCGGTGGCAGCTTGTCGCCTTTGTGGAGCGCGACCAGGTACGGCCCGCTGGCAAATTGCCGGGCCTGCTCAACCCACTCGGCCAGCGAGCCTGTGGCCTTGACCTTCTTGTGCTGGTAGGCGATGGCCGCAAACGACGGGAAGTAGCCAACCTCCTGAATGTCGTAGCCGGGGGCACGTTCGTTGTAGTTCAGGATGGACGAGAGCAGTGTGACCCCGTTGAATTCGATGCCATCATTATTAAGCGACGCGACCAGGGCGGCGGAACGCGTGGTGCCATACGACTCGCCGAACAGGAACTTTGGCGAGTTCCACCGCTGATTGGCCGTGATGTACCGGGTGATGAACTTGTTGAATGCGCGCACATCCTCGTCCACGCCCTGGAAGTCCTTGGGTGTTCCTTTGCCGACGGCTCGTGAGAAGCCGGTCAGGGGTGCGTCGATGAAGACCAGATCGCTCCGGTCGAGGAGGCTCGATTCGTTCTGCACCCAGTGAAAGGGCGCCGGGCCGGTCGCCTTGGGGCTATCCGTGACGACGCGGATGGGTCCAAGCGAGCCCATGTGCAGCCAGATGGTCGCCGAGCCTGGACCTCCGTTATAGAAGAAGGTGACCGGCCGGGTTCTCGGGTCCGCCCCATCGGCGGTGTAGGCCGTGTAGAAGATGCTGCCAATCGGCTTGTCGGCCTCATCCCGCACCAGGAGGTTCCCGGCCGTCGCGGTGTAGTGGATCGTCGTGCCTCCCGCAGTCCAGTCGTGCTTGGTCACGGACGAGGTCTCGGGAGGAATGGGAAGGCTGGGTTCCGGAGCGGCGCCCGTCGCGGCTGCCTGGCCCGGTTCGGTTCCGGTAGCCGCGCCTCTGCGCCCGGTCGGATTTTGCGCGGAGGCTGTCGCCGCCGTCAGGCTGATTGCCGCCAGAAAGATCCATCCAGAACGCACCTTGAAACGATTCACGAAGATTTTCCCGCGACCCAGGGATGCCGGCTCGCTGACTTTCGGTTGGATTTTGGGTAACGCTGCTTAATACGGATGATCCTGCCGGGAAGACGCAGCTCTCCCGGAACGCTGTGCGAACAAAGGCCGGTTACTGCGTGAAGGCGATTGCGCCGGGGCCGACGATTTGCAGGATTTCAATTCGGTCGCAATCTGGTACCGCTTCGCTCCCGGTTCAGACCAGGGTCGGCCCGGGCATAAGAATCCTTTCCGGCTACTGGTCCATCTATCTCTATGTGACGCTCCGTGGTTTACCACGCCGACGCAGCACCCCGAGGTAACGATGCCGCCGACAACTTTTTCTGAAACTGAGCTCGAACGGGACGAGGAGCAATCTTCGCCTGAGTCTTCCCTTACCCGGCGCACCTTCATCCAGGGTGCCGGCGCGCTTTCGGCAGCCACCGCGGTTGGCCTTCCCGCACTAGCCCAGACGCCGCGTCCGGAACAGACCCGGGCCATCACACTCATGGTGAATGGCGCGACGCACCCGCTGACGATCGACACACGGACGACGCTGCTCGACGCGCTGCGCGAAAATCTCGACCTGACCGGAAGCAAAAAGGGCTGCGATCACGGTCAGTGCGGCTCCTGCACGGTGCTGGTCGACGGTCGCCGCGTCAACGCGTGCCTGACCCTGGCCTGCGCCGCCGACGGCGCTGAAGTTACCACTATCGAAGGGCTGGCGCATGCGGAGGGAATCGAAGGTCTGCATCCCGTGCAGGCTGCCTTCCTGGAGCATGATGGTTACCAGTGCGGCTACTGCACTCCCGGCCAGATCTGCTCCGCGGTCGCGGCGATCGACGAGTTTGCCAAGCACAATCTTTCGATCGTCAGCTGGCACAGCGGCCAAACTGACGCGCCGCAGTTCTCCGACGACGAGATCCGCGAGCGCATGAGCGGCAACATCTGCCGCTGCGGTGCCTACCCCAACATTGTCGCGGCTGTCCGCCACGCGCAAACGCAGCCCGGATCCGGCCTGCCGAAAGGAGCCCGCGCTTGAATCCCTTCAACTATGAACGCGTCTCCGCCCCTGAAGCCGCTATCCATGCCGGCGCGGCACCAATGGCGAAGTTTCTTGCCGGCGGCACTAACCTCGTCGACCTGATGAAGTATGGCGTCGAGACTCCGGCCACGCTGGTCGATATCAATCACCTGACGTTGACCGAGATTACCTCGAACCCCGATGGCGGCGTGACGATTGGCGCGCTGGTCCGCAACTCCGAGCTTGCCGATCACCCGCTCATCCGCCAGCGCTATCCCCTGCTCTCGCAGGCGCTGCTTAGTGGAGCTTCGCCCCAGCTACGTAACATGGCGACGACCGGTGGAAACCTGCTGCAACGGACCCGCTGCTATTACTTCACCGATATCAGCTTTCCGGCCTGCAACAAACGTGCGCCAGGCTCTGGCTGCGGGGCGATCCAGGGCTACAACCGCATTCACGCAATTCTTGGCCAGACCGACAAGGGGCCGACCAGCTCCGAGACCTGTATTGCTACCAATCCCTCCGACATGAACGTTGCGATGGCGGCCTTGGACGCGACGATTCTGGTCCAGGGACCGAAGGGGAAGCGCAGCATTCCGGTTGCGGACTTCTATCGCCTGCCCGGAACGACGCCGCAGATTGAGACCAACCTGCATCCGGATGAGCTGATCACAGCGGTGACGCTGCCTGCGCCGCGCTTTGCTCGCAACGCCTACTACCTGAAGGCACGCGACCGCAACAGCTACGCCTTTGCGCTGATCTCGGTTGCCGCCGGCCTAGAGATGGATGGAGCCACGATCAAGTCGGCGGGCCTCGCCCTGGGCGGGGTTGCGCATAAGCCCTGGCGCTCGGCAGAAGCCGAACGGGCGCTCGCCGGCCAGCCTGCCAATCCGCAAACGTACGCCAAAGCCGCCGAGATCGTGCTTCGCGGGGCCAAGGGCTACGAACACAATACCTTCAAGATCGAAATGGCCAAGCAGGGGATCGTACGCGCCCTGACCGTTGCCGCCGCAGGAACAGGAGCAAATGCATGATGGGCCAGCAAACAACCAAGCCAGACACCCCGAATCCGCGCCTTCGGCAGATGGATCACCGCTACGAAGGCTTGCTGAAGGTGACCGGCAAGTCCAAGTATGCGGCCGAGTTCAAGGAGCCGTTTTCGTCGAAGGATCTGCTCTACGCGTTCATCGTGCAGGCTACGATTGCTAACGGTACGGTGGCGTCGATCGACCAAACAGCCGCTGAGCGGGCATCGGGGGTCGTCGCGGTACTGACCCCGTTCAACGCACCCAAGCTGCCGATGCCTCCTCCGCAGCCTCCGGCACGCCGCACTCTGACTGTTCTGCAGGATGCCGAGGTCAGCTACAACGGCCAGCCGATCGCGCTGGTCGTGGCCAAGTCTCTTCCCGAGGCTCGTTTCGCCGCTCGCCAGCTGAAGATCAAGTACAACGCGGAGCCGGCCCAGCTTGACTTTCACGGGCGTTTGGCGGAGGCTCGCTGGCCGAAGAATCCCGGCAAGGAGCCGGCAGGAAACAAGCGTGGAGACCTAACGGCGGGCTTCGGAAAGTCTTCCGTGATCCTGGAGCAGACGTACATCACTCCGATCCAGAACCACAATCCGATGGAACCGCACGCAACGATTGCCTGGTGGGAAGGCGAAAACCTGAACCTGTACGACTCTACCCAGTACATCTCCGGCGTCAAGATGACGATTGCAAAGCTGTTTGACATTCCGCTTGATTTCGTTCGCGTCGAGTGTCCAAACACGGGCGGTGGATTCGGTTCAAAGGGCTCGTCGTGGTCGCATCTGCCGCTCGCCGTGATGGCCGCAAAGGTTACGGGCAAGCCGGTCAAGCTGGTGCTCGAGCGCGACCAGATGTTTGGCCCGGTTGGCGGCCGTCCCAGCACGGTGAACCAGATCAAGCTGGGTGCGACCGCGGAGGGCAAGCTTCTGGCCATGCAGCAGGACGTGCGCATGACCGCGTCGGTACTCGAGGACTTCGTCGAGCACGCCGAGGGTCCGACCAAGATGCTTTACATGTCTGAGGCCAACGCAGTCTCGGCCAAAGTGGTCGAGATGAACCTGGGCGTGTTCACGTTTATGCGCGCTCCCGGCGAGGCTCCCGGCACTGCGGTGCTCGAGATCGCCATGGACGAGCTCGCGGAAAAGCTCAAGATGGATCCCCTCCAGCTTCGCCTGGTGAACTACGCCGAAAAGGATCCTTCGCACGATCGCGAGTGGACCGGCAAGCACCTCAAGGACGCTTACGCGCAGGCTTCCGAGCGCTTCGGCTGGGCAAAACGTAACGCTACGCCCGGCCAGGTTACGGAGAGTAACAATTTGATTGGCGTGGGCATGGCGACCGCCACCTATCCTGCGAACCGTTCCTCCGCGCAGGCCGTGGTGCGCGTTCTGCCCGGCGGCAAGGTCTTCGTCGGCTCCGGAACCCAGGACCTGGGCACGGGCATGTACACCATGCTGGCGCAGACGACCGCCTCCGCGTTCAACATGGATCCCAGCCTCATCGTGGCGAAGCTTGGTGACTCCACCCTGCCCAAGGCACCGGTTTCAGGCGGGTCGCAGTCGACGGCTTCGGTTACGCCGGCCGTGCAGGATGCGGTAAACCAGGCCAAGCTGAAGCTGTACGAGATCGCCATCAACGACCCCTCCGGCCCCCTGAACGGCATGCAGACCACTGACCTTGAGACCAAGGATGGCTGCGTTTGCGCGAAGTCCAATGGCGGCAAGTCCGTTAGCTTCACCGACCTGGTCGCGAAGAACGGTGGCAAGCCGATCGAAGCTATGGGTTCGGCGGAAAAGAGCGAAGGCGCTGAGGCGTATACCGCCAACTCCTGGGGAGCCGTCTTCGCCGAGGTCGCCGTAGACAAGGACACGCACATGGTGAAGGTTCGCCGCGTGGTCGCTACCTACGACATCGGCACGCTGATGAACGACAAGACCGGGCTCAATCAGCTGATGGGGGGTATCGTCTGGGGCGTCAGCTTCGCGCTTCACGAAGAATCCCACATCGACCCGATCTACGGCCGGACCGCTAACGAAAACCTGGCCGAATACCACGTACCGGTCAACGCCGACATTGGGACGATTGACGTAACGTGCCTCAACATTCCGGATACGAAGTTCAATCCTCTGGGTGCTCGTGGCATTGGCGAGATCGGCATTACGGGCGCTGCGGCGGCAGTTGCCAATGCTATCTACAATGCGACCGGGAAGCGCATCCGCAACTACCCAATTACGCCAGACAAAATCATGCTGGCGTAACCGCAGTTTTTTATTCACTTGTGCCGAAGACTCCAAGTTCTTCGGCACATGTGTTTTTGGCGGCTGTACCGAAATCAGCATCGATGGAACTTTTGCAAACACCACACCGAGGAGCGGGTCGAGTGATGCTTCTATCTCGCCAGGGTCAGCTCTGCCTTCTGTGCCGAGCTTTTCCGGGCCCGACAGCGGAAGCATGTTTGCTGAATTGTTGTAAGGGGGTATTTGGTGGACCTGATCGGGATCGAACCGATGACCTCTTCCATGCCATGGAAGCGCGCTCCCAGCTGCGCCACAGGCCCACTTCCTTTATTTTGCGGCACCTTGGCCCGTGAGTCAAACGTGGAATAGCGGGAGTGTCCCTTTTCTGGGAACATTTGCAGGGGGCATCGGTGTCTAAGTACCCAGAGTGAGCGAGCACTCGGCCGCCGGCGGCGCAGTTTCAAAATGGGTCATTCGATCTTCCACTCGCATAGACAAAGGTTGCAGCCTATCCCACAGAAGTCGTACGCTAAAGGACACCCGAAATGCAGGCGGGCACTCTCATGGGCAATTTGGTAAGCGCGTTAGGAGTTCGCACCGAGGATGCAGCCTTGGTGGCTGCGCTCAAGGCCGGCTCCGAAGAGGCGTTCGGCGTGCTCATCGCCCAGTATTCGCAACCTCTCTACTCGCTGATTGCCCGCAGCCTGCAGGATCCGGCCGACGCCGCTGACATTACCCAGGAAGTCTTCATCAAGGTCTTCCGCAGCATCCGCAGCTTCCACGGAGAGGCCAGCCTGCGGACCTGGCTCTACCGCATCGCGCTCCATGAAGCCTCTAATCAAAGGCGCTGGTGGAGCCGGCACAAACGCCAGGAACTTACGATCGACACGCCTGCTGGTGTCGCCGAGACCGAGGACGGTGACGACAGCCCAAGCCTCAGCGCGTTACTCGCCGACGCTGCCGGCTCCCCTTATGATCACGCGGCGCAAGGTGAGCTCAAGGCCCGCGTCGAGGATGCCCTTCGCAAGCTGCCGGACGCCTTCCAGACCGTTGTGGTGCTACGCGAGATGGAGGGGTTCTGCTACGACGAGATTGCGGAGATCCTCGATGTGCCCGCCGGAACCGTCAAGAGCCGGCTTACCCGTGGACGCGCCGCCCTCAAACAGATCCTGGTGGCCGACGGATTTGGAAGCGTCCTGGCTGGAGGTGCACGATGAGTTTGCCTGAAACTATCTGCACTCCCGCATGTCAGCGGGTCCGTGAGTCCTTTTCGAGCTACCTCGACGGTGCCAACACTGGCCGGGAGATGCAGGAGATTGCTGCGCATTTCGACCGATGCGCGGAATGCCGGCGTGAGTTCGAGAGCTGGCGCGGCCTGCAGCGTGTGCTTGAAAGTGTAGGCCCGGTGAAAGCTCCCGAGGACCTTGGCCTCAAGCTCCGCCTTGCCATCTCTCACGAGAGTGCCCGGCGCACGGGCAGGTGGGCGGAAAGCTTTACCGTTCGCTGGGAAAATCACCTTCGCCCCATGCTCCTGCAGGTCTCCGCCGGCTTTGCCAGCGCACTTGTCCTGGTCGGCACCCTGGTGCTGCTCATCGGCGTCGTCTCCGCGCCTCAGGCGGTGCTCGCAAACGATGAACCGCTCGGAGCGCTTACTGCTCCCCACTATCTCTACTCCGAGGCTCGACTCCAGCCACTTTCCAACATCTCGGACGGCACCATCGTTATTGAAGCCGACATCAACGACGCGGGACGTGTCTTCAATTACACGCTGCTTTCCGGACCCGTCGATACCTCTACAGCCATGCAGTTGCGCGATCAGCTGCTGCTCCAGGTGTATGAGCCTGCCCGCGTCTTCGGCCAGCCCGTGCGCGGCCGGGTCCTGCTCACCTTTTCGGGCGTCTCCGTGACGGCTCGCAGCTGAACCCGCTTGCCCCAGGGGCCTCTACTCTCTTATTCTTGGCGGGGCTCGTCGAGCTCCTGGCACCTTCCCGTACGGACTCCTTCATGCGTTCTTTCCCGGCTTTCTTTCTTTTAGTTGCTTTTGCCGCCACCGAAGTTCCGGCCCAGACCCCATCTTCGGGCCAGTCTTCTTCTTCCAGTTCCACGCCTTCCCCCGACCGCGCCGGCCCGGTGCGTCCGCGTGCGGGTCAACCGGAGGCCGGAGGGGCGGCCATTACTCTTGAAACCAGCGAAGCCCTCTTCGATGTGGCAACAGCGCTCAACGCCTGCGGCTACGACACTGGGCTAGACAATTCGCTTCCCGTCCGCAGCCAGGTTCGCGCCGACGTCGACGCTGCCCTTGCCGAGTCGGCACTTGCCCGCCAAAGCCGCGACGCCCTTTGCGGCTACGTCCACGAGCACGAGCTCAGCAACTCCGGCCGCGCGCTCGCCCAGTACATCTCACTTGCCCTGTACCTTTCTCCTCCGCCCGAGCTAAAACCCGTTGCGGAGGAAACAGAGATGCCTCCCGACGCTCTCGGCGTCGTCAACATCCTGCCCCTTTTGCGAGATTTTGCCGACAAGGTCTCATTGCACTCCATCTGGCTGAAGCGCCGTCCGGAGTATACGGAGATCGTCGACCGGGTCCACGACCCGATGACGCGCATGATTCTCGCCACCAACGTGTACCTCAAGGTTCCCGTCAGCAGCTACGACGGCCGCCGCCTGCTCATCCTCGTTGAGCCCATGCTTTCTCCCAACACGCCCAATGCGCGCATTTACGCCAGCGATTACGACATTGTCACCTCGCCGAACAGCGCCGGCATGATCAGGCTGGACCAGATCCGCCATCTCTACCTCCAGTACATCCTCGACCCGCTTGTGTATGCCCGCGCCCAGTCCATCACCCGGCTCACGCCCTTGCTCAAGCCCGTGCAGGAAGCTCCGATCGAGTTCCTGTTCAAGTCTGACGTCGTTGCGCTCGTCACCGAGTGCATGATCAAGGCGATCGAGGCACGCACTCTGGACGCCGGGCCGGTGCCCGTAAAGCCCAGCGGCTCCCGCGCCCGCGCCGACCTGGCCCGCTACGACGAGGGGATGAGTTCCTATGACCGGCAGGCGGAGATCCTTCGACGCAAGCAGGTGGAGCTCGACATGCGTCAGGGCTGGGTGCTGACGGACTACTTCTACGGCCAGTTCGCGCTGCTCGAACACAGCCCCGAGGGTCTGACCGAAAGCATGGGCGAGATGGTCTACGGCATGGACGTTCAACGGGTGCGCCATCAGGCCGAACAGATCCAGTTTCTGCCACAAGGCTCCACGGACTTCGTCACCCGCGTCCGTCCCGCGCCGACCGGGCTTATGCTTGCCGAGAAAAAGCTTCTGGAAGGAGACCTGGACGGCGCGGAGTCTCTCGCCGACCGATCCCTGGCCGACCCGCACCAGGACCGTGGCGACGCCATGTTCGTCAAAGCCCGCGTGCTTCTGCTCCAAAGCGACCCCAAAGACGCACTGGACGACTTCGAGGAGGTCGTTCACACAGCCCACAACCCGCACGTTCTCGCCTGGGCTCACATCTACCTGGGGCGGCTTTACGATGCCAAGGAACCCACCGAGCGGCAACATGCGCTTACCGAGTACCACGCCGCTCTCGCCGTTCCCGGTCTTGCTCCGGACGCCAGGGCCGCGGCCGAGACCGGCCTCAAAACTCCCTACGCCGTGCCCAAGATAGCCCGGGAAAAAGAGGCAGAAGAGCCGCTCGACCCTACCGGCAAGAAGGAGAAGGAAAGCTACAAACCCGATCCTCCGCTCCGATAGTCGGACGCCTGCAGCTCAGCCGGCAGCACAAAGGGAGCCTCTGGCTAGTGCTGTTTCCCAACGGGCTTTGCGCCCCACTCTTCATCCTCGACCGGCCGCAAGTCCGCTTCGTCCCTTTTGCAGCGGTAGAGTAGACAGTAGAGTTCTTATGGCGCGCCGCCCCCGTCTAAACCCGGATGCCTCAACCGTACAGGCAGCTCCCCTCCCGGAGCTGGAACGCCTTCTCGGCCACACGTTTCTGCGGCCGGAGCTCCTGGAGCTCGCGCTCACTCATCGATCCTTCATTTACGACGCCGCGCCGGGAGCCCGGCACCTCGATCCCGCTAACCCCGCCCACGACAACGAACAGCTCGAGTTTGTCGGCGACGCGGCCCTGGGTCTGCTTGCGGCCGAGGCCCTTTGTCGCCGCTATCCAACCTGCCGCGAGGGCGAGTTGACTCGCCTGCGCGCCGCCGTTGTCAGCCGCCGGCATCTCGGTCTGGTCGGTGCGCGGCTTGATCTCGGCCGCTGGCTTCGGCTGGGTCATACTGCGGAGCAGAACGCTGGCCGCACCAATGTAGCGCTCTTCTCAAACGCGGTCGAGGCGCTCATTGCCGCGCTCTATCTCGATGGCGGCATTGAGGCTGCCCGTCGCTTCGTCGAAGCCGAGGTCCTTGCCGGAGCGCTTCCCAACCTCGAGCACTCCGCCGGCGAGCACCTCAACCACGCCGTCGGGGACTACAAGTCGGCTCTCCAGGAGCGGTTCCAGGCCCAGCGCCTCGGACGTCCGCAGTACCGGCTGATCGGCGAATCCGGCCCTGACCATCAGCGCATCTTTACCGTCGAGGTAAGGCTGGAGGGCGCCAGCGACCCCGAACGTCTGGCCGTGGGGGACGGCTCGACCAAGAAGCAGGCTGAGCAGAAGGCTGCCCGCCTCGCGCTCCACCAGTTACAGCAGGACGAGGCCGGGCGTGGCTGATTCTACGGCCCGCGTCGCTCTGCTCGAGACTTCTCCGGGCGATGCTCCTGCCGACTCCCCATTTTCTGTCGCCGCCTCGCCGGCACGCCCCACACGGCCACAACCTTCCGGCTTGCTGCCTTCCGTCCAGTCGCTGCTCTACGTTCTGATCCTCGCGCTGTTTCTAATGACTTTTACCGTTCAGCCGATCCGGATTCCTTCCTCGAGCATGGAACCCACGCTGCTGGTTGGCGATTTCCTCCTGATGGACAAGCAGCTGGACACCCCTGGTGTCACCCGCTTTCTGCCGCCCTCGGCGATTGTGCGCGGTGACATCGTCGTCTTCCACGACCCAGTCGACAATCCGGCGGTCCACCTCGTCAAACGCGTCATCGGTGTTCCCGGGGATCGCCTGCACCTGCACGACGGCGTCGTTTTTCTCAACGGCGAGCCCCTCCGCGAACCCTACGCCATTCACCGGGCTGTTGCTCCCGACGCCTTCCGCGACGACTTCCCTTCGCTCCACAGCATGGACGCCACGGTGAATCCCAACTGGTGGATTCGGCTGCGCAACCTCGTCCATCAGGGCGAGATCACCGTCCCGCCCGACGCCTACTTCGTCATGGGCGACAACCGCAACAACAGTGAGGACAGCCGTTACTGGGGCTTCGTGCCACGTGCCGCTATCGTCGGCAAGCCTCTGCTGATTTACTTTTCCTTCCGCCAGCCTGGCACCGACGAGTCTGACGACAGGATCGCCTCGCTGCCCCCCTCCGCCGCGCACACCCACACCGGCATTGCCCGCTGGGACCGAACCTTCCGCGTGGTCCAGTAACGCTTCTGCACACCTCCGGGCTTCCTTCGGCGTTCTCTGCGGCGTCTTCGTACTGATTCCGCCCCGCCAAACTCGCCTTGGACTTACACTGGAAGGCGTACCCAGTTCCTGGAGAGCGCAGCGTATGAAGTCAGAGATCATGGAAGAGCAGACCGTCAACGATCCACCGGTCGAGTCCATTCCCAAAGAAGCCGAGGTTGAGACCCCTCTGGAGTCCATCGCCTCCATCTGCACTGTGTTCGCCATCGGCCTCTTCCTGATGAGCTTTATTTTTCAAAACTACGTCATCCCCTCCGGCTCCATGGAGAACACGCTCCTGATCGGCGACCATGTTTTTGTGGACCGAATGACGTTCGCTCCACCGACGAAGTGGGCCTTCTTCATGCACTATCGCGATATCCGCCGCGGCGACGTGATCGTGTTTTTTAAACCCAACCCGCAGCCCCCGGATCCACCCGACATCGTCCTCGTCAAGCGAGCCATTGCGATTCCCGGTGACCATCTCCACCTTTCGCACGGTGTCGTCTATCTCAATGGTGTGGCCCAGAACGAACCCTACGCCCGCCCCGTGCAGAACGACGAAGACCCGCAGGACGCGTATGAGCCTGCCCGCGACGACTTCCCTGCCAATGGCGCTCCGCCAAACCTCGAAGTCTGGTCCGAGGACCTGCCCAACCACGTCGTCAACGGCGACCTCGTAGTCCCTCCCGGCAAGGTCTTCGCCATGGGCGACAATCGCACCCACTCCCTTGACGGCCGTTTCTGGGGGTTCGTGCCACGCGAAAATATTCTTGGCCGCCCCTTGTTCAACTACTGGTCCTTCCAGACTACCGCCGACCAGATGGATCAACAGCAGGCCAGCCTCGGCGCGCGCGTCGGCTCCTTTTTCACCACCGCCCTGCACGTCTTCGATAAGACCCGCTGGAAGCGCACCCTGCACCTTATTAAGTAGCGTTCCGGAAGACACAGGATGATTCACGACGCAACAGGCCGGGAACCGGGGCAACGTACCGTCCAGGCCGGCCCCACGCCTCAACCAGCCGTCGACGCCCTGCCTGAGCTGGAGCCCGACTTCGACCCCGAAGACCTTGAGCCCAGACCGCTCCGCCTTCCTGATCGCCGCCGGGTCGCGTACGCCCTTTGCGTGTTGCTGGCTGTGCTGCTCGCGCTCGTCCTGCCGCCTCTGCTCAATGTCAATCGCTTTCGCCGCCAGACCGCCAGCAGCATCGCGGCCAGCCTTGGACGTCCCGTCCACATGGATTCCCTGAACCTTTCGCTGCTTCCTTTGCCGGCCCTGACGCTGACCAACCTGGTCGTCAGCGAAGACCCCTCCTTTGGCTCCGAGCCCGTCCTCCGGGCCAACTCCGTTCGCGCCACCCTCCGCTGGTCTTCCCTTTGGCGTCGCCGCGTCGAATTTTCCCGCATCTCGTTCGACGAAACCAGCCTTAATCTCGTTCAGCGCTCGGATGGCCGCTGGAATATCGAGAGCATCCTCCTCCAGGCCTCGCGCCTGGACGCCGCGCCCACCGCCCAGCGGGCCATCGGATCCGCGCCCCGGTTCCCCTACATCGAAGCCGCCAACGCCCGCGTCAACATCAAGCGAAACCTCGAGAAGCTTCCCTTCTCGCTTACCGACGCAGAATTCGCCCTCTGGCTTCCCCAGCCGCAGCAGTGGAAGCTCCGCCTTGAGGGCCATCCGACCCGCACCGACAGTGCACCAGCCGACACTGGCCGCCTGCGTCTTCAGGGCACGCTGGGCAAAGCGGAAACCATGCCCAACGTGCCCGTCGATCTTTCTGCCGACTGGTCGCTCGCCCCTCTAGGCGCGGTCAGCACCCTTGTCACCGGTGCCGACGCAGGCTTCCGTGGCGAGATGAACCTGCACACCAGCGTTCTCGGCACCCTGGGCGCAAACACCCTCGAAACCCGCCTGCAGCTCACCGGCGTTCACCGCGCCGACTTCGTTCCGGCTCAGACGCTGGATGCCAGTCTCGCCTGCAGGGCACAGGCCAGCGACCTTTTCCATCGGCTCACGGGCATACGCTGTTCCTGGCCACCAGGTATAACGCTCTCGGATCCAGGACCCTTGGCCGGCGGGCCGGCAGCGCTTACCTTCACCGGCGAGCTTCCCGCGCTTGCAAAACCCTCCACGGCCATCCTCGACGGAACTGTCGCAAACCTGCCCGCCGACCGCCTGCTGGCAGCGCTGCGCCTCGTCAGCCAACGAGTCCCCGCGCAACTGATGGCGGCCGGCCAACTGTCCGGCACCTTCTCCTGCTGCGCCAGCCCGGAAGCCACCTTTCACATTCTCTCTGCACAACTCGCCTTGCCCAACGTCCAGCCCTTTCTCACCGGCGTCGGTCTGGATGGTCAGTTCTCCGCCGGCGAGTGGACCGTGGGCTCGGTTCCGCTCGATCTGGGCGGCTCTACCCCGGCTTCCTTGGACGTCCAGGCCGATCACGCCGGGCTGCGTTTCCACCTCACAGGCTCCGTGTTGCGCAGTCGCCTGCTCGCCTTTGCCTCCGCCCTGCCACAGTTCGGAGATGGTCTCCGCGACGCCCTCCCTGCGCAAACCGACCCAGAGCTCGTTCCCGCTTTAGAAGCTCCCATCCACGTCGACCTGATTGCTACCCGGCCCTGGCTTGGCGTGCAGACCTGGACGCTCGCGCCGGTCGCCCGCACGCCTGCCCGCCGCAAACATCTTCACTGAGCCAGGCTTTCTTCCCATCGGCGCAATGATGTCGGGTGAAGCAGGTGTATGCCGCTCACCTCTGTAATTCCACCGTGTGCACCGTCGTCCTTACCTCCGGCACGCTTCCGTCGTTTACCTGCACAGACTGCGGCTGATCCTCAAACACGATCCGCACCGAATTGCTGGAATGGGCCGCAATCCTGAGCCGCTCCGTCTGGCTCGTCGTCACCCCGTGCACGGTCACCGGAACCTCCGCGACCGCGTCTCCATCGTTCCGGACCTCTACCGCCACCAGGTATCCCGCACTTTTACCCGCTTGCGCCGGAACCGCACGGGGAGTCGCTGAAACGATGGTCAAGTCCGGCAGGCCGCGGTCCCGATTCACCCAGTCGTCGAAGAACCATCCCAGATCCTGCTTCGCCGCAGTCTCCAGCGCTCGTTGAAACGCCTTCGGCTCACCTTCCAGCTTCGGGTTTACGCTCACGCTGTGCCGCCACCCTGCCAGGCAGGCCTGCAGCACCGGATCGCCCAGCAGTTCGCGCAGCTGCCAAAGCACCGACGCCGATTTCAGTCGCAGGTACACCTCTGCGCTTGCTTCGGGCAGAGGCTCACCCACGACGTCTGGATGCGCCGAGAAATCCGGCTCTGCCAGCGCCAGCAGCGCCGAGGCCTGCCCGAGCTCAGCGAGCGCGGCCGGCCGGCCCAACGTCCGCTCGGTCCAGAGCAGGCCCATCAGCTCCGGCAAGCCCTGGTCGACCCACAGTGCCGCCCTTTGGACCTCCCCGCGCCCCGGCCCAAACCAGCTATGCGTCAACGGTGTGATCAGCTCTGGAAGGATCTGCGCGTTCGACTGCCCCGGCTGTAAATCCAGCAGTAACAATCCCGCATCCTCAAAACGGCTTCCTCCGTGGCCAAGCAGCAGCATCGGCAAGCGGGGGGTCGGCCCGAGCCATTGCGCCAACAAAGTTCTGACCTGCGCCGCCGCCGAACCGTAGCTTTGCACCGCCTCCGGATGCGCCGTTACCACCGCCAGCAGCTGATCGTCCGTGGTCACCGCGGCCTCCGCGGTCAAAAACAAACTTGGCGTTCGATACCCGGTGGGCCTTGTCGGAAAGTTCGCCGTCGCTACCCCGTGGGTTGCGTCGATCAGCTCCGTCTCCGTATCCGGCACACGATCGAGCGGCTTGAGCTCGCCATTGAAGATCACGCCATTGGGCGGATCTCCCGTGTACTCCACCGTGAGCCTGAGTTCCATCGTCGCCGACAGCCCCAGGAGCCTCTGCCGCGCCGCCACCTGGACCAGCTGGTTGCCGTCGCCGAGCGTCGCCGTCGCCGCCGCGACCGGATACCAGAGCACGTCGCCGAATCCGCGCAAGGCCGTCGCCCCCGCGTCCGTCGTGGGCACAATCGCATCCCAATCCTGCGCCGAGGCCCGGGCAGCGGGCACCCCCAGCAGTTCCAATCGCTGCGAGGACTGCCGGATCTCCCCCGCATACAACACCGCGACGGTTATCGACGCGCCCGAGGCGAGCGGCTCTGCCGGGGTCAGCACGGCCTCCTGCGCAAAGCCTGTGTGGTCCGTGTCCGTCGAGACCGGCGCCTGCGTAAACGCCACCGGACGAAGCCCTCCCGGTGTACTCATCGACACACTCTCCCACCGCAGCGAGCCCGAGATCTGCAATGGAATGCGCTGCACCGCACCTCCACTGACGTTTCGTAACGTGAGCGTGGCCCGCACCTCTTCCCTGCCCTCGGTCGGCGTCAGATGCAGATCCAGCCGCGTCCCGGTGATGCTGACCGCAGTCCGTTCGTCGTTCGTCACGGGAACCTTGGGCAGCGCGTCGGGGGCCACCTGCCGCTGCGTCGGAGCCTCTGAAACCACCTTGCCCACCGGCTGCTGCGCCCACACCAGACTTCCGCTCGACAGCAAGCCAGCGCATGCCAGGCTCCGCAAACCTCGTCGCAACTCCATCAACTCCCCAGTCCTTTACGCGGCTTCGCAGGAGCCTCTGTCCGCGCTTCCAGAGCAGACCCAGACTTCGCTCCAGACCTTTGCCGCAGGGCCTCATACATCACCACGGCCCCGGCCACGGACACATTGAGCGACGAGACGCTGCCCTCCATCGGGATTCGAAGCAGGTAATCGCACGTCTTCTTCACCAGTTCGTGCAGGCCGGAGCCCTCGGCTCCGAGGACCAGGCAGCAATCCCGTCCAAAATCGAATTCCGTGTAGTCCGGCGTTCCGCGCTCATCGAGCCCGATCACCCACACATTTGCCTTCTTCATCTGCTCGAGCGCCCGCACCAGGTTCGTGACTCGCGCGATCGGCACATGCTCGCTCGCCCCGGCGCTCGTCTTGGCGACTACCGCCGAGATGGGCGCGCTTCGCCGCTCCGGAAGCAGCACACCCTCTACCCCAGACCCATCGGCCGAGCGCAGCAGCGCTCCCAGATTGTGCGGATCTTCCACGCCATCGAGGGCTAGAAAGAATCGCTGGGCCAGCCTGCCCTGCCCCGCCAGCAGATCCTCGATGGCCAGAAACTTCCGCTCTCGCACCGCGGCTACCACGCCCTGGTGCGCATCGCTCTTCGCCACTTTCGTCAGCTGATCCTTGGTCTGCTGCGAAACCCGCACCCCCGCCGCGCGGCAGAGCTCTGTGACCACTTCGTGACGCGCCGTACGTTCGCGCGTCATCAGCACGTATTCCAGTCGCCGTCCGCCCGCGCGCAGTGCTTCTTCTACCGGGTGGAGGCCGTAAATCACTTCCATCTTCCAAGTTTACGGCTAAACTAAAGAAAGTAGAACTGTTCCCAACGCTGCAACTTTCCGCAAAACACCACCGTCTTGAGGAGTGTGACTATGGCGAGTACACTGGCGGCTTTGACGGCGCGTTCCCGGAACGAGGAAGCAGCGCGCCTTGAGCTGTTGCAGGCGGAAAACCTCGCCATCGCGCGCGGCCTCAAGCGGAACGACCCCGCTGTCCTCGACCATTTGATTGATGTCTACCAACACCGATTGCTCCGGTATCTTCTTTTTCTGACGGGAAAACGTGAAGTCGCCGAAGACCTCTTCCAGGAGACCTGGATGCGCGTGCTGCTGCGCGGCGCACAGTACAACGGCAAGGCTCGCTTCGACACCTGGCTGTTCACCATCGCCCGCAATCTTGTCATCGATCTTTCGCGCAAGCGCCAGATGGCCTCGCTTGACGAGATGAGCGAGGCCAGCGACGACGAGCGTCCGTTTGAAGTCGCCATCGATGGCCCGTCTCCGCTTGAGCAGTTCGCCAGCCGCGAAGACCGCGCCGAAATCGCCGAAGTGCTCCTGCAGCTCGAACCCAACTACCGCGAGGTCCTCACTCTTCGCTTCCATGAGGAGATGTCGCTTGAGGAGATTGCCGGCGTGACTCGCGCCCCGCTCTCGACCGTCAAGTCGCGCCTCTATCGGGCTCTGGCCGCCCTGAGGCCTGAGGTGGAACGCCTCCGGCAGACGCACGCGCAGGGGGCACGATGAACCGTTCCTCCCGTCCCACACCTGCGGAAAAACCTGTCTCTCCGTTTAGCGCCATGGCTTCTGTCGCCATCGTCAACCGGACGCATCGGGTCGTTCGAGAGCGCGCCAAAACGATCGAGGCTCGGAAACAAACCTTCCGCAGCCTTTGGATTCCGCTTACCGTCAGCGGAGGTTTGCTTGTTGTCCTCGTCTGCGCTGTCTGGAGCATTCTCGATCAGTATGAACTTGCCCCCACCGGCCTGCCCGACGCCAATCAGCAAATGCTGGTCCTGATGATCTGGTGTCTGCCCATCTCTGCCGTCCTGCTCGCCGTCCTGTGGTTTCGACGCGGCGGACCCAATGGATTCAAAGCCGATCACGAGAACAATGCACGATGAAACTTCCCTGGCAATCTGAGAACCCTTCAGCCACCTTCAGCCGTACCGACGACGCGGCACTGGTTCGGCAGCCGGTCCGCTCGGACGACCTGGGGATGATTCCTGTCTGGTCGATTCTGCTGGCCATCGCGGCCTTCGCTGCGATGCAGTATCTGTTCCACGGCGTACTTCCCCACCACAAGCACGAGCTGCTGCCCATGCGGCTGCTGATGGGCTACTCCTGGGGCACCCTGGTGGCCAGCTACGTCCTGCTTGTCGGCTACGTCAGCCGCGACGTCAAGCGGCGGAATATGCCCGCGCCACTCTGGATGCTGATCGTCATCATGATGCCCGGCGGCATCGGCGCAGTTGTCTACTTCCTTCTGCGTCAGCCCATGCTCTCCCGCTGCCCGCACTGCTCCACCGAGATCGCGTCAAGCTATCACTTCTGTCCGCAGTGCCAGTTTCAGATGGCTCCGGTTTGCGGACAATGCTTCCGCGGTGTCGAAATTACGGACGTCTTCTGCAAGCAGTGCGGCCACGACCTCCAGCAGGACGAGTCGCCCGCCCGCCTCCGCGCCTTCCGCGACTAGCTGTTGCTTCGGTGCCCTCTTTCTACGCTGACGTCTGCTCCCATAAACGTACAATCGCCAAGTGGTCCTCCGCATCCTCATCGTCGACGACGAACCGCTCGCCCGCCAGGAGCTTCAGTACCTTCTTGAATCTACCGGCGATGTCGAGGTCGTAGGCCTGGGCGCCAATGGCATCGAGGCCGTTGAACTGATCGATCTTCACGCTCCCGATGTCGTCTTCCTGGACGTCCAGATGCCTGGCCTTGATGGCTTCGGCGTCCTCAAAAAGCTTATGCATAACCAGACCCCGCTTCCTCAGGTGGTCTTTGCCACGGCGTATGACCAGTATGCCGTCCGTGCGTTTGAAGTCAACGCTGTCGATTACCTGCTTAAGCCCTTTGATCGCACCCGCGTCGCTCGCACCCTCGAGAAGGCCCGCGCCCGACTCCCGGCTCCCACGCCGCCAAATACCGCCGCCAAACTCGACGCGCTGCTCCGTCTCGTGGAAGAGACCAAGCTGCCCTCTGCCGTCAAAGTTGGTGCCGGCAAGGTCGTCGTTCGCGCCCATAACCGCCTGCTCCTGGTCGACCAGAAAGAGATCTGCTTTGCTTCGATCGACGAGGGGACCATTCTCGTCACCACCGCCAGCGTCGAGGGCCAGTCCAACTGCCGCACGCTCGAAGAGCTGATGGACCTGCTCGACCCGGAGACCTTTTGGCGGGCTCATCGCTCCTTTGTCGTCAACCTCCAGCACATTCACGAGGTTGTCCCTTGGTTCAAATCCAGCTACCAGCTTCGCATGGATGACCCCAAGCGCACGGAGATCCCCGTCAGTCGCAACCAGACCAAACGTTTGCGTGAGCTCTTCAACTTGTAAGTGCCTGTTTGCAGCAAATCGCTGTACGCAAGCGGAGCTTTCTAGGTAGGCTGATTGCATGCCTTTTCTGCTCAAAACCGAACCCGAGAAATACTCCTTCGACGACCTGCTCCGGGACGGCGAGACTGTCTGGGACGGCATCTCCAACAACCAGGCGCTGCTCTCGCTTCGTTCCATGAAGAAGGGCGAAAAGCTGGTGATTTATCACTCCAACACCGGCAAGGCTGCGGTCGGGACCGCCGCGGTCGTCTCGGTGGACGCCGCCGATCCCAAAAACCCGAAAGTCGTGATCAAGGCCGGCAAACGCCTGAAACGCGAAAAGACCCTTGCCGAACTCCGCGAGGCAGCCGTCTTTGCTGACTCAACCCTCTTCCGCCAGTTTCGACTTTCGGTCGTTCCCCTTACCGGCGAGCAGTACGACTTTCTTTTGGCGTAGGCTGCTATCCTGAACGACGAAACGCAGGAGTTCTAAGCAAGCATGATTGATCTGAAGGGCAAAGTCGCGGTCGTCTTCGGCCTGGCCAACAAACGCAGCATCGCCTGGGCCGTCTGCCAGAAGCTCTCGGAAGCGGGCGCCTCGCTCGCCATCTGCTACCAGTCGGAGCGTCTGCAGCGTGACGCCGAAGCTCTCGCCGCCGAGCTGCCCAGCGCCAAGACGTTCCAGTGCGACGTCGCTTACGACGAGCAGATTGAGGCTGTTTTCGCTCGCATCGGGGAGGCGTATTCGACGGTGCACATCCTGGTCCATGCC
>CAXTQE010000016.1:0-9231 GCA_964246225.1 uncultured Acidobacteriaceae bacterium | reverse complement strand
GGGCCGATCAAGACGCTCGCCGCCCGCGGCATCGGAGACTTCTCCTCCATCCTCAACGCCGTCGAGCAGCGTTCCCCGCTTCACCGCAATGTCGACGCGCTTGAAGTGGGCAACACGGCCGCCTTCCTTTCGAGCTCGCTCGCCAGCGGCATCACGGGCGAGGTTACGTTCGTCGACTGCGGCTTCAACACCACCGGCATCTAGCACCTGGAGAGAACCATGAAGCTTAGTGAACTGCTGCTGCCCGAGCTCGAAGCCGAGATCGGCAAAACACGCAAAGTTCTGGCCAACGTCCCCGACGGCCAGAAAGATTTCAAGTCGCACGAGAAGTCGATGCCGCTCAGCCGCCTCGCCGGTCACACCGCCGAGCTTGCCGGCTTCGTCGGCGTTATTCTTACCCACGCCAACGTGAACGCCGGAGGTCCGGACGATCCCCGCACGATCCTTCGCATGGAGACCAAAGAGAAGCTCATGGCGGACTTTGAAGCGCTTGCCACAAAGTCCGTCGAAGCGCTCAAGAACACTTCGGACGAGGCGTTTGCCGAGACGTTCACTCTTAGCCGCCAAGGGAACACGGTCTTCTCGATGCCGCGCTACCAGGCCTACCGCAATGCGGCCCTGAACCACATGATCCACCACCGCGCCCAGCTCGGCGTCTACCTGCGGCTTCTTGACGTTCCCGTCCCCAGCACCTTCGGGCCCACCGCCGACGAGAAATAGCTTTACGGCCGCTTGTAGATCACGCCGTCCTTCATCACAAACCCGACCTTTGTGACCACCGAGATATCCTGGGTCGGGTCACCAGGAACGGCGATGACGTCGGCGTAAAAGCCCGGCTTCAGGTCGCCGATCTGCCCTTCCCACCCCAGCAGCTTCGCTCCGTTCAGCAGATCCGCCTTCAGCACGTCCGGCGCGGACATTCCGTACGCGACCATCAGCTCCAATTCTCGCGCCTGCGTTCCGTGCGGAAACGGGCCCACGTCCGAGCCCACCGCCATCGGCACCCCCGCTGCCAGCTGCTTCCGGAACTCCGCTGCGTGGAACGCCTGTTGCGCCTTCCGGTGCGCTGCGGCTTCGGGCGACGCGGCATGCTCGGCGAAGTACTCGCTGATGGCGAAGGTGGGCACGGCGGGGATTCCCTTGTCTCGCATCCTGCGCATGGTCTGCTCGCTGAGCAGATATGCGTGGTCAACCGACATGACCCCCGCCGCGACCGCGTACCCGGTGCCGGGCTCACCCGTGGCATGCACGGCTACGCCATGGCCCGGCCGCGGATCGAAGCGCGCTGCTTCCGCCACGCCCGCACGAAGTTCAGCCTCGGTGAACTGGTACGGCGTCGAGAAGACACCGTTGTCGTAGCGATCCCGCCCAGTCTCGTACATCTTGGTGAAGTCCGCGCCTTCCTTGCGCTGCTCGCGGATGACTTTTACGATCTCGTCGGCGGAGTTGGCGTAGTCGGCGTTGGAGAGGATGTGCTGCGCGGGATTGTAGTGGATGGCATCCTCGTGCCCGCCCAGGATGTCGATGGCGTTGCAGCTCATGCGCATGCGCGGCCCGGGGAAGAGACCCGTATCAATGGCGTGCCGTACTGCCGTGTCGGCACAGCCCGCGCCTTCGGTTCCCATATCGCGCTCCGCTGTAAATCCCGCCATCAGGTCGGCACGAGCCGCATCCATCGCGATCAGGGTTCGCTGCGGCACCGACTCCTCAACCGTCTGCAGGTCCTCCGCGCCCACGTGGAGAAAGAGGTGAACGTGCGCGTCGATCATGCCCGGCATCAATGTCATGTTGCCGAGGTCGATCGTCTCGGCATTGGCAGGCGGCGGCCCCGCAACGATGCGGTCGCCCTCCACCACCACCAAGCCAGGCGAAACCAGCCGCCCGGAGCGGACATCCAGCATACGCGCCGCGCGCAGCACGATGGGATGCGGCACAGCGGGTCGCGCCATATCCTGTGCTGCTGCCACGAACGAAGCCGATAGAACCATCCAACCCAGCGAACATTTCAGCATGGTTTGCAGAATAGCGCACAGTCCATACACGGGCGCCCGCATACGTGCATCCATACGGGTGAGCGTCGTTCAAGGAACAGATTGGATCAGGAGATCGAATGAAGAAATCACTAATTGTCGCGCATGTTGCTCCCACGCTTCTGGGCGTGAGCGCGGGTTTGCGTTCGTTTACGCCTATCGCCGTGACTGCCTGGTTTGCTTACCAGGGCAAGCTCCCGTTGGAGGGCACCTGGGCTGCATGGGTCGCGCATCCGGTGTGCGTCGGCGTCACCACGGCGGCGGCGGTCGGTGAGTATGTCGGCGACAAGTTGCCGAACACGCCGAACCGCACCTCTCCGGTCGCGCTCTTTGGACGCCTGACGCTGGGTGGGCTGGTGGGCGCGATTGTCGCCACCGCGTTCCGCCGGCCGGTGGTGGGTGGCATTGCGATCGGCGCGCTGGGAGCTGCCATTGGAACGTACGGTGGCTTCTACGCGCGACAGGGCCTGACCAAGAGTGTGGGCGTCCCGGACCTGCCGGTGGCGCTAAGCGGGGACGTCGCAGCGGTGGCGCTTGCGGTGCGCAGCCTGAATCGGCTTCTTGCGTGATCGTGACCGGGAAGGCGCATCAGCCTGCCTTCTCGGTCAACTCCGCCCACCGCAGGTAGAGTCCGTCGGCTTCTTCCTGCGCCTGCTCCATCTCGTGCAGAGCCTTGGTCAGGGCCTCCGCATTGGTCGACACCGCAGGATCATCGAGCACATCCCGAGCCGCATTCAACCGAGTTTCCGCCTCGTCTACCTTCTGCTCGATTGACGCGTACTCTCGCGCCTCCAGGTAGGAGAGTTTTTTCTTGCCTGTCCCATTGGTGTTTACACCCTGGGCTGAGCTTCCCGGCGAAGGCGCAATCGCCTCTTCCACCTTCTCTCCGCGCCACTGCTCCCACTGCGAATAGTCTCCGAACCGCTGCGCACCGCCCTTGCCGTCCAGCCCCAGTACGACCGTTGAGACGCGATCGAGCATGAACCGATCGTGCGTCACCAGGACCAGCGCGCCTGTGTACTCGAGCAGGCTCTCTTCCAGGATCTCCAGCGTTTGGATGTCCAGGTCGTTGGTCGGCTCATCGAGCAGAAGCAGGTCCGCCGGTTCCAGCATCAGCTTGGCGATGAGTACCCGCGCGCGTTCTCCTCCGCTCAGCCGCTCCACCGGTTGGTTTAGCTGCTCGCTCGTAAACAGAAATTTTGCGGCATAGCTCGCCACGTGCACCACGCGGCCTTGGTAGACGACGGAGTCGGAATCCGGCGCCAGCGCCCGCCTCAGCGTCACCGCCTCGTCCAGCTCGCGCATCTGCGAGAAGTACACCGTCTTCAGAAAGGCTGCCTTCTTGATCTCGCCGCGCGTCGGCTGGATCTCTTCCCTGAGCAGACGGAGGATCGTGGTTTTACCGCTGCCATTCGGCCCCACCAGTCCCACACGCACGCCATTTGTGATCAGGAAGCTCAGGTCCTCGACGATCGTTCGCGCCGTCGGTCCTTCCCCCAGCACACACTGCACGTGGTCGAACTCGACCAGCCGCTTGGTCTGCCGTTCGGTCGCTGAAAAATCGATGCCAGCGCTCGTCGTCTGCGTGCGCTGGTTGACTTCTTTCAGCTGACCGATCAGCTCGTTGGCGCTGTCGATGCGCGCCTTCGACTTCGTCGTCCGCGCCTTTGGTCCGCGACGCAGCCAGTCCGTCTCAATCTTGACCCTGTTCTTGAGAGCATCCTGCAGCTTCGACTGGGCGTCGAGATACTGCTGCTTGCCTTCGAGAAATGTCGTGTAGTTTCCCTTGACCCGCAGCAGCCCCTCGGCATAGACGCGGTTAAGCTCCACCATCTCCGTCGCCACGTTCTCAAGGAAGTAGCGGTCGTGCGAGACCATCACGCACGCAAACGGTGCCACCCGCAACGTCTCTTCGAGCCACGCAATGCCGGCCAGGTCCAGGTGGTTGGTCGGCTCGTCGAGCAGCAGCACATCCGGGCCGCTCACCATGGCCTCTGCAATGGCCAGCCGCTTGCGCCAGCCGCCTGAAAGCGTGGCTGCCTCTGCCGTCGTCTCCGGAAAGCCAACCCGGCCGCTGGTTTCGCGCAGCTTGCCCTCGCGCTCCGCCTCGGCCACATTGCCCGCGATCAGAGCGCGTTCAAGCACATCGCGAACCGTCAACCCAGGAGCAAACGTGGACTCCTGCCGGATGTAGCCGATGCGCGCCCGCTTCCGCGTCGCTACCTCGCCCGCGTCGGGATCTTCTTCCTCGGCCAGCACCTTCAGCAGCGTCGACTTTCCGGCTCCATTCGGCCCGATGAGCCCAATGCGGTCGCCGTCTGCAACGGTAAAAGAGATTTCGTCAAACAAGGGAACCGCGCCAAAGCGCTTTGAGATGCCCTGGGCATTCAAAATAGGAGGCATACCCTAGTTTAGCCTTGCGTTCGCTTCAAAGCTTCGCCGCCTCTGTTGCATGCATCCACGGGTGGCCAAAGTTTCGCTGCGCAACACGCTTAAGGTAGCCGTGTTCCCGCGATTGCGAATACAGATCTACTAACTTGAAGCGCCGGGGACCGTGTACGTAGGCACAGGGACGAGAGTAAGCGACGTCGCTACTCGAGGTCGAACTCCCGCAAAGGCCGTTCCGTTACCGGACTCTCCTTTGCCTTCTTCATGGCTTCGGCGAACTTGCGTGCCAGTACGTCCTCGCTGTTCTTCTGCGCCGCCATCGACTGCGCAAACACCGACTCGCGCCGCGCATCGGCCTCCGCAAGGGCTTTTTTTGCCTGCTCCAGATCTTCGAACGTCTTCTTACGTGGCGCAGCGGTGTGCGAGATGACTGCACGCGTCACGGGATCGATCTTCAACACGCCCAGGCACTCCGGGCACATCACCTCGAAAGCTTCGTCACTCAATCCCATTGCCAACAATCCCTAAGCTGCTCCGTAAGATTCTAGCCCGCTGTTTGCTTTCATGGGAGGACGACAACTGATTGCAACCTTCCGCGCCCCGGGTGTACTCTGATGCACAGAATGCTGACGCACCTCATCCCGGCCACAACTCGATTTAGCTTCCGCAGCTATGGGTGGCGTTGCGCGGCTGCGGGTGGTTCGGGTGTGCGTCTCTTAGGCGAGTAGCCAGCACATTCTTCCTCTTCCTCTCAGCCGCGACCACACAGGTCGCGGCTTTCGTTTGCTCCGTACTCCTCCACTTCTGAAAGGAATCTTCGATGACCGCCAACGCCCTCCAAGCCGAACCCGCCAGGCCTTCTTCGGCCACCGCGCCCTCTGAAGTTCGGCGCATCCTCTTGATGGGCTACATGGGTGCGGGAAAGACTTCGGTTGGCCGCCTGCTTGCCGAGAGCCTTGGATGGACGTTCCTCGATCTGGACACGCATCTTGAGGCGCGTGCCGGATCTTCGGTCGCAGAGCTTTTCGCGCTCCATGGCGAGGCCCACTTTCGGCGGCTCGAATCGAGCGCTCTGGCCAACGCGCTCGCGCAGAGCTGCACGGTGCTCGCTCTGGGTGGAGGCACGCCTGAAGGGTTGACGAACCGGCTTCTGCTCGAACAAACGCCTGGTACATTGCTGATCTACCTTGAAGCTCCCTTCCCGATCCTCTACGACCGGTGCATGCTGCAGACGTTTGCCGCGCCGGGGCATGTACGTCCTGTACTGACCCATCCCGCCGAGGCCGAGGCGCGTTTCCATGCACGCGTGCCTTTGTACCGCCGCCTCGCCCGGCATACCGTCGCTACCGGCGAGCAGGAACCGGCAGAGACTGCGGAGGCCATCCTAGAAATCCTTCAGCGGCTTCAACATGCGGCAAAGTGAGCGAAGGAGCAAAAAGTAGCCTTGCAGTCTGCTATTCACGATTAGAGTGCATCCTAGGTTGAAGTAAAATCTTCGTATTTTTCGCAGCAGGAGTCGGAATTGTCTACTTTGCCCCAGGTTCGAACCTCATACCCGCCAACGAGCAATCTGACGACGCCCTCCGTTGCGACCGAGAAGCGTACTACTACACGTGCAAATATTATTTTCTGCTTTGGAGTATTTCTCCTCCTAGCCGTGTGCTACAAGCTCCTTAAAGAGCTTGAAATTATTTATGTTGCAGCATTGTTCGCGGTTGTCTTAGGACCTGCGGTCCGGTGGGTAACCACACGCAGCATTCGCAAATACAAGCCATCCCGTGCTGTGGCCGTTCTTCTACTCTTACTGACGGCGATCGTGGTGCTTACCCTCTTCTTTACTATTGGCCTTCCTCCCGTGGTGCGGGATCTGCGCGGCTTTCTGGTTGATCTTCCTGCACGCATTCCCGTCCTTATCGGAAAGCTCAAAAAGCTGCCGATGGCGGATCGGTTTGGCGTGGATGAACTCGGCACGAAGCTTGAGAACTTCGCGGGCGCAGCCGGAGCTTATCTCTTCAGTTCGCTACCCCTTTGGCTCTCCCACATCTTTGATATTTTGACTTGCCTGTTCCTTTGCATTTATTTCATCCTTGAGGGTGATCACGCATACGAGTTTTTTCTGTCAGTCGTGCCTGCTCAGAGTCGTCCCCGCCTAGATGCGACGCTCAAAAAAGCTGAGGTAAAGATGAGTAAATGGCTCTTCGGGCAGGGCCTTCTCATGTTGAGCATTGGCGTATGTTCCCTCATCGTCTTTGGCTTTCTGCACGTTCGATACTTCGTGCTGCTAGGAGTCATGATGGGACTGTTTAATATCATTCCCATTGCTGGAGCGGCGTTCAGCGTTACCCTGGCTCTGATCAGTGCCTCGCTCGACTCCTGGCCGAAGATGTTCGGCGTACTCATTTTCTATCTCATTTATGTGAACCTAGAAAACGCCGTCCTCACTCCTCGCATTATGCGTTCCTCAGTAAACTTGATGGGTCTGACGGTCCTGGTGGCTTTATTGATCGGCACCGCGCTGGCAGGAATTGTAGGTGCGCTGGTAGCCGTACCCACAGCTGCGCTAATCTCCGTTCTCCTGGATGAATACGCCGTCGAGCACTGATATCGGCGCTGCTACGATGGCTAGGTGAGTGATCCTACGTTTGCCTCGCCTGAGCGTCGCTCGATTCTTCTGCCCCTCTTGTTGGCCTTGGTTGTTTTAGGTTTTGCTTCGTTGTTCGCCGTTCATCTTTTCCATGCGACGTCTGTCAAGGCTGAGGTGCTTCACACCGACACCCTTCCAACCTCCACCGTGTACAAAGCACAATCCATCGTGGTCGGACAAAATGAGGTCGCTCAGACACTCTTCGTCGCCTCTACCATCCGTCTCGATAACGGCATGCACAACTCGGTGTCCGTCGACCATGTTTCTCTCACGCTTACCGATTCGAATGGCGCGGAACTTACGGAGACAGCGCTCAGCAAACAAGACATCACTACCGTCGAGCAATCCTTTCCCAAGCTGAAAAAGCTGGTGGAACAGCCGTCACTTCAAGACACCTCCATTGATCCAGGCAAGTCCGTGCAGGGCGTTAGCGTCTTCAGCCTTAATATCGCGCAAAGCCTTTGGGACGCGCGCGCCTCGGCTGTTATCAAGATCGATCTTTACCATCTGCAAACCGTCTCCGTCACCCTTCCCAAGCCTTGAAGTGCACTCATTTCTTCTATGACCCGACGCCGCTGGATCGCCGATACTTTCTCCCCGGAATCCGGACACCCAACCCACGCTGCGCTCACCGGCGACCAGGCCGCCCACCTCGCGCGTGTCCTCCGAGCCGAGCGCGGCCAAATCTTCGACGTCGTTGCCGGCGGCTTTCTACATCGGGCCGAAGTCGTCTCGGTCGCGTCGGATCGCGTCGACTTTGTCCTGCATGAGGAACTTGAGTCCGACGCCGCGCTTCCACTGCATCTCTACCTGGCCATCTTCAAATACGATCATTTCGAGTGGGCTGTTGAGAAAGCTACCGAGCTTGGCGTGGCCCGCATAACTCCCATCCTGGCCCGGCGCACCGAAAAACATCTCGCCCAGGCGGCCATAAAGCGCGTTGAACGCTGGCGGCGCATCGCGCATGAGGCTGCCCAGCAGTCCCGCCGCACCCAGGTCCCGGAGATTGCCGATCCTACACCACTGAAGCTGGCCATCGAAGCGGAACACGCCGCGAGTCGCATTCTCCTCAGCGAAACGGAGGAGACTGTCACTCTTCGGGAGGCGCTCGGTTCAGGCCTTGAGGCTGCAAACGGGGTGGCCCTAGCCATCGGGCCGGAAGGCGGCTGGACCTCCGACGAGATGGCTCTTTTTACGCAACGTGCCTGGACCCACGTTACGCTGGGCCCGCGCATCCTTCGCGCTGAAACAGCCGCGATCGCCGCTGTCGCCGTCGTGGGAGCCTGGCTTCAGGAGCGACTGCATCCTTAGCTGAACATATCCTTCATCTTATCCAGCAACCCACGCGAGTGCGGCTCATTTTCGACCACCATCGTCTCGCTTAGCTGACGCATTAGGTCCTTCTGTTTGCTGGTTAGCTTCGCCGGCGTCTCCACCCGAACCTCCACGATCAGATCGCCTTTGCCCCGCTCGTTGAGGTGTGGCACGCCTTTGCCACGCAGCCGGAACTCACGTCCGCTCTGCACGCCCTCCGGAATCTTGATCGACTCCGGGCCCTCGAGCGTCTCGATCTCCAGCTCGGTCCCAAGCGCCGCCTGCGGAAACGAGATCGGCATCATGCAGTGGAGGTCGTCCCCATCACGCTCGAAGAATTTGTGCTTCTTCACCGCGAGTACGACATACAGATCGCCCGATGGGCCGCCATAGCGTCCCGCCTCGCCCTCGCCTGTATACCGAATGCGAGTGTCCTGCTCCACGCCCGCCGGCACTTTTACCAGCAGCGTGTGCTCCCGCTCAATTGCCGTCTGACCGTTGCACGTCTTGCATGGGTCGGTGATCAGCGTGCCTGTGCCTCCACACTGCGGGCAGGTCCTTGCGACCGAAAAGAAGCCCTGTTGGAAGCGCATCTGGCCGGCCCCCTTGCATTGCGGGCAAGTCGTTGGCTGCCGTCCCTTGGCCGCTCCCGTACCGTTGCAGTCCGTGCAGGTCTCCGCCCGACGTACGGTGATCTCCCGCTCCACGCCGAAGACTGCCTCGGTAAACTCAAGGGTCAGATCGTAGCGCAGATCGCGCCCGCGCTGGACCCGCGAGCCTTTGCGATTGCCGCCCATGTTGAACATCTCGCCGAACAGATCGCCGAAGATGTCCCCCACTTCCTGCCCGCTGAAG